>JAUPKI010000245.1 GCA_030837545.1 Thermodesulfobacteriota bacterium | reverse complement strand
TTCCCCGGTCCCCAATCAAACAATATCCCTAAACCACTTCTTCATCCTCTCCATGACGAGATGAAAGATATTGCCATCCCGGATGCGGAATTTCCGTTTCCGCTTACAATTTCTGGCCCCGTACAGGACAAGCCCCACCGCGGTGGAATACATCGGTTTGTTGACGAGATCTGTCAGCCCCAGTATCCCCTGGGGATATCCGGCCCGGGCCGGTGCATTGAATACCTGCTCAGCCAGTTCGCTGACCCCCGGAAGTTCCGCAGACCCCCCTGTCACCACTACCCCCGACCCCAGCATATTCTCGTAGCCTGCGCTCGCCAGCTCGTTATAAATAAGCGAAAAGATCTCTTCCACCCTCGGTTCCAGGATTTCTCCCAGAATCTGTCTGGAAAGGGTCCTTGGCTTTCTTCCCCCCACACCCGGCACCTCAATGGTTTCATCCCTGCCAATCAGGGACGAGAGGGCACACCCATATTTGATCTTGATCTTTTCCGCCTCTAACTTGGGAGTCCTCAGGCCGACGGCAATGTCATAGGTCAGATTGTCCCCGCCCAGGGCCAGCACCGACGTGTGCCGAATGGCGCCTCTGGAAAAGAGGGCCATGTCGGTGGTGCCGCCGCCAAAGTCAATGAGCGCGACCCCGAGGTTCCGCTCTTCCTTGGTGAGGACGGCCTCGCTGGATGCCAGAGGTTCGAGCACGATATCGTAGACATCGAGACCTGCCTTGTTGGCGCACTTGATGATATTCTGCGCGGATGTGACCGCACCGGTCACAATATGCACCTTCGCCTCCAGGCGCACGCCGGCCATCCCGAGAGGATCCATGATGCCATCCTGATCGTCGACAATAAACTCCTGGACCAGGGTATGGATCACCTCCCGGTCCATGGGAATGGCGACTGCGCTGGCTGCCTCGATGACGTGCTCGATATCCTTTTTGGTGACCTCCTTCTCCTTGAGGGCGATGACGCCTGGTGTGTTGAATCCCTTGATATGGCCCCCCGCGATACCCGCATAGACCGAGCTGATCTCACAGCCCGCCATGGTCTCAGCCTCTTCAATCGCCTCCTTAATGGAATCGACCGTATGCTCGATGTTGATGACGACCCCTTTCCTGAGCCCATCGGAGGGGTGGCTCCCCATTCCGATGATCTCTACGGCATCATCCCTGACTTCGCCCACCACCGCACAAATCTTGGTCGTGCCGATATCAAGACCTACAATGATTTCCCCTGTCATCCCGTCGTCACCTCAATCCCCTGCTGCCCGCATGGCCCATGGAGCAAAGCCCATAACGAGGGGGGTGTCGCTGTTTGAGCCATATGTCCTACACGTTCCATGACGCCCATCGGTTTATCAGCTACTGCTGAAAGAGACCACTGCTCCGTCCACATAGTTGAGGTTAATACGCGTCACCAGGTCGCTCTTCCCGGACTGGTTCAGATGTTCGGCCACCTTCCTCAGCCCGTCCATTTTGTCGGCCAATTCGTTCCACATGAAGGTAATCTCCGCCTTCACATGATTGAAATAGAGAGACATGGCCCCGTCCTTTCTCAGATGGATTTCAGAAAGCTCCGACACGGACCAGGGCCCCTCTTCAGGCTCGAGGACCTTCACCACGTGAATCGCGCGCCTCAGTTCCTCCTGGACCTGCAGATTGTCCGCGGAAAGCCCCGTAATGAGGGGAAGGTCCACGTCATCATTCCCGGAAACCGGTTTGAATATCTCACCCCATCGATTGACATAGTAGAAATCATCCATGCGCACCAGTGCTGCGGCGACCTGTTTTTCCACCTCCACCACCAGGGTGTGGGGAAACCGTCTTTCCAGTTTGACCGTGCGGATCCAGGGATGGGCCTCCATTTTTCGTTTCAATTCATCCAGGTGGAGGCTCAAGAGTCCCTGACCGTCGTGCAGACCGTACATCCGGATCAGTTCCTCTCTCATCCTTGGGTCAACCCCGTTGATATCGACCTGCTCGAGCCTCATGTAGGGAGAGGTCAGGAGGTAATGGTAGAGAGAGAGAAAACAGAGGCTGACCCCCGTTATCACCACCAGAAAAAGGGAGACCTTAGAGATGCCGGATGCGATCACGCCAAGGAGTGATCCGATCCGGCCCCATGCCGCCCCCATTCTCTTATTCCCCTTTTCCATAAAACACCCTTGCCTCAAGACCAGCCTCTTTTTTCCGGTTGCCATGCCCTGGAGACAGGGCATGGACCATCAGAGACTGAGGTCATCCCATCTTTCTGCTGTATCCAGGTCGGCTGGATCTCCTACCACCCGTATCTCCAGTTTCAGCGTTATTCCTGCCGTTTTCATCACCGCATTCCTGGCTTCATCGATGAGGGCCAGGATATCGGCTGCCGACGCCCCCGCCTGAGTGATGATAAAATTGGCGTGCCTGTCTGAAATCATGGCCCCGCCGATACATTTCCCCTTGAGGCCCGCCTGCTCGATGAGCCTCCCCGCATAATCATTGACAGGGTTCCTGAATACAGAACCGGCACTTGGGTATTCGAGGGGCTGGGAGGCCTTTCGTCTCTTTAGACATCCGCTGATTTTCTCTACGATGCTTTTTTCGTTTTCCAGGTTCATCCGAAAGGCAACCTGTGCGATGACAGCCCCCTTTTCCATATCGAGAGTGCGGTAAGAAAACGTGAGCCGGGATCGATGGATGACATGGACTTCTCCTCGCGGATCGACCAGCCGGAGTTCCCGGACCCAGGCGCCGATCTCGTCTCCAAAGGCGCCTGCGTTCATGGCCACGGCCCCTCCGACCGTGCCGGGGATACCCGCCAGGAACTCCAGCCCTGACAGTCCCCTCTTTCTGCACCCTGTCAAGAGATCGACAATGGAGAGGCCTGCCCCTGCCAGGATCTCCGAACCATCCGGCGATTTGGAATGGATTTGGCTAAGGGCCCCGGAAAGGAGGATGACCACGCCTCGAATGCCGCCGTCCCTTACCAGTAGATTGCTCCCCCTTCCGATCACCAGATACGGGATATTTTCCCTGACCAGATAGGGCAATATCCGACAGAGATCCTCCAGATCGTGCATCTCACACAGGGCATCGGCATTCCCTCCCACTCGAAAGGTGGTGCGCCGTGTCATCGGCGAATCAAATTCGACCCTTCCGCCGGCGATTTGAAGCAGTTCAGCCTTTTGCCTGGGGTTCATGGGTTCGCCGTCCGATCCCCTGATCAGGGTTCTAACTTCTCAAAGAGCCGGTCCCCTTCCTGGTGTATATTGCCGGCGCCAAGGGTCATGACCAGGTCCCCCGGTCTCACAAGACCCATGAGGGTGGAGACAACGTTTTCCTGTGCGGGGCAGTAGATGACGTCCTTGTGGCCGTGTTCCCGAATATGTTGGGCCAACCCTTCTGCCGTGACCCCCTCGATGGGCTTTTCCCCCGCTGCAAAGATAGGGGACACGACAAGGATGTCCGCATCGTTGAAGGAAATGGCAAAGCGGTCCACAAGGGCCCGGGTCCGTGTGTATCGATGGGGCTGAAAGGCAACCACCAGCCGCCTGTCGGGCCAGCATTCCTTGACTGTCTTGAGCGTCGCCATGATTTCCGTGGGATGATGTCCATAGTCGTCTAAGAGGAGAATGCCCTCTTTTTCTCCTTTGACCTGAAAGCGTCGGGCGAGTCCCCCCAGGGCCCTGAGGCCCTCCTTGATAACCTCGATCTTCAACTCCAGTTCGAGGCCCACGGCCGCTGCGGCCAAGGCATTCAGAACATTGTGGGTTCCAGGTATCCCCACGGTCAGTCTGCCCAGTGAGCGACCATGGTAGAGCACCTCAAGGGAGGTCCCCCATTGCTCCTTTTCCAGGTCCTTTCCCTGGAGATCTGCCTGTGGGCTCATGCCGTAGGTCAGGCATCTCTTTCTGAGCCGGGGAATGACCGACTGGATTTCCTCGTTGTCCAGGCAGAGGATGGCCGTGCCGTAAAACGGGACCTTATTAATAAAATCAATGAAGGTCTGCCGAATGGCCTCCATATCTCCGTAATGGTCCATATGCTCATGGTCGATATTGGTGACCACGGCAATGGTGGGCGACAAGGCCAAGAAGGATCCGTCGCTTTCATCGGCCTCGGCTACCAGGATATCCCCCTGTCCCAATTTGGCATTGGATCCGCCCCAGATGTCGAGTCTCCCTCCGATCACCACAGTGGGGTCGAGCTGACCGCATGTCAGGATAGAGGCGACCATGGACGTAGTGGTGGTCTTCCCGTGGGCCCCGGCGATGGCCACGCCATGCTTGAGCCGCATCAGTTCAGCCAGCATCTCGGCCCTGGGTATGACAGGGATATGGCGGTCCCTCGCCTCTGAAAGCTCGGGGTTGTCGGCTGCTACGGCCGAGGAATACACCACCACATCGGCCCCCTCCATGTAATCTGCGTGGTGACCCTCGAACACGGTCCCTCCAAGGTCTGTAAGGCGCCTGGTAACGCCCGTGGCCCTCAGGTCGGATCCGCTGACCTCGTACCCCAGATTGATGAGGAGTTCGGCCAGCCCGCTCATGCCGATCCCCCCGATCCCCACAAAATGGATATGTCTCACCTTCCCAAACTGCGTCATGGTTCAACCCTATTATCTTTATTGGTAGCCGTTCACGGGTTCAAAGATTCAGAGGTTCAAAGGTTGTATTGTCATCCCTTTTTTGTCCTTAACCCTGAACGTTAAACCCTGAACCTGTGAACGATTACCTTTATTGAGATTTCAGTTTTCTATGTCCAGCCCAATAGAGTCAACTGTCCCACCCTAACTTTAGTCACTTTCGCTCACTTTAGTCACTTTCGACATCTCCATCAACCGGTCGACGATCTCGCCTGCCGCGTCGTGACTCCCGATCTGACGGGCCCGCTCGCCCATCTCCTGAAGGGCCGGCCGGTTGTCCATATATCGTGTCAAGGCATTAGCGAGGCCCTCGGCGGTCAGTTCTTCCTGGAGCATCATTTCCGCGCCCCCCTTCCGGACCAGGGCACTTGCATTGATCTCCTGGTGACGGTTGGTGGCGTAGGGATAGGGGATCAGGATCGAGGGCTTTCCCAATGCGGCCAGTTCAAAAATCGTGCTGGCCCCCGCGCGGCTCACCACCATGTCCGCCCGGCTGTAGGCCGTGGCCATGTCGGCAATGAACATCGAAATCTCCCCCTCGAGCCCCCTGGTCCGGTAATCCTTCACGACCCGTTCGTAGTCGATGGTTCCGGTTTGGTGAATGACCGCTATCTTTTTCCCCTTTTCCCGCAGACCGTCAAGGGCCTCGACGAATATACGGTTGATGGCCTGGGCACCCTGGCTCCCCCCCACCACCAGGACCGTGAATTCTTGCTCCCCTTCAGGCCGGATCGGACGGGACAGAACGAGTTCTTGCCGCACCGGATTTCCGGTAAGAATCACCTCTCTTTTACTGAAACAGGATCTGCTTTCCTCAAACGAGATAAATATACGATCCACGATCCTGGAAAGGAGGCGATTGGTCACCCCGGGGTACGAATTCTGTTCATGGATGGCCGTGGGGATCCCCATCCACTTGGCGGCTGTGCAGAACGGCCCTGCCGAATATCCTCCCACGCCAAGGGCGACGGAGGGTGAAAAGCGCCGGATAATGGAGGCTGACTGGAGGATGCTTTTCGGCAGTCTGAAGAGCACCGGAATCCCCTTTTTCCAGCCCCTCCCCTTGATCCCTTCAACATCGATGGATACGGCCTCGAATCCGGAGCGGGACAGTATGTCTCTTTCCATAGGCCTCCGACCGACCACAAAGAGGACCTCAGCATCCCCCATCCGCGTCTTCAGCGCCCTGGCCACCGCTATCCCCGGGAAGAGATGCCCCCCTGTGCCTCCCCCGGCGATGACCAGTCGGAATCCCGAAATTTTTTGCCGTTCTGAATGCTCCACGGGGGCGCCTTCCAAGACCGTTCAGCATCTAAACTCGAACATCCAACGTCCAACATCCAACATCGAATCAAGAACCCAATTTTAAATCCTCTTCTTTTTCCACTCTTCACCCCATTTTCCGTTCAATTGCTGCCTCCATACCCTAAATTACAAACACATTCGTTTGCGCATTCGACGTTAGATGTTCGACGTTCGACGTTCGACGTTCATCCTTGACCTGTCTCCTCAACTCCTCGCCGAGATATTCAACAGCACACCGATTCCCGCCAGGGTAATCAACAGAGAAGAACCGCCATAACTGATGAGGGGAAGCGTCAGCCCCTTTGTGGGGAGGAGACCCATGACAACCCCCATATTGATGAGCACCTGGAGCCCGATAAACGAGGTCAGGCCGACTGCCAGATAGGTGCTGTAGAGATCCTTGGCCTTGAGCGCCGCCCGTATTCCCCCTGTAATCAGGAGACCGAACAGGAGGATAACAGCCGAAACCCCCACGAGGCCCAGCTCTTCTCCAATGATGGAGAGGGCGAAATCGGTATGAGGTTCCGGCAGATAAAAGAGCTTCTGTTTGCTGTTGCCTAAGCCCGCCCCGAAAATCCCCCCGGATCCAAACGCCAAGAAGGAATGTATGATCTGGAAGCCGATGCCCCTGGGATCTTCCCATGGATTCAGGAAGGCCAACACCCTCTTGACGCGATAATCCGCATTCCAGATCAGCCATACTACGACCGGCGACGAAAGGAGCAGGATGGAAGCGAGCTGATACATCCTGACCCCCCCCACAAACAGGGCGATTAGGATCCAGCCTCCGATAATCACCGCCGTTCCCAGGTCCGGCTGGAGGACGATGAGCCCCATGAATACCCCGGCGACGAAGAGATGGGGCAGGAGACCCTTTGAAAAGGATGTCATGTCTTTCCCTTTCTTGGACATGGAGTAGGCCATATACACCGCCAGGGAGAACTTTGCCAGTTCAGATGGCTGAAATGAGATGCCGCCAAAACTCATCCACCTTGAAGCCCCTCCCACCTTGTGGCCCAGCCCCGGAACCAGAAGGAGAGCCAAGAGGGAGACGCTGACCAGGAGCAACGGGTAGACCCATTTCGCGTACAAGGTGCAGGGGATGTATCGCGTCAAGACCATGAGGCCCACCCCGATCATGCAAAACAGGACCTGTTTTTTGAGGTAGTAGTAGCTGTCTCCCAGACGATGTTCCGCCAGGTTGGAGCTGGCGCTGTACACGGCAATCAGGCCCAGGGTGATGAGAAGGATGGCAGGGACCAAGATCATGTAGTCGTATCCTGAATCTGACAGTTTTTTTTCAGTCATGACCCAGCCCCTTGACCGAGGACTTGAACACGTCGCCCCGGCGCCGATAATCCGAAAACATATCAAAACTGGAACATGCCGGGGCCAGGAGAACCACATCGCCCGGTTCTGCCATAGAGAAGGCCGTTGCCACAGCCTCCTCCATACGGGCTGCTGTGACATAGGGAATAATGTCCTCAAATGCCTTTGCCAGCAGTCCCTTGGCCTCTCCTAAAAACACAGCCCCTTTGATCCGTTTGTGGCCTGCCCCCACCAATGGCCCATAGTCCGCACCCTTGTGGCGTCCTCCTGCAATCAGAATCACTGGATCGTCAAAGCTGGCGATGGCCCGCCTGGCGGCGTCCACATTGGTTGCCTTTGAGTCGTCATAAAACCGGACCCCGTCCACCTCGCCCACGTACTCGATCCTGTGGGGAAGTCCTTTAAACCGGTCGATCGTATCCTGGATAATTCCAGCGTCGATCCCGAGAACGATGCCGATCAGAACGGCTGCCAGGAGGTTCTCCTGGTTATGAAAGCCGGGCAGACCGAAGCGGTCCAGGGAAAAACAGTGGGTCTGCTCTCCGGTCAGGCCGGCCTTTACCGTCCCCCCCTCCATAAAGGCATTCACCCCCTGCCTCTGTGCGAGACCGTATCTCAGCAGCGTAACCCCTGAGGGAGGATCAAGTGAGGAGAGCCTCCGGTCATCGTCGTTGAGTATCAGATACTGCCCAGCGCCCTGATTTTCGCAGATTCTGAGTTTGGATTGAGCATAGGCGTCCACATCCGCATACCGTTCCAGGTGGTCGGGGGTGATGTTCAGGACGACGGAGATGAAGGGACAGAAGGTCTCAATGGTATCTAATTGAAAACTACTGACCTCCACCACCAGGTAGTCCGCCTCCTGTTTTCCGGCGGCATAGGCCATGAGAGGCATCCCGATGTTGCCCCCCACGAAGGCCTTCATCCCGGCATGTTCCAGCAGCTCGCCCACAAGGGACGTCACCGTGGTCTTGCCGTTGGTGCCGGTAACGGCAATGATGGGGGTGTCGATGAAACGGCTTGCCAACTCCATTTCCCCGATCGCCGGGATGTTCCTCTGAGAAGCCGCACGGATCAGCGGCATATCATGGGGCACGCCGGGACTCACGACAATGGCATCCGCATTCAGAAAGGTCTCTTCCCGGTGCCCCCCGGTCTCCAGTTGGACCCCTGATGCCAGCAATTCCTTCACCATGGCAGGGTCCAGATCCGACGCCTTTTTCAGATCGGTCACTGTCACGCGGGCCCCCCGTTGCGTCAACCATCGCGCAGTCCAAAGCCCTGATATCCCGAGACCGACAATGAGAACCCTGGCATCAGGCCCCGTCAATACGGCGGATGGGACGTTGAATTTCCGCACGGGAGCGTTTGCCATTCTCTTTACCTCAGCTTCAGGGTGCCGATGGAGAGGAGGGCCAGAATGATGGCAATAATCCAGAAACGGACAATCACCTTTGGTTCAGGCCACCCCTTTAACTCGAAATGATGGTGGATCGGCGCCATGCGGAAGATGCGCTGTCCCCCTGTCAGCTTGAAATACGCCACCTGGAAGATGACGGAAAGGGCCTCAAAGACAAAAAGACCGCCGACCAGGATGAGCACCAGTTCCTGTTTGGTAATAACGGCGACTGTGCCTAATACGGCCCCTAACGGCAGGGAACCCACGTCGCCCATAAAGATTTCCGCAGGATAGGCATTATACCAGAGGAACCCGAGTCCTGCCCCCATCAGGGCGCCGCAAAGGACCGATATCTCTCCGACCCCGGGGATGTAGGGGATCTGAAGATAGGAAGCGGTCTTGATATTCCCGGCTAAGTAGGCAAACACCAGGTAGCTGGCAAAGGCCACCGTAAGGGGACTGATGGCCAGCCCGTCCAGCCCGTCTGTCAGATTGACGGCGTTGGACGTCCCCACGATAATGAAAAGGGCAAAGGGGATATAGCCGATCCCGAGATCGGGTGAAATGTTTTTTAGAAAAGGAATATTGAGGTGAGAATCAAATCCCGGGTGCAGATAGAGGATCAGGACCACAAGAAATGCGCCGAATATCTGGAGCGAAAACTTGGCAGCGGGCCTCAGACCCCGGCTGTTTTTCCGCGATACCTTCAGATGATCATCGGCAAAGCCGATGCCCCCGAAGAAAAGGGCCACAAATATGACGAGCCAGATATAGATATTGACCGGATCGGCCCAGAGGAGGGTCGCAAAGACAATGGTCGGGAGGATCAGGCATCCTCCCATGGTCGGGGTCCCTGCCTTGGACTTGTGATCCGGCGGGCCATCGGACCGGATCTGTTGTCCCACCTGCATGGCCTCGAGTTTTTTGATGACCCAGCCCCCGAAAACAAAACAGATCACCAGGGCGGTCAGACTGGAGAGGATCGTCCTGAATGTGATATACCTGAAGACGTTCAGCCACGAGAACTCGGTATGGAAGTAATAGATCAGTTTATACAGCATGTTAAGAAGGGTCCTTTTATCCTTATAGTGCGGCCTCCCGGCCCTGTGTGCCTCCGATCCTGTCCACCCCGTTGCCCGTGGCAGCCAGCACCACACTGAGGAAGTTGTCAAGCCTGAAGGGCTTGAGAAGGCGGGTCACCAGGTTCGGTATCTCCGTGTCTGACAGCCCCTGGTCTGAGGGATCTCCTGACATGATGATGATCTTTTCGCTCCGGCCGGTCCTCTTCATGCGCTTCAGCATGGCGACGCCGTCCAGCCTGGGCATGTTGATGTCGGTGACCACCAGGTCAAAGCGGTCATTTTCGAGCTTGTCCAACGATTCCTGTCCATCCCTCGCGAGGCTTACCTCAAAGCCCTGGTTGTGGAGGACTTCCGACAGCAAAAACCGGATTCCCTTCTCATCATCAACCACCAGCACCTTCTTTGCGGTATCCATTACGGCCCTTCCTCCTTCCACGATCGTTCAATCCTTGTTAGGCCTCGTCCCAACCGGATGGGCTCCAGTCAGTTCCTTGCTATGGGAACAGTTTCGAGCGGAAAGGGCCTTTCCCGAAAACCCGTCTCTCATGTCCCGTCCGCTATGCTCCATGCCCCATGCCCCATGCGCTATGCCCTATGCGCCACACGCCCGACCGCCCAGGCCTTGAACGACCTTTTCAAGCTGCATCCGCCGTGAGCCTTTCAGGAGAATCAGGTCTCCCCGGGACATCACATGGCCGATCTCCTTTACCATCTCATCGTGGCTATCTACGATCCTCAGGCGATCCTCAGGCATGCCGGCCGTCCGGGCGCCCTCTATCATATCGCAGGCATGGGGGCCCATGGCGAAAAGCCAGTAAGCCTTTCCCTCTGCAACCTTGCGGCCCGCCTCCCTGTGGGCCTGCGCTGCGGCATCTCCCAGCTCCAGCATCTCCCCCAGGCCCACGATGATCCTTTCCCCCTGTCCCGCCAGCGACCCAACCGATTCCATGGCGGCGCGGAGGGAGGAAGGGTTGGCGTTGTAGGTGTCGTCAACAAGGATAATCCCCCCCTCAAGGGACACGACCTCGAAGCGTCCCCGGATCGCCGAAAACATCCCCAACCCCTTTATGATATGTTCCGGGGGTTGATTCAGACCGAGACCGACGGCTGCAGCGGCCAGGGCATTTTCCAGATGATGAAGCCCCGGCGCCTTGACATGCACAGGCCACATGTTGCCGCGGTATTCCAGCGAGAACCGGGTCCCCTGAGGCCCATCATTTTTGATGCCGGTTGCCCTGACATCATTTTCCTTCCCGAGGCCAAAGGTCATTTTTTGTTTTGAAAAGAGGGAGGCCCTTCGCATCAGGGCGGCATCGTCGCCGTTCAAGATCACCAGACCGTTGGATGAAATCCCCTCCATCAGCTCTGTCTTCGCCCGCGCAACGCCGTCCAGGTCCGACAGCCCTTCAAGATGGGCCATGCCCACGTTGAGGATCACGCCCACATCCGGGTCTGCGATCTCCGTCAGCCGGGCGATTTCCCCGGGATGGTTCATTCCCATTTCCAGGACGGCGCACGCATGATCCCTGGTAAGCCTGAGGAGCGTGAGCGGCAGCCCGATAAGGTTGTTGAAGTTGCCTTGGTTCTTGAGTGTCCTGTTCCCCAGTTCAAGTATGGCCGCAGTCATTTCCTTGGTCGTTGTCTTGCCTGAACTCCCGGTAATCCCAACGACCTTGACGCTGTGCTGGCGCCGCCACCAGGCGGCCAGATCGCCCAGGGCCTTAAGGGTATCGTCTACGGAGATAATCGCCAGATCCTGGAGACTGGATGGAACCGAATCAGGACCCCTTCCGGCCCCTTGAGAACGGACCCACCCGTGTTCAACCACCATCCCCGCCGCTCCCTTTTCCATGGCCTTTAGGGCAAAGTCATGCCCGTCATAGGTTTCTCCCCTCAGGGCAAAGAACAGGTCTCCCTCCAGGGTGGTTCTGGAATCGGTGCTGATCCGCGTGAGAAGGGTTCCCGATACTCCTGAAATCAGGGCCCCGCCCACAGGGTCGAGGATCTCTTTCACCGTTATGTTGCCCCAACCGACCGACATGTCTTCCTCACTGGATGCTGGATGCTTGGGTTTATTGAGTTTATTGGGTTTATTGAGTCTGTTGAGTTCAAAGCGAAGGTTGCGAATTGACTGTTCGAAACCCTTGCGCCTTACTCCCTACTGCCTACTCCCGGCTCCCTGCTCCTTGCTCCTTGCTCCCCGCTTCCCGGCTTATCCATCCCCGGACTCATTGGCCGCCTCAGCCGCTGCCACCCGGTCATCGAAGGACCTTTTTTGACGCCCGACAATCTGGTAGGTCTCGTGGCCCTTTCCGGCAATCAAGACCAGATCCCCGTCATGCGCTATGCGAACCGCTTGTTGGATGGCCCTGTTGCGATCCAGATCGAGCACATAATCTCTGATCCCCGATTCCATAACCCCCGCTTCGATCTGAGCTGCAATGGCCGCGGGATCTTCGGTGCGAGGATTGTCCGAGGTGATAAAGACCTTGTCGCTTCCCATCCCCGCTATTCGGCCCATCTCTTTGCGTTTCCCCCTGTCCCTGTCGCCCCCGCATCCAAAGACCGTGATCACACGACCGGTTGTCAGCAGCCTAACGGCTTGAAGCGCCTTCAATAGAGCGTCCGGCGTATGGGCATAATCGACGATCAGGGCCAACCCGCGACGGTTTTTCACCCATTCGAGACGACCCGGAACCCCTCTCAGCCGAAGGATGCCGGCATATATGGATTCAAGGGCAATGCCCATGACCCAAGCGGCCCCGGCCGCAGCCATGATGTTGTAGATGTCATGCGCCCCAATGAGCGCAGAGGCAATGTCTGTTTCGCCTGCCGGGGTGATGAGCCGGGCCTTCAGGCCGGCCCGGCTGACGTGGACGTCCTCAGCCCGTATGAGACACCCTTTCCCCATCCCGTAGGTGATGATCCGGGCCTTGGTCAGTTCGATCAGGTCCCGGCCCCTGGGATCATCGGCATTGATGACGGCATGAGGAGGGCCGCTGTCCCCCCTTTCTTGAGAGGGTCTAAAGAGCCGCGCCTTTGCCTCAAAATAGGCCTCCATGGACCCGTGGTAGTCGAGATGGTCCTGGGACAGATTGGTAAAGACGGCCACCTGAAAGCGACAGTCCCTGACCCGTCCCTGATCCAGGGAATGGGAGGAGACTTCCATCACCACATCCGTAACCGCGCTGTCGGCCATCTTGTGCAGGGTCTGCATCAGGTCGAGCGATTCAGGCGTGGTTACCGGCGCCTCCAGGACATGTTCGGGGAATCGATAATTGATCGTGCCGATCACGCCAGGCCGTTTCCCTGCCGCAACGAGAATCGATTCCAGCAGGTAGGCCGTGGTAGTCTTCCCGTTCGTACCGGTAATGCCGATCAGATTCACGTTTTTGAAAGGGGCGTCAAAAAATCTGACGGCCAGTCCGGACAATGTTCTGCGGGCGTCCGGGACCTG
The DNA here is from genome assembly GCA_030837545.1 of Thermodesulfobacteriota bacterium. Taxonomy (GTDB): domain Bacteria; phylum Desulfobacterota; class DSM-4660; order Desulfatiglandales; family Desulfatiglandaceae; genus AUK324. Next base: position 4,012 of record JAUPKI010000245.1, on the reverse strand, counting down.
GATCATGGCCACCCGGTTTGCCTGCTCCCCGGCACGGACAGGCCGCGGCAGTTCCGATAGGACGGCTGCGGCCCCCCTGGAGATCGCATCCCCGATATAATCATGGCCATCCTGTCGATGCCCTCTCAGCGCGACGAACAGGCCCCCCGGCTGTATTAGACGGGAATCATAGGCAATGGCGGGTATCTCCAAATCCGGATCGCCCTGAAAATCCAGTATGGTCATCCCATCGATGAGATCCCCCAGTCGCATATGGCCCTTTCTGCGCCGCAGATTTCACAGATTTCAATCCTTCAATCCCTCAGTCCTTCAATCCCTCGCCTTTTGCGGCTTCATCAAGTGATAGGAATGTCAAGATGGTCCCGGCGGATTGAAGCTCACCGTTACCGTACCGATTGTCTCGAGAGGGGAGCCGGCCTCCGGATCTTGAGCGACGGCCAGGCCGGAACCCTCCAGACACACCTTCAGGCCCAGGGACCTTCCCCTCTTGAGTACCTCTCTCATCCCCATCCCCTTGAAATCGGGGAGGAATCCTTTCATCAGGTCTTCGGCAAGCTGTTTCACCTCGGGCGACTCAGGGCGTTTAGCGGCCTCTTGAGAGATGTCCCTCGAGACCTTTCCAACGCTCGCCTCAGCGACGGTGGGAAGCCCCGGCTGCGGATTGACCATGAGGTGATTGAGTGCCCACGACCCTATCTCTCTGAACACCGGGCCCGCTACCAGCCCCCCATACACCATTCCTTTAGGTTCATCGATCGATACGGAAATCAATAGCCTTGGCCGATCCGAGGGGACAAACCCCACAAACGTGGCGACGTATTTGCTCTTGGAATACAGTTTTGTATCGGGGTCGACCTTTTGGGATGTCCCTGTCTTTCCGGCCACCTTGAACCCATCTATAGCGGCCCTTTTGGCTGTTCCTTCGCTCCCTGCAACCCCTTCAAGAATGCGGGTGACTGTTTTTGCCGTCCGTTCAGAGATCACCCGTCTCACGACCTTCGGGGACGTCTCTTCCACCACGCGGCCTGATTCATCAACAATTTTTTTAACAACGAAGGGACGCATCAGATTTCCTCCATTGGCAATGGCCCCCATGGCCATCGCCAGTTGCAAAGACGTAGTGGTCATCCCCTGCCCGAAATACACCGTTGCCTGATCGATGGGTCTTGCATGTTTCGGTGATCGGACAAATCCCTCTCTTTCTCCCAGGATATCGATGCCGGTCTTCTGGGAAAACCCAAATCGTTTTAAATAGTCGGAAAATTTTGCATATCCAAGTTTCTGACCGATCTTGATCGCTCCGATATTGCTGGAATGAATAACGATATCCGCAACGGTCATCCTGCCGTACTTGTGGGTGTCGTGGACCACCCTCCCGCCGACACTGTATTTCCCTTGCTCACAATAGAACTCGGAAAGCGGCGTTACCACCGATTCCTCCAGCGACGCTGAAAGCAAAAATGCCTTGAGGGTGGACCCTGGCTCAAACAAGTCGGTAAGGACCCGGTTCCTCCATTGATCCGGATTACACTTGGAAAAAAGGTTCGGGTTAAATCCCGGAACTACGGCCATTGCCAGTATCTCACCGGTCTCAGGGTCAAGGACGAGACAGTGTCCCCCCGTGGCCCTGCTCTTTGTTACTGCCGCCTCCAGGGCCTCCTGGGCCTTGTACTGGATATCCTTGTCAATCGTGAGAATCAGGTGGTGCATCCCCTGACCGGAAGGGACAGGCTTGTTGATGGCAAAGGGCCTGCCTAAGGCATCCCGCATCCAGACCATCTGGCGCGGGGGCCCCTTCAACGGGACGTCATATTGTTTTTCAAGCCCTTCCAGCCCCTGATTGTCAGTTCCGGCAAAACCGATCAAGTGGGCCCCTGTTTCCCGGCCCGGATAGTACCGCCTGGACTCAGCGGTTACGCCGAGCCCATCGATCTTCAGCTCTGCCACCTGCTGAGCCTGATCAGGGGGTATTTTCCGCTTTACCCATTCAAATGGCCGCGTTCCCGAAAGGATCTTGAGGATGTTGGCCTCTTTTTCATTCAAGATCCGGGACAGGTGCCTGGCTGCCGCTGTTTTGTCCTTAATTTGTCTTGGATGTGCGAAGACAGACCCTACCTGGACGCTGAGGGCCAATTCATTGCCTTCCCTGTCATAAATGATCCCGCGGTCGGGAGGGAGTTGGGCGGTGCCGATAATGCCGTTTTCGGCAGTACCCCGTAGATAGTCCTTTTCAACGACCTGGAGCTGATAGGCCCTGGCGAATATGGCTCCGAAACCCAGGAGGAAAAAAACAGCGATCACATAGATGCGGAATCGGATCCACCTCTTTTCCGCAACCTTCATGGCACCATGACAATCTGTTCAGGTGTGGGTTGTCTGAGTCCCAACTCTTTGACCGCCTTGGATTCCAGATTCTGAGGGGATCGTAACAGGGCCAGTTCCAGTCGCAGTTTTCGGTTGATCTCCTTGAGCCGCATTTCTTCTTTCTTCAACTGACTCACGTCATACCCGATCTGGGTCCTTTCAAAATTGGACCACACATAGCCGATCCCTGTCCCCATGAAAAAAAACAGCATGAGGATGATCAGAACGACCTGTCTTCGGGTGACATGGAATCGGCGCTTTTTGAGTCGGGAATTTTTGAGCCGAATGCCCGTCTTTGAATTGCGGGAGGTCATCATCCTGGATAGCTTTTCCGGTCTTGTCATCGCGTGACCCTTTCTGCAGCCCTCATGATGGCGCTACGTGCCCTTGGATTGTTTTCAAGCTCTTTCTGCCCCGGTTTCAGCCCCTTTTTGAACAGACGCCTGAAAAGGGGCGCCTTTCCGCAGACACACCGAGGGAAATCAGGAGGACAGGTACATGTCTGCTCCCAGCCCACCATGGCCTGTTTGACCCGTCGATCTTCCAGTGAATGGTAAGATAGTACGACCAGTCTCCCGCCATGCGTCAACAGCGATGGGATTTTGTCGAGGAATGCGTCGAGGTTGTGAAGTTCTCGGTTAACGGCTATTCTGATCGCCTGAAATGTTTGGGTTGCGGGGTGTTTGAACCTGTGTTGGCGAGGTCTGGGATATGCTGCATCGATTACGGAAGCTAACTGGGAGGCGGTCTCAATCGGTCCCTTTTCGCGTGCGTGAACAATGGCCTTGACAATCGATCGGGCCCTCTTTTCCTCGCCATAAGCTCTCAGTATTTCTTCGAGATCCTGTGCAGGAAGTTCATTTACAAAATGACCTGCGGTCAGTTCGTTTTCGGGATTCATTCTCATGTCAAGAGGCTCCCCCCTGCTGAAGCTAAATCCCCTGCCGGATTTCTCAAGCTGGTAAGAGGACATCCCCAGATCCAATAAGACGCCCTCGACCCTCTTGAGACTGAGGTCCTTCAAGACCTCATCTAACTCGGCGAAATTTGCCCTGATGACGCATACGTTGTAAAAGGCGGCCAGCCGCCTCCTGCACAGATGGACAGCGTCAGGATCTCTGTCCAGACAGATGAGGCGCCCTCTCCCCGCCAATCGCTCCAGAATCGCTTCGCTGTGCCCGCCAACGCCCGCGGTTCCATCCACATATGTCCCTTCCGGGATATGGATAAGGCGCTTGACGACCTCCTCCACAAGCACCGGTGTGTGAGGGTACTCCAAGATTCAGCCTGTTAAATCCGCAATTCCAGCAGGGACGGGCTGGCCTCCGGGAAGGCGTCCTTGACCCTTTCAAACTCCTCTTCCCATCGTTCCCTGTCCCAGATCTCAAATTTTTTCAGTTGTCCAGCGAGAACCACCTCTTTCTGTAGACCCGCATCCTCCTTTAGACTGGGCGGCAGCGTTATTCTGCCGTTCTTAATCCGACATTCTACTGCAGAGGATATAAACCCCCTCAGAAAGGCAATCCCTGCCTTGTCAAACAGGGGTAAGTTCGCTGCCTTGTCTTCAAGGGCCTGCCAATCGTCTTTGGCAAATGCCCAGAGGCATCTGTCCTTACTGGTGACCACCAGACAGTCATTCCCCTTTCGG
>JAUPKI010000025.1 GCA_030837545.1 Thermodesulfobacteriota bacterium | reverse complement strand
TACCCGAGCCATTCTCGCCCACCAAAGCCACCACTTCTCCCGGCCGGATGGTGAGGGAAACATCCTCAAAAACCTTTCTGGTGCCTGCGGGATACTGAAAACTCACATGGTTTAGCACGATGCCGCGTTGCATCGGCTGAGGCACAGGGCTGGGATGAAGGGGTTCGATGACTGTCCGTTTCAGATCAAGGAACTCGTAGAGATTGGAGAGGAACAGGTTGTCTTCATACAGCCCTGCCAGACTGCTCAATATCCCCTGAAGAGATCCCTGCACGCGCTGAAATGCCTGATAATACATCGCCAGATCACCCAACGTGGCCTTCCCCCACATCGCCTGATAAGCAAAATAACCATACAAACCGTAGATTACCGCGGTTGCAAAGGTCTGAGCCGAAAAATCAGCGATGGAACGTCTGCGCGTGATGGCCAGTCTTCCCTTTCGGAGTTTTCGGCGGAGATCGCGAAACCGGCGGATGAACAGGGGACCCAGGTCAAACAGACGGATTTCCTTGGCATGGCTGCTGTCGGTGAGGATCCAATTGAGGTATCCGGCTTGCCGTTCCGCGGATGTCTGCTTACGTTGCCAGCGATACATCTTGCCGGTATATCTTAATCGTACTGCGGTACCGGAAATGACGGCAATGAACAGGATTACCGCGATGATCCAATGAAAGGACACGAGCAGTCCTGCTATTGCCAAAAGCGAGATCCCATTCTGGCAAATCTGCGCCAAACCACGCACGATACTCATGGGTCGAGAGGGGGACTCGCGTTGGGCGCGATGAAGTGTGTTGTAGTATCGCGCACTCTCGTAATACTCCAGATCGACCTCAATGGACTTGGCGAGGAGGACGTCGTTCATATGATCTGTGACGATGTAAGACTGCCATTCGCTGATAAATCCCGCTATCAAGCGGATCAGGGAAGCAAACAGGGTCACTGCCCCCATCAAGCAACCGAGCAACAGCACGTGTTTAAAAGCGACCCATTTATCAGGAGCCGCCATCCCTGAGGTTACGGCGTCCACCATGAGTTTCATGAGATAAAGCGGGAGTAACGGCAATATCCCTTGGACAGCAATGAGAAGGCTGTTCGCTATGGTCAAGACTTTCGTGCTTTGCCAGACAAAACGCACGGCGCGACCAAGCTGTAGGACGCGTTGTGTCCTCACTCTTATCGCTTTAGCCTGCTCCTGCATCATTTCACGGAACTATCCAGCGCTCTGCGCCTTTGATTTTGACGCATTCTTGCTGATCGTTTCCTGCGCTTCCTCACGGGGGACTCCCTCAAGCGCCTGCTCGATCTCTTGCCAGAAGACGCCGGTCAGACTGATGTGAAGCACGTGTGCGGGTACGATCCGGGCCAAGGCGCAAAGGTTATTGAACCGTTCCAGATGCAGGGCGCGGACGTCTTCTTTGCACAGGCCCGGCACCATGAACCTTGAGACCTGCCCCACGCACTCTACGAGCATGCTGACCGCATGCCCTGGGCCTACCCGTTCCACCCGGTCTTCAACCGCCTGGGCAAGGACGAATATGCCCTTGAGAGGCACGGCGCTCTGTAGGTCCCAGGCGCCGCCCGGCCCCCCGTCCAGGAAACGGCTCCATGTGGGCCAGGGGTGCGCCCAGTAGTTGCCTTGCGGATCCCGCACCACCAGGGTGGTATCGTCGCACAGCGAACGCCACGGGGCCGGAAGCCGATTGCTGGCCGTGGTCTTTCCCGTCCCGCCCGGCGCAGCCAGGATCACACCCATGCCGTCCCGTTCAGCGAGCGCACCGTGAATGAGGACTCCTCCGCGGGCCTGCGCCTCGCGGGCAAAGACGAGCGATAATCGTACAAGATTGACGTACGGGCCGCCCCAGTGCTCGCATGGGCTTAGAATGCAGACAACGACGCCGTCATTGTCTGATGCCAGCGGAACATAACAATTCGCCACGGACGAGTGCGCGTCAACCTGGACGAGAAGCCGGCACAGATTGCCCTGATGAGAAGGTTCGATTGCGCCTGGTGTCATGCCGAGCCGCATCGCGCTTCCCAGTTGTGAAATGATGGCTGCGGCCTCCTCGTCACCGGCGGCAATTTCCCAATGACTCCCATCAGCCAGGACGAGGTTAGGCAACGCTTCCTGCGCCCGCAGCGGGTTCATGGTTCGTTCCCATTCAGCAAAAGCTTGCCGGTTCGATCGGTCCCTATCCTGCTGCCTGGGAAGCACCCGTCCATCCACAAACAATTGAAAAGGCCGCTGGATCTGCCATTGCTGCCTAAGGTCATCGTAGCGCCCAATGATGCGCCGTCCCAGCAGAAGTTGGAACTGATCCCGGCCTCGTATGTGGAAGACGACGATGCGCGGCCGCAATGGAGCAGGCAATACCCGGGCGACCCACCCCCAGTGAGACAGGCCCTGATAAAGGGGGTGCAGCAGCGGCGACAGGCCACGGTCAAGGACGCGTCGCCAATTGAACCAGCGGCTCGCCAATCGGCCCTGCAAGCCGCCCGCGATCTTCCGCCGGTTTTGACCACGCCAGGCGGCCACCACCCTGCCTTTGATGCTTTTTGGCTGCAAGAGAAGAGGATCTTCCATGGTGTTGTTGTCACCGAGGGTGGATATACCTGAAGGGGTCACACGTATAATGCGGTGTACGACCGGCCGATCGCCCTGGGCTGGAAGAAAAAAGACCACATCGCCAACGCGCAAGGGCCTGCTGTCATAAGGGCTGATCTCCATGATCTCCGGCTCGCGCAGAGTCGGATTCATACTGGAGCCGATATAAGCAGCGAAGAACATGGCCCCGGGGACATTCCCGTTACTGTTCTGCAACGGCATTGCCGATAGTGATACGTGGAGACTGCGTGGGTTTTGACGCCAGGCGTGAAGCTGGAAAGAGACCCGCTTCTTCCGCCTGTTCACAGACCCAGTTTGGCGCAAACAGGCTGCCCTTTCTGTAGTAATTCTGGGCAACGCACTGGCCCAGGCAGCTCCTCTTCATCAGGCAGCGGCCGCAGACCCCTTCCAGTCGTTCAGGCAGTCCCTCCCGCAGAGCCTTCAAGGTGGCGTTTTCTCGCCAGATCTCTTCCAGTCTGTCCTTCCCCACCTTGCCGAAGACCAGATCCGGCACCTGCTCGCCAATGCCGCACAGGGCATAGTGTCCGCCGGCGATGACGCCCAGAACGCCGAAGATCCCGCATGCGCCACCCCCCTCCCCCCGGGCGATGCGATGAAGGGCTCTAAAAGCCGGTGGGTAATCAATGAGCGCCTTCAACTTGGCCTTAGGCGCCAGTTCCTCTTCCACGTGCCGCCCCAACTTGATGAGGTCGGCGATGGGCAGGGTCTCCTGGTTTTCATGCAACTTCTCGCCTCGTGCAGTGGGCTGCACCACGTTGAACTTGACCGAGTCCGCGCTCAGTTCTTCGGCCATTCGCACTATGGCGTCCACCTGGCCGGCATTAGCGCGCATCACCGTGAAAATGACCTGCGGCCTGATGCCGGCGGCCACAAGGGTGCGCACCGCCTGTCGGGCTGCTTCAAAAGATCCTGGTACACCGCGCACCCATTCGTGGGTCGCTGCATCCGTTCCGTCGATACTTACGGATACGAATCGATTGGGAGATTTGGCGATCTCAGCGGCGATCTCCGGCGTGCACAGCAGGCCGTTGGTCTCGATTATCAGCCTCAACGCTTCGCGCCGGACAATCTCGAGCAACTGGGTGAAGTGGGGATGTAACAACGGCTCGCCGCCGGTAAGTTTGACACAACTCAGGCCCAGCGGCTTGGCTTCGCGGATAGCCGTCTCGAACAACTCGACCGGCAAGGTGGGATAATGGTCGCCTGTGGGGTCGAACCGGGGACCCATCCAACAATGGCGGCAGGCGAGGTTACACCCTTCGGTCAAGTAGAAATACAAAGTCCTGAGCGCAGGCATTCCCTCCTGTCCCGTCTCCTGCGGTTTCATGCCGCTCGGCACGCTCATGGAATCGTACCACCCTCCTCAAGAAATCGTCGCAAACACGAATCCGGACTGGGATGGTCAACCTTGCCTGTTAGCGTGTAGGCCAGCGCCGGACAGCTACCGGTACAGTAAGGTATGTATGAGCAACCGGCGCAGAACTCAAAATCGGTCAGCGGGATCGTGCGCCGGTTGCGGAGTTGGTTCAAGGCCGGGCTGTTTTGCCATACTTCTGCCAGAGAATCATGGTTGATGTGCCCTAATTCTATATGGTTTAGCATGTTGCAGGGAACGATGGTGCCGTCGGCACGCACGGAGATTTTGCTGCTCGGGCAGCCGCACGCGGTGAGGCGACCCCGATTGGGAAAGGCCGGCCTGCCCTGTGCCCGTGCCTCTTCCATTCGGCGCCATGTGCGCCCTTCCTCCAACGGACCGGCGGTGGCCGAGATACGGTCAGGGTATTTCTCGGCCAGGCGCAGCAAGGTCGCCATGGCCTCCTCGCGTTCGTCTATGTTCAGCAGCAGATCGTCCGCGTTTACGCGGCAGGTGCCCAGGTACCCTGCGGAGTTGGTGCCGAAACTCGGCAGACCCATCTCATCCAGAAGAAAGTGAGCGATGTTTTCCAGATCATGCACGTTGTTCCGATGAATCGTGACACGCACGGCCGCGCTGATCCGATGCCGCTGCAGGGTGCGAATGCCGCGTATGGCACCGTCAAAAGAGCCTTGCCCGCGGCAGGAGTCGTGGATCTCTGCGCGTGAACCGTCCACCGACACCTGGACATACTCGCAGCGGCCTGTGCGGGCGATTAAAGCGGCGATCTCATCGCCGATCAGCGCGCCATTGGACAGGAAGGAGAAGCGCATCCGGTTGCGGACGATACCGTCGAGGAATACCGGCAAGTCCTCCCGGATAAACGGTTCTCCACCCGCCAGGATGACGCTCATCACGCCGAGCGACCCCAGTTCGTCGAAGAACTTGAGCCACTCGTCCGCAGGAAGGTCCCGGTAATCTACCGCCGGGTTGTTGAAGAAGTAGCAGTAACGGCAGTGCAGATTGCAGCGGGCAGTGATTTCAATGTCCAAGTTGCGCGGGGACCGCATGACCCTTGACGCCGGGGGTGCTGTCTTGTCCTTGAGTTCCTCAGGCATCCGTTATTTGCTCTCGACTTCCAGCCCCACAAAACCGTTTTCATCCAGGGTGTTAACGAAGGCGGCGATCTCTTTGAGGGCGTCGTCCGGAGTGTCTTCAAAGCTGTTTTTGATCTCCGACACGATTTCCTCGATGCTTCTCTTGCCGTCCATCCGTTTCCATACCTCCACACCGACAGGATTGGTTCCCACGGCATCGGCCGTATCAGGATTGAAGAGTACGGCCCAGTCGTCGAACTCCTCTCGGAGCACAACGATGGGATTGGCAATCGGTTTGTCCGTTTGATTCATGGATCATTTCCTCCATTTATTACATCAGGGACAACAATGCCGCCTGACATTTTGCCAAAAAATGAATCCGGTCAGCCTTGAGCGATTGTTCCGGAATGACCACTCTGCGCCCTAACGCTGCTTTCCGCTTGGAACGCGAGCATCACGGAGGATAGCATTAGAACGCGAGGTAAGACAAGCAGTAATGCGGTCTCTTATGTGCCGCTATCGGCAGTGCAATCTGACATAGCAGGGCAACCAAGTATGTCAATGTTGCCCGGATCCACCGTTGCACGTTGCTATACGCAGGCTGCTGACCCCGTGGTTCAACCAGTATTAGTATTTGGGGTCGTCCCGGCCCCGCACGCTTTTCCTGCTTCCACCCCGCTCGAAGAGCAATATGCGGCTGGTCCAGGTGCACAAGTGCCGGCCGTGCAATAGTCTGACGCGGTAACCCCGCTGCTCGAGCAATAAGAGGCAGAAAGAGCAGTTGCGGTGGTTCCCGCCGAGCAATAGTCGGCTGGTAATGCACCCGGACCGCAAGCAGTCGTATCATAAGGGGCGTCTGCACCAGGCGCATAAACGCATGTGCCAGTATAGCCACTTCCAGTTGTACAGGCTCCGGATCCTTTGGCCATCGATCCTAATGGCACGATGATCGGCGATGCGTACTTCAATTTCCCCTTGGCATTCTGGTTTGACATATGAGCACCTCCTTTTATCTACATCTGTATCTGTAGGTTTATATACATTTAGTCTCTAAACAAAAACCCCCCAATTGGGATTTAAGATCT
>JAUPKI010000244.1 GCA_030837545.1 Thermodesulfobacteriota bacterium | reverse complement strand
CCATATTTTAAGTTCCATGCGAATCAGAATGCAAAAGGAGACTGATTTGCGGGACAAATGCAACCGCGTATATTCACTATACAAGATGTGACACCAGCACACCCCGGGCTTCAGTGCCCCACCACAAAGGCGACTCATCGCCCGCTCAACAGCGCTCAGATACCGGTTTGAATGCTTCATTCGTCCCGGTTTTTTCATTTTGAATCCACCGTTCCAGACAGCACATCCTTGACTTTCAGTCCACAAAAGCGTATGTACAGATAATATATATGCACGGTAAGGAGGTTACATGGAAACGGCCAAAATTTTTCAGAATGGGAATTCTCAGGCGGTCAGGCTGCCCAAGGCGTTCAGATTCCCCAGCGATGAGGTGAAGATATACAAAGATGGGAACCAGGTCATACTGGAGCCGTTGGACCCTACATGGGATTCGCTCTTTGAGTCTCTCAATGAGTTTCCGGATGACTTTTTCGAACATGGACGCTGCCAGCCTCCCATGCAGGAAAGGGAATCCTTGTGATACGCTACCTGCTTGACACCAATATCTGCATATACCTGATCAAAAAGCGTCCGCCCCAAGCGTTTGAACATTTCAGGCAGCACTCCCCAAAGGAAGTGGCGATCTCCATCATCACGGTGTTTGAACTTGAGTATGGGGTTCAGAAAAGCCAATACCAGCAACGTACCCGGGCCGCAATGGTCAAATTCCTGTCGCCGTTAAACGCGATAAACCTGGATCGGTCTTCTGTGCGAGAGTCTGCTGCCATTCGCGCCCAACTCGAAAAGAAAGGCATGCCCATAGGCCCGTACGATTTGCTCATAGCGGGTCTTGCCAAATCAAGGGGTATGACGTTGGTGACAAATAAATGAAGGGAATCGCCGAGGTGCGGCTTTCGGACGGTGCTATCACGCGGGCTGAAATCCATTGGTTTGAAGCCCACGGGATTGGAAAAAGAAACATCAAGGTAAAACATTATCTGCGAGAATCATCATGATAGATCATCTCGAAGGAAAACGGCTTGTTGTCTGCATTGACAATCAGGGGAACGAAGCATCCCTGGAGCAATGGAAGATTTATCAGGCCTTGCCGGATGAAGAGGCTGAGAGACACGATGAAATCCGTGTAATCGATGAGGAGGGTGAGGATTACCTCTATCCATCTATCTGTTTTTCTACTGTCTTTCTTGAATCTTCTGTTGCCAGGACATTCATCATGCAAAATCCGGCAGGCAAAGGAACGGGATAACCTCAACATCTATTGTCCCAAAATTCAGTCTTCTCTCGTAAAAGCATCTCAAGAAGATTTCTGTCGAACGAATGTTTGTGATACCATCATCCAGACGGCCGCGCCGAAATCTGACATACCATGGCCAGCTAACGGTTTCGTCGTGCCTTGGAAGGTCATTTACCCACTTGATATCACAGCGTTTTATCGACTTGACATATAAAAGCCACCATCTCCAAACGATGACCAGGTATTGACAGTAATATTTCCAGGGTCATGAATCCGTTTCGGTCCGGAATGATATCGCAACGGCATTTGTGAACTGAGCGGTTGTGATATCAGCATGAGCGAGACCCTGGCCGCGGTTGTGCAATAAATCCCCCCGTTTTTCATCCACCACCGTCCTCACCTCTCTCCCTTCAGAAGCTAAGGAAACAGGGAATGCCTGCATGAAAATTTCGCTTGCGTAAGTTGAAAAATCGTCAAACACCATGGGTGGAATCCCCCAAATCCAGGGACGAATTAGCCAGGGATGGAGGATGATTCTTGACATTTTCTCCATTAAAGGGGTATTGATCTGGCCATCGGTCAACCTCACGACCGGCATATGTTTGGGAGGGGCAACTGAAACATGAAGATATCGCCAGGTTCGTTTGAGGTGGATCTGTTCCCGGAAGAGGTAGACAGCCCGGACCATCCCTATGCGGCGCAATTCAGAGAGATCCTGGAGGGCGTGGCAAGAGAATACGCCTGCACGCTCATCTCCTTTGAGGTGGATAAGGGGACCGTAACCTTCTCTTTTAACAGCGATGAACTCACTGCCGAGATCCTACAGATATTGAATAGAAGTGACTAAAGTGTGGAGTGTGGAGTGTGAAGCGTGGAATACGGAGGTTAGTCACTTCTTTTTCCTATGAAAGCAAACCTCGATCATATCGCTGTGGTACTGGTTCACCCCCAGATCCCTGAAAACATCGGGGCCGCGGCCCGGGCCATGAGCAACATGGGGCTTCGCAGGCTCGTCCTCATTGCACCCAAGAACTGCGATCTCTCCCGGATGCTCAAGACCGCGACCGGGAATTCCGTCGATCTGGTGGAACAGATGGAGGTGTTTGACGATCTGAAAGAGGCCCTGGCGCCATACCACCATATTGCAGGGACCACCGCCCGAACGGGGGCCCTGAGGCCGACCCTGTCCCAACCCAGGGACCTTGCCCATGACCTGGTCACCCTGTCCCGGAACAATCTGGTGGCCATTCTTTTCGGACCGGAAGACCGGGGGCTTGCCAATGACCATCTCCGTTATTGTCATACCATCGTTACCATCCCTACCGCCTCGTTTTCCTCTCTGAATCTGGCCCAGGCCGTCATGATCGTCTGCTATGAGATTTTCCTGGCCGCTCGACAGGACCCGGTAGAGGCGGAGCCGAGACTGGCCAACAGCTTTGAATTAGAGGGGATGTATGACCATCTCAGGGAAGTGCTGACGAAGATCGGGTTTCTGGATCCACAGAATCCGGAGCACTGGCTGCTGAATATCCGACGGTTTCTTTCAAGGCTCCCGCTCAGGGCACGGGAGGTGCGGATCATTCGGGGCGTGTGCCGTCAGATAGACTGGTATACGTCACAGGCCAACAAAACGAACGTCCAACATTGAACGTCCAACATCCAACGTCGAATAAGAAACAGGCGGTTTTTCAGGACAGGAGGGTGTCCCAGTCCAAGGTCTTGAATATCCTGTGGAGGTAATGGTCGTCGTTGACCACATGAAATGAGAGGTCGGAAAAGAGTTTCGGCGCCATGTGCTGAACCTTCGAGAGGGGGATGACCGTATCTTCGGTCCCGTGGTAGATGGAAACGGGAATGGCCACGGTGTCTTTTTTGCCGGGGGCGGAATCCATCATATGGATGGCCGGGGCAAGGAGGACCATCCGTGCCACCTGCGACGGGTTCTCCATGGCGAAGAGCGCAGCCATGAGCCCCCCGAAACTGGACCCTACGATCCTGATCTCCGATTTCCCGAGAAGGATCCGGTTCAGTTTTCCCATACGCTCCGTCAGCGGGCCTTCAAAGGTCGGGAGGATCATATGGGGGTACTTGTCCCGAAAGAAGATGGCCTTGGTCCCCTGATTGCTGCTCTCTAACCCGTGAATGAAGATGCGTTGGATCATTAGCCGCACCCGATTTTCTTTCTTCGATGGTTCTCGCGGGCCTCGGCGATTTCTTTTTCGGTTGTCTGCCGAATGGACACCACCTCCCCCTCTATGAAGGCGGAGATGCCGGCCATCGGCTCGTTGAAGTCCACCAGCACCGTATCCTCCCTGACCTCCAGGACCTTGAAGGAGACCAGACTTCCCAGCTTCATCTGGCGATAGAACTGCCCTTCCCGGAGCCGCTGCTTGACCAGACCCTGCTTGGGGATCTCCCGGATCAGGGCGGGATTATGCTCGCCGTAGATCTCGGATGGGGGGATGTGAAGGGAAAATCGGTCCCCGACCCCTGACCCTTTTAGGGCAGTTTCCAGGGTCGGGACCTGTTCCTCCACCCCGAATATAAACTGGGTTTTGGTTTCAGGATGCTCTCTAAATTCGCCCGGGGCGATTTCAGTCTTGAGGGTGAATCGGATGGTTACGGCCGTGTCCTGTTTGATGGTCTCCATGAATCTTCCCTTTGTCGGTTCATCGGATTTCGAGGATTTCAAATTCCTGGATTCCGCGAGGTATCCGTATCTTCACCTCATCCCCCACCAACCTTCCGATCAATCCCCGGCCAAGAGGCGATTCAACAGATATCCTCCCGTTTTCAGGCGCTGATTCATAAGGCCCGACCAGTTGATAGCTCACCTCTTCCTCGGTTTGGACGTCATATAGGAGGACGGTCCGTCCAAACACCACGCGATCGCTTGGGCCGTCATCAATGCGGATCACCTCAGCCTTGCCCAGGGCCTCCTTCAATTCATTGATCTTCCCCTCAAGGAACGATTGCCTTTCCTTGGCGGCGTGGTATTCCGCGTTTTCGCTCAGGTCGCCGTGACTTCGCGCCTCGGCAATGGCCTTGATATTCATGGGCCGCTCAACGGTTTCGAGATGGGTCAGTTCTTGTCTCAGTTTTTCGAGTCCCTCCTGGGTGATCGGCATCTTATCCATATCTACATTCACTCCATTAGAAATGTTACCACGAAAATAGGTTCCAGGGTTCAGAGGTCCAGAGGTTCAGAGGTCCAAGGGTGTCCTTTTTAGATGGGTTGGTTATCGGGTTGCCATTCAGTAGGGTTAAAACCCCAGGGCCAGTCCAACCTGCCGAATGCAGAGAGAGACTGCATAGGCCGCCACCAGATTGAAGAGGATGGAAAATCCGGCCCAGGCCCACGATGTCTCCCTGCGGATACTGATGACAGTAGCAATGCAGGGGACATAGAGCATGGTAAAGACTATGAGCGTAAAGGCCTGGAGGGGGTTCCATCCCGGATCGTTCTTGAGCCGTTCGGACAGGGAGCCGGTTTGCTCAGGATCCACTTCGCCCAGAGAGTAAGCAGTCCCGAGGGTGGACACCACCACCTCTTTGGCCGCGAAGCCGCCCAACAGCGCGATGTTGGTCCTGTATTCAAAGCCGAGGGGCCTGGTAATGGTCTCCAGACGCTCTCCGATCCACCCGGCGATGGTTCCCTTGAGCGCGGTCTGCTGCTGCAGTCGGTCATGATAGTCTATCCGGCCCCTGAAGGCCCGATAGTGAGAAGCGGCCTTGAGGTATCTTTCATCTCGTTTTTGCCGATCCGTTTCCCCATGCTTCAGTTCGGACGCCGTCTGCGCCACCATCGCCAGGTCCCGGTTGTTTGGAAAAAGTTCGGGTGGCGTTTCCCCGTTCACCCCCGCCCGGACCATCTCATTCAGCGCGGCGATGTCTTTCTCGCTCGTTATGAGCCCCTTGACCTCAGGGGATCGGAGAAAGGTCTCGGTCATTTCCTTTCGCGTTTTCTCAAAGCCGGCGATCTCTTTTTCAGAGAGGCCCGGGAAGGTCATCATGGCCCACAGAACGACCGATAATGCGAGGATAACGGTCCCTGCCTTCTTGATATACTGCCACGTCCTTTCCCAGGTATGGATCAACAGCCCCCTGAGGGTGGGGGCTCGGTAAGGGGGCAGTTCCATCACGAACGATGTTTTCGGACCCTTCAGGACGGTCGCCCTCAGGACCTTGGCGGCAAAGAGGGCGAAGAGCCATGAGAGAAGGGTCAGGATAAACATGATGCGGGCCTTGTCCCCGGAGAAAAAGGCCCCGATGAGCAAGGCATACACCGGCAGTTTAGCCCCGCAGTTCATAAACGGGATCACCAGGAGGGTGGCGAGCCGCTCCTTGGGGTCCCTCAGGACCCTGGTGGCCATGACCCCCGGCACCGCGCACCCGCCCGAGATGCCGCCGCTGACAATTAGGGCGATGACCGAATTGCCATGGAGCCCAAACCACCGCAGGACCCGGTCGAGCATGTAGGCAACCCGGGCCATATACCCCGAATCCTCCATAATGGCAATGGCAAAAAACATAAACATAATCAGAGGTACAAACCCCAGGACGCCCCCGACGCCCCCGATCATGCCGGAGACGATGAGGGACTGGACGATGCCCTCCGGGACCACTGTCAGGACGATCCTGGTGAGCCCGTCAAAAAAGGCCTCCAGGCAAAGGATCGGCAACTCACTGGCCCAGAAGGTGAAGGAATACATGCCATAGAGGATGGCGACCATGATGAAGGGACCGATGATCCGATTGGTGAGCACCTTGTCGATCTTGTCAGACAGATTGATGCGCGACTCGATTTTTCGCTTGACCACCTTCTTGGTGATGCCCGCTATGTACCCGTAGCGGTGGTCTGCGATAATCGCTTCCGGTTCCTCCTCCAGGGTGCTCATGGTGTGCTTGTAGATATCCTCGCATATAGCCTTGATCTCCTGTCCGAGTTCCGGGTCCCTGTTCAGCAGATCGGTTATCTGGCTGTCCATCTCCAGGCACTTGAGGGCGCGCCACCAGGATGGATATTTTTTGTCATAGATCCGGGACGCCTCGATGATCTCAGATATCTTGCTAATGGCGTGGTCGATGTCCATCCCATAAGAAATGGGAGCGGCCTCCCACCGGGGTTTCTCGTCCGCTAACGCGACCACCTTGTCCAAGAGGTCCTGAATCCCCTTGTTGGACCTGGCGACCATGGGCACAACGGGCGCGCCGAACTGGGATGAGAGTGCCTCAGCGTCGATGATGATGCCACGGGATTCCGCCGTATCCATCATGTTGAGGGCAATCACCAGGGGAACACCCAGTTCCTTGAACTGGACGGCCAGGTAGAGATGCCTGTCGAGGCTGGAGGCATCCACGATATCCACCACCAGGTCCGGTCTCTCATCGATCACAAAGTTCCTGGCCACCAGCTCTTCCAGTGAATAGGCGGTCAATGAATAGGTCCCCGGCAGGTCCACCACCTCTATCTCACGTCCCTTGTGAATGACGGTGCCATATTTCTTTTCCACGGTCACCCCGGGATAGTTGGCAATATGCTGGTGTGCGCCGGTAATGGCGTTAAAGACCGTGGTCTTGCCTGCATTGGGGTTCCCGGACAGGGCAATGGTGATCTTTTGTTTCATGTCTACGACCCACATAATTTAGGGATTGAGGAATTCAGGAATCAATTTGGGATTCAGGGATTCAGGTATTTAGGTATTCAATCCACCAATCCCCAAAATCCACAATTCCTTAATTCCATAATTCCTCAATTCCCCAATTCCTCAATCCCTCAATTCTCCTGCATCGGGCACATCCACCTCTACAAAGATGCTGCTTGCCTCGTTATTCCTTAGGGTCAAGACAAAATCTCTCAGCTTGACCGCGACAGGGTCCCTGAGGGGGGCCCGGCCCTGGATCTTGATAGCGGTTTCAGGGACCAGTCCCATCTCCCTCAGTCTTCTCCCCGTATCGCCGGTTGCGGCAACCTTCTTAATGATGCCGTCCTGGTTGTCGGACATCTCTCTCATTTTGATGACCTTTTTCATGGCAAGTATTGATTGCTCCAATATGTCTGTCAGACGACTTCTCTAAAAGGTTAACGGAACATAGTAACATCTCAATAAGTTGGGGGGATCGCTTTGCGCAGATCAGGACAAGCGGACCCGAAAGCCGTTTCTGTAGGTGCGCCTTCAGGCGCACGGCCCACGCTCCCTGTGCGGCTGAAGCCACACCTACCCCGGTTTTTTGAGATCATACGGAACATAACGGTACATTAAGGCGCAATGGGTTCGGCGTAGAATCCGGAACCCTATTTCCAAACCCGATGAACCCAATGAACCCAAT
>JAUPKI010000243.1 GCA_030837545.1 Thermodesulfobacteriota bacterium | reverse complement strand
CGCCTGGGAAACCCCCATGATGGAGTTTTCAAACACACTGCGGTATTTCTCTTCGGATTCGCGCAGCGCCTCCACCATCCGCCTTTGTTCGGTAACATCTACGAGTATTCCGCGGGCGCCCCTAAACAGGCCCTCTGCCAAGATCGGCCTAATTCTCGTCCCGGCCCATCTGAACTCACCGGATTTGTTGCGGATTCTATAGTCAAATGGTTGTTCAATGCCTTTGCGCAGTTCAGAAAACCATTCCGTCAGACGACTTAGATCATCTTTATGCGCAAGCTCGGTGAAGTTCTTTCCAACGATTTCAGCCGAGTCGAATCCCAGCATACCCCTGACAGCCGGACTGATATATAGGACTACGCCCTGACTGTCCAATTCATAGATGACATCTCTGATGTTTTCCACCAGACTCCGGTAGTTCTCCGCGCTTTCTGATTCTTTCAGCGCGGCATTTTGCGAGCGCAATTCCGTCAGTTCATCTATGAGCTGCTTCTTTGTCTTATGATCATCTTTCATAGCGTCCCCCATCGGTAGCAAACCGAATTGTAAACTGCGCAAGAAGCGTCAACCTTCCACCTGATAGCCCTTCTCATTGAAAAGCCTCAGGCAGGCATCCACGACATCGGGATCATACTGGGATCCACGATGGGCTCTTATCTCATCAAGGGCCTGCTTTAAAGGGAAGGCATTCCGGAAGGCCCGATGGCTGGTCAGATCTTCAAGGGCATGGGCCACGGTTAGGATCCTCGCTTCGATAAGAATATCCTTCCCCTTGATACCCCGGGGGAATCCGGAACCATCGAAACATTCGCGATGTTGCAGGGCAAAATCGGCGACGGGCCAGGGGAAATTGACTTCTTTTAAAATGTCGTAACTCAACTGTGGGTAATTGCGATACAGGGTCAGGCTGTGTCCTGTCAACCGCCCGGCGCCCTGAAGGATTTCAGTGGGCATATTCGCAAGGCTGATGTCATAGACGTGTGCTGCCAACCAGAGCCCCTCCACCGAGAATGCGGGAAGTCCCATTTCCCTGGCGATGGCGTGCGCAAATTCCGCGACCCGCTGGTGATGACCGGCAGTATAAGGTCCGCGCGATTCAATCACGCCTGAGAAGGCTTTTATCGTCCCCGTGTAGCACCTTGTCAAACGGTCCATGTAGTCTCTGATTGCTTTATCTGCCTGATGCCTGTGGAGAGCCATCTCGATGTTTGCGTGCAGTTCCTCCTGATTGTGGGGCTTAACCAGATAACCGAAAGGGTTTGTCTGTTTTGCCCGTTCAATATATTCCTGATTTGTGTAAGCGGTCAGGTAAAGCACCGGGATATTGAACTGAGAGTTGATCCGGCCGGCAGCTTCAATGCCGTCCATTTTACCCTTCAAAACAATATCCATCAGGATCAGGTCGGGGCTGTCCGCTTCTGCCTTTTTGATGGCCTCATTTCCCGTGCATGCTGTTGAGCAAACCGTGTACCCGAGATCTTTCAGATTCCTGCAAAGCTGATCGGCAACAACCCATTCGTCTTCCACAACCATGATCTTATCACTGTTCATACTGATCATAACGACCTCCCCACCAACAAATCATAAAGGAAATTTGATTTGGAATTCTGTTCCGTTGCCCCGCCTTACCTCAATTTGACCGTCAAGCTGCTTTGTTGCCAGACCGTTCACCAGATATAAACCAACAGACCGTGGCTGGTGGATATCAACATCGTTTGGCAGGCCCATTCCATTATCACGGACGACGATCTCTATTCCTGTGTTTTTCATATCATCGATCATGATCTGTAATTCACCTTGTCTATCTCCGGGAAAGGCATGTTTAAGCGCATTGGAAATCAATTCATTCAGAATCAAGCCACAGGGGATCGCTTTGTTAATATCCACACAAACGTCTCCGTCGGTTTGGATGATCAGATCTATTTTCCCTGGATTGATTTTGTACAATTG
Source organism: Thermodesulfobacteriota bacterium (assembly GCA_030837545.1). Classification (GTDB taxonomy): domain Bacteria; phylum Desulfobacterota; class DSM-4660; order Desulfatiglandales; family Desulfatiglandaceae; genus AUK324. Next base: position 1,590 of record JAUPKI010000243.1, on the reverse strand, counting down.
AAATAAGTCCTGTGACAGGGTTCTCACATAACCGGCCAGATCGATTCTTGCGAAATCCTTTGACCCGTAGAGTTTTTCATGGATAAGTGCCATGGATCGGATTCGTCTCTGGGTCTCATCCAATATTTCAGACAGCTCCGGATTCCCGCTCAACCTCGCCTGAAGATCGAGAAGGCCGGATATCACCTGCATGTTGTTCTTCACCCGGTGATGGACTTCACTGAGGAGGATCTCTTTCTCCCGAAGAGATGCAAGGGTCTTCTCCTCCGCCTGTTTGCGTTCGGTGATGTCCTGTGCTGTTCCAAAAAGCCTTTCGATTCTACCTTGACTATCCTTTCTTGGATATCCTCTTGCGTGCATCCACCGGATGGCATTATCTGGACATACGATTCTGAATTCGATGTCAAACGGAGTTCCTTCAGCGATCGATGTCGTAACAGCAGTGTTGAGAATATCCCAGTCGTCAGGATGGGTAATCTTCTCGTGCAGCGGAAAAGAAGGTTCACTCTCCTCAGGATCGAGGCCAAAGATATGAAAGATTTCTTCTGACCATGTGGGAGTCATGATAGATGGGTCAAGTTCCCAGTGCCCTATATGCGTCGCCGTTTGGGCTTCTCTGTAGAGTGCCTCGCTTTTTTTCAGCGCCTCCTCCGCCTGCTTGCGCTCGGTAATGTCGTTGTATAAGACTTGAAACTGTCTTTCACCGTCCCAGAGTATTTCTTTGCGGAAGACCTTGAGATGGCGGACTTCACCATCTTTCCTTACGATGCTGATTTCATATTCGGACGGGTCATCATCACCTCGTTTTCTCTTTTCCTTCCTTATCCGGTGCTCGGCAAAGCTCTCCGGGGTATAGCGATCTTCTACGGGGGTACTTTTCAATTCCTCAAGGCTGTCATAGCCATAGATGTCCAGAATGGCCCGATTGGCATAAATGGTTTCACCTCTTGCGGTTACGATGCGCAACCCCAATGGGGAGTCATCCAGAGAATGACGGAAATTTTCTTCACTTCGGCGTAATGCCTCCTCCGCCTGCTTCCGCTCGGTGATGTTAGTAAAAACCGCGACACAGTATCCCTTTTCCGGGCTGTAAACCGAGATGAACAGCCAGGCCTTCAAGGGCTCGAAATAATCCTCAAATCTTTCCGGTTTTCCGGTTAGAACCACCCGGCCACAAATCTCTAATAATTCCGGATTGGCCTCCATGATGCCCGGGACAACCTCGGTGATTTTCCTACCAACCACATCCTCTGATCCCATCAATTGTTTGAAGGCTTTGTTCACATCGAGATACAGTAAGTCCTGAGGCCAGCCCTCTGCAAAAATCATCCGGTAATAGGCGAATCCCTCCAGCATGTTTTCAAAAAGTGAATGATACCTCTCCTCGCTCTCCCGCAGTGCCTCCTCGACCCGCTTGCGCTCAAGGGCTACATTTTCTAATTCCTTGACCCTTTGTTCCAATTCTTCATAGGTTGGTTTCATGGTCATTAGAAAATCCTCCACTTGTTCCTACAACAAGAATGGCCCATAATTGGAAATTGTAACCGTTCACGGGTTCAAAAGTTCAGGGTTTCCCGTTAGTTTCGGGGT
>JAUPKI010000242.1 GCA_030837545.1 Thermodesulfobacteriota bacterium | reverse complement strand
GCTTTGGCCGAGAACCCGTTCCGGGATTTTCATTTGGCCTGGATAAAGAAACACCGACCCCGTTTTGTAGTGATCGCAGGAGGTGATCTCTCCCCCTTAAGAGAATTGATAGAACATGGCATGGAGGTCATGTATATCACTCCCGATGAGGCCCTGTTGCCGCTCGCCCTTGAAGCCGGCGTCCGGTTCGTGGTGTGCGAGGGTTATGAGGCTGGCGGCCACGTGGGGCGCCACAGCACACTCACCCTTGCGCAAACGGTGTTGGATCTGAAACGGCGCAAGCCATCCCTGTTCCAAAACTGTCGCGTGATCCTTGCCGGGGGAATCTTCAATCGGGAGACCGCATTCATGGCCGCCATGCTCGGCGCGGACGCCATCCAGATGGGCACCGCCTATCTGGCCACCCGGGAGATCGTTGAAACGGGCGCCTTGACGGCGCTCTATCAGCGGATGATCCTGGAATCGCCTCCGGGGGGAACAGTCGTTTCAGGCCAGGACACCGGACTTCGGGTGCGGTCCTTGAGGACCCCGAGAGTCGAAGCCGTTTTATCCCTGGAGAGGGAGTTTGCAGCAGGCCGCCAAGACGAGCCCTTCTTCCGGACGAGAATGGAGGAGATGACCGCGGGGAGCCTCTTCGCTGCTTCCAGAGGCATGGACAGGCCAGGCGGGGTGGCTCTGGATGAGCAGGGTTGTCTGGAACGTGGGCAATTCATGAGTGGGGCCTGTGCCGGCCTCATCCGTGAGGTCCGGAAGCTGCAGTCCTTTCACCGCGAGCTGGCCGAAGGCCCTCTCTTGCTGCATCAGCCCGTTGTGGGGTCGATCGAGAAAACCCCGGAAACGCCATCCTCCGGAGTTGGCCATAGACTGAAGCGAGTCGCCGCCCACAGAGACGATCGTGAAAGGGTTGCCATCACCGGAATGAGCATACTCAATGCCCTGGGGCAGAGTCCGGAGGAAGTCTGGGCTGCAAGCCTGGCCATGAAGAGCGGGATTACATGGGTTCCGCCTTCCCGGTGGGATCACACCCTTTTTTATGATCCCCGGCCGCAGGTTCCGGACAAGACCTACTGCAAGGTGGGCGCCTTCTTAGACTTTCATATCTCCCGCAGTGAACTCGGGATACCCCCCCATGATTTCCGGACCATGACCGAGGCGACAAGGCTCACCATGTGGCTGGCGGACAGGGCCATCCGGGCATCCGGCATCCTGGATTCAGGCATCCCGCGCGAACGAATAGCGGTCCTCATCTCCCAGAACTCGGGAGAGGCCGCGGGGACCCTCACCGATATGATCATCAGAGAGTACGTTCACGATATCCTCGCCGACATCAAAAGGGCGGTTCACCTCACGCCGGATCAGGAGAGCGCCATCGAACGAGAGGTGAAGTCCGGACGCATGGCCCCGGACGACACCACCCTCCTGGGCAGACTCAACTGCGCAGCAGCCGGTTTCATCTGTAATCGTTATGGGTTCATGGGTCCCAGCTATTCTGTCTCCGCAGCCTGTGCGACCTCACTGGTCGCACTTTACAGCGCCATCCAGATGATCCGGAATGACATCATCGATGCCGCCATCGTCGGAGGGGGTGAAGATAAACTCACCCACTTGCACTTTCTGGAATTCTCCGCCCTGGGCGCACTTTACGGGCTGTCCGGACAGGAAAGACCCGCTCAGGAGACCTCCCGTCCCTTCGATGCGGAAAGGGATGGGATGGTCCTCGGCGAAGGCGGGGGAATGATCGTCATCGAGCGGGAGAGCCTGGCCCGCGCAAGAGGGGCGCGCGTCCACGCCGTGGTCACCAGCATGGGAGCGAGCAACAACCATCTGGGGATGGTGGAGTCCACCCGTGTCACCCAAGAGATCGCCATCCGCGCCTCTTTTCGAGGGATACCCTATGGGCCCGATGCCGTAGACCTGGTGGAATGCCATGCCACGAGCACCCGGCAAGGGGACGTGGAGGAGGTCCGTGCCCTGAAAGCCGTCTTCAATTCCTCCAAGCGCACTGTGATCACCTCATTCAAATCCCAGATCGGACATGCACTGGGCGCCTCGGGGATTAACAGCCTCATTCGAGGAGTCACGGCCATGAAGGCGGGGGTTTTCCCTCCTACCCTCAATTATATGCATCCAGACCCGGAAATTGACTTAGAAGGATCGGGCCTCCTCATCGCCCCGGAGCCGATTGATTGGAAGGGCAGGGACAGCCGGCCAAGAAGGCTTCAGGTCGACGCCTTCGGGTTCGGAGGTTCCAACTACGTCGTGCAGGTGGAGCAGGCCATGGATGAATGGGATACGATCCTGGTCTCACCGGGCAGAGAACCCAGTCTCGATCGAGAGAAGGGGGGTGGCTCCCCCACGCTCCAGGGCCTCTCTTTTTTCCGGACTGAGATGGACGGCATTAACTGCCGCATGGCCGTTGTGGCGCAATCCGAAGAGGAGGCGCTCACGGTCATCGAGAGGTCGGCCTCCCTTGCCGAAGCCGGAATCGTCTCACACAAGGCGCTGAAGTCGTTGGCGCACCAGGGGATCTTCATGAGCCGTGAGGATCTGCCGGCCCTACCGCTCGCCTTTGTATTTCCCGGACAGGGGTCCCACTATGGAGGAATGGGGCGGGATCTCTACGAGTCCTTTCCCGTCATCAGGGAGTGGATGGATCGGGCCGCAGCGGCAGCGGACTTCGACCTCCTTCACTTATTGTTCCATGATCGAGAGGAGAACCTTCAGAAGACCCGGTGGCAGCAACCTGCCATGTTCGCCATGGAATACGCCATGGCCCGATACCTCGCCACCCTGGGTATCCACCCTGTGGCCATGGCCGGCCATAGTTTGGGCGAATTGACTGCCTTGTGCCTGGCCGGCGTCTATTCCCCGGAGGACGGGTTTCGAATCGTGAACAAGAGGGCCCTCTGCATGGACAAGGCCGCCGGCATGCACGTGGAACCCGGCGTCATGGCGGCAGTGGACGCCCCCCTGGATCTGCTGAAAGAGATGATCCAGGGACGGGAGGATGTCCACATCGGCAATATCAATTCACCGAATCAGGTTGTCCTGAGCGGCGGCACCGAGGCGGTCAAGGATCTCTGCAAGAGCTTGAAGGAAATGGGATACCGGGCTACCCTCTTGCGGGTCAGCATGGCCTTCCACTCCCCTATCATGAAGGTCATCCATGATGAACTCGAGGCGTACGTTGCCTCGATTCCATTTCATTCCCCGCAGATTCCCGTCATCTCCAACACGACCATGGCGCCGTATCCATCAGATCCCGATGAGATCAGGCGAATCCTGATGGCCCACCTGGAATCTACCGTCCATTGGATGAATAATGTCGAGACCCTTTGGAATGACTACGGAGTCCGGCTCTTTGTGGAGGTGGGCCCCGGCGAAACATTGAGTAATCTCATCGCAGACACGCTTCCTGAATCTGCATGTATCCAGACGTGCCTTCCCTCCGCAGAGGGCCTGACCTACAAGACCTCTCTTGCTCAGCTCTTTGTCCAAGGTCATCTGAAGGTTGAAGGAGAACCGAGGCTTGTTTCCCTCTCGGCAGTCAGAAAAACTCCCGAATTTCACCGAACCGCCCCAGAACTCGTGTTACGAACCACCCCTTCCATTCCGGGACAGGCCTCGCCTCCCCTCGGTGAGGCGCCTGAGGGCCAAGATCTTATGGAGAGGCTTGTTCGAATCATCATGGATGCTACAGGATTCAATAGGGAGGAGATCCAACCCGATATGGATCTCAGAAGGGACCTCTCCATCCGATCCAGCCGTCTCCCCATCATCATGGATGCTGCGGAACGTCAATTCGGGATCACTATTGAATTGGAGGATTTTATAGGCGTCCGTACCGTGAAGGACATCGCCCAGAGGATCTCCAAGGTTATCGCCGGTCAGGGAGGCGCCAGCCTGCAGCCGGCTGCCAAGGCTGTTGCCCCCGACCCAGTGCGGGATGACATCCTGAGCTCCTCAGAGGATGAGGCGATCTTAAAGCGGCTCGTATTCAACCACACCCCGGTAGCGTTGATGGCCTCTGTTCCCATGGAATTGAGCCCAGGCGAGTCAGTCCTCCTTCTCTCGCCTGACAGGGATGACGGGATTGCCGGAAGCGCAGGGGACATCCTCCGGCTGGATTACGGGGTTGACACAATTCCGATGCTGTTCATGCAAGGCAACTTCGGTCCCGGCGCAGAGGGCCACGACATTCGAACCGATGAAGGGGCCTCCAGGGCTGTAGATAGAATAGCGGGCCTGTCGCCCCTTGCTGGGATGGTCATTACCCTCTGTCAAGGCGGGTCGGGAAGGTTAAGAAGCATAGCGGATGTTTCGCGGTTTCTTAGGGGGCTCTTTCTCCTCCTGAAGGCATTTCTTCAATCACCGGCTAAGAAATTCGTGGTGCTGATCCATTCCAGGGAGGATACTGAAACTCCTGTTCGGCTGCTCGCGGAAGGGATGCTCGGACTTTTTCTGAGCGCAGCGCAGGAATACCCATCGGTCCAGTTTCGCACATTGGCAATCGACAGGGATACGGACCTTCGCGTTGCGCTGCGCGGTGCTCTGGACAGAGGGTGCACCCTGGTGGAGCTCATTCATCGTGATGAAAGGGTCTTCACTTCGGAGGGGCACTTGGCCCCGTCGGTCTTCGGGGATTCTTCAAGCCTGGCCCTAAGCCCTGGAGACGTTATCGTCATGTCTGGGGGCGCAACCGGGATCAGCGCCCACCTGGCCCGCTGTCTTGTGCCTTTCACGCCCCGCCTGGTCTTTCTGGGGAGGACCCATCTCCATCCAGGCATTCATC
>JAUPKI010000241.1 GCA_030837545.1 Thermodesulfobacteriota bacterium | reverse complement strand
GGCTTTATGCGAGACATTTTTAGAAGGAGGATATAGACGATGGCCAGGACCGTCATGGCCGCGCCCGCATGATCGGGCCAGGTGCGGCCGTAATGAAGCCTGACCCTCGATGTCTCCGGGTAGATGAGCATGAATGCCGGAGAGGCCAGGTAGATCCGGTCGGCGCCCTCTACCTGCCAGTTGGGATGGTACGAGACCTTGACCATGAGCGGCCTCCCCGGGGTTGCCCCTTCGATAAGGATCTCCTCCTCCCTGACCGTCTCCTTCAGGATGCCGCCCCCTCCTGCCGCCTCCCTCGGAAGGTCCCGAATATCCAATGTCTCCGCCCCCACCCTGTGAAATCTCTGAAGCTCCTTCTCCCCCACCCTGTCCGTAAACACGAGGGGCACATTTAGGTCCCCCAATCGAAACCATTTGTAAAAGAGTCGCCTCCAGTCCCCCCCAGCGACCCGGACCGGCCGGTATCGGACCGGCTCGACATACCTTCCAGACCCGCCCTCGAGGGCATAGACCTCGTAGGGACCGGCCCTGTATTGAAAGCGGAATTCCGGAGAGGCCTTGAGCGCCTCCTTGGTCTCCGGCTCGGCGGCAATCAATTCCCGGACATTGAAGAGCCTCAGGTGTTCGGCCCCTTTTTTGAGGTTGAAGCGGGAATAGGAGTAGTTCGGTATGGGCGTGGAGGCCCGCTGGGAGATCTCGGACTGGATATAAAAGATGAAGGGCACCGACAGGCTCCCCTGGATATAGACCCCCTCGAGGGTAGACCGGCCCGAGAAGAGGGGGAGCGACTCAAAGGCCCTGACCGTGCCGGCCCCCTGATGGATCATGCTGTGCTCATAGACCACCCTGGGGTCATTGGGGGTCCCTGTCAGAAACCGGTTGACCGACATGAACGGTTCCCACAGCCGACGGCTCTCAAACCCCGTGTAGTTGGAACGGATCCAGTTGCGTATGAAGGTCTCCCGCTCATCCACCCACAAAAAGGTCAGGATTAGGGCCATGAGGGCCGTGAGGACCGCCGCCTTCCGGTAGGAGGCGATCCACGAAAACGTCATGGCCCCCGCCGCGGCGAGAAAAAACTGGAGAAAGGGGAGAAATCGGATGTCAACGACCCCGATCCGGTATCCGATACCGTAGAGGGCGGCCCCGCACAGGGCCGAGAACCAGACATAGGCCCAGGGTCTCAGCGCCATGTCCCGGGGCGATCGCGCCTTTCTCACCAGGGCCCAGATGGCCCCCCCGATGCCCATGCCCATAAAAGGATAGAGGATCACCGGAAAGATCTCTCTCCCGATCTGTTTCAGGTCAAAGAAGATCCAGAGGATGCTGAACCGGGTGGTATAGGGCAAAAAAAAGATCAGCGGGATGAGCCAGAAGGCCATCAGGAAAAAGGCCAGGATGTGGATGTAAAGGAGCGTCTTGAGGTTGCGGCCCAGGTCCTTCCGGGTGAACATGAAAAAGACCGAGGCAAAGACGGCAAAGAGAAGGGTGTACCCGTGGCACATCCCCACCATGGCCAGGAGAATGGCGCACGTCGTCCGGCCTTTCCCCTCTCTCACGACCCGGTACACGAGGCCCAGCCAGAGGATCGCCAGGGCGAACCCGAGGCTGTAGCAGAAGGTGCCGGCAAGGGTGCTCGGGATGTTGCCCCCCCACATGGAATTCCCCTCCATAAAGAGAAACGGAAGCGTGAACACGGCCCCCATGGCCGGGACCGGGAAGGGGTGTCTCAACAGGCGGAAAAAGAGATAGGCGCAGACGGGGAGGAGAAAGGTCCCTGAGACGGTGACGACCTTGAAGGCGATCTCCAGGGGGATGACCCAGGACAGGAGGGCCATCAGGAGAAAGGGGAGGGGAAAATAGTTCTGGAGCATGGGAAACCCGGCCAGATTTCCCTGGCACCATCCGGAGATCTTCCCTCTCGGGAGGAGATCATTCCTCAGGTACTCGGCCGTAAAATAGTGGGACGCGGTGTCCCCTCCGGTGGTAATGGTCTTTGAAAAGAGGAGATGGGGCTCGAAATAGCAAAAAAGAAAGGCGACGATCGCGGCGATCATGACGATGTCCGTCAGCAGGATTATGCGGCGCCGCAGTCCTGACATCGCCTCTTTCCAGATCACGTTCGAGGCCTCACTCGCAGGACATGGGGTCGCGTCGTCGAGAGGTCGAGGGGTAGCGAGGTGCTCATGACCGGCATCGATCCGTCTCGCCGCAAGGGGTTGCCCCAATGGCCATGAGCATCTCATCCGCATACTCATGGCTGAACTGGCTCCCCCGGTAACGGCCCAGGGCCCTGGGGAGACACCGCAGGAAGGCAGCCACCACCTCCGGGTCGAAATGGGTCCCGCTGTCCGCCTTCAGGATATGGATCACCTTTTGCGGCGGCATCCCCTCGAACCCCATCGCTTCGCCGTCTGCGTACTTCGGGTAGTCCCTGCGCGATGTCAGGGCGTCAAACACGTCGGCCACGGCCAGGATCTTTGAAACCAAGGGGATATCTTCCCCGCTCAAACCGTACGGATAGCCCTGGCCATTGATCTTCTCGTGGTGATAGGCGGCCACGACCGGGACCTGGCGGAGGCGTTTGGGGAAGTGAAATTTATCGAGAATAGCACGGGTCTTGGCCGGATGGTCGTCCATCTCTGCCCGTTCTTCCGGCGTAAAGGGGCCGTCCTTGAGCAGGACCTTGTCCTTGATGCCGATCTTCCCGATATCGTGCAACAGACCCGCATACTTGATCACCACCTGTTCATCTTCGCTGAGATCCATCTCCTCGGCGATCTGCAGGGCATACTCGGTCACCCGCTGCGAATGCCCTGCGGTCAATGGATGCTTGGCGTCCACGGTTGCGGCCAGGGTCCGCATGGCCCCCTCAAAAGAGGCCCCCAACTCCTCCATGAGGAAGGCGTTCTCGAGGGCGATGCCGGCGGACGAGGCAAGGGACGTCAGCAGATCGATGTCGCCCGGGTCAAATCCGCCCTCGCCGGCCTTGTTGATCACCTGAATCACCCCAATCCGGTCTCCGGAGTGGTTGGTGATTGGCGCGCAGAGCACGGAACGGGTGCGGAAGTTGTTTTTGAGGTCAAAGCTCCGGTCAAAATAGGGGAGATCCCATGCATCCAGCACATTGATCGCCTCGCCGGTCTCGGCCACCCGGCCGCTGATCCCGCGGCCTAACGGGAGACGGATCTCATTCACCTTCTCGGCCACCTTGGTCCAGACCTCTCCCCGGTCCCAATCGATGATATACAGGCTGGTCCGTTCGGCCCGCATCACCTCGGTCACCTTGCTGACAATCAGGGGAAAAAGTCGGTCAAAATCGAGTTCCGAACTCAGGTCCCTGCCCACGCTGAGCACGGTGGAGAGCTTTTTGTTGAGGCGGACCTCTTCCTGCCAAAGACGCATGTTCTCCTGGGCCAGGCGCCGTTCTTTCAATATCCGCCCCAGCTTGGCCTTGAGTTCTCCGTGGGTAAACGGCTTGGTGATAAAATCCTGGGCCCCGGCCTCCATCACCTGGTCGTAGGAATAGTCCCTGTCATACCCGGTGATCATGATAAAGGGCATATCCGCCCATATCTTCCGCGCCTCGGCCATGACCTCCAGCCCATTCATCCCCGGCATGCGGATATCGCAGAGGACAATGTCAAATCGTCGTTTCTGGATAAGGTCCAGGGCCTCAACCCCGTCGGCCGCCTCCTCGCAGGGCCAGCCGAAGATTCGGAGCACCTCTCCAATGATCTTTCGGACCT
>JAUPKI010000024.1 GCA_030837545.1 Thermodesulfobacteriota bacterium | reverse complement strand
GGGTTCAAAGAAGACATACTGTGAAAAAATCCTGCTGAACGGAACTCATACATCTCGAAAGAGAGTAAGTCAAGGCAAACAATGTGTCTTTTTGGGAAAGATCTGCAATGGGCGACTCATTGTCTCGGCAAATTGTTCACATAGGAATAGGGCCGCCCATCGGGTGAAGGTGAACAGGAAGACAGGCTGGAAAGGCTGATTGTGCTTTTGCGGGGTCTGGATGCCACAGATCTGGAGCTGTTCAATGAGATGTTGCCGAGGCTGGTGGAATGGAAGGGGGGAAATAGTCGAGGGTGTCATCAGCACTCAGTAAACACAGAAAAATCCATACCCTCTTTTTCCTTGTCCGAAAGGGGCAAATCAGGAAATACTGCGATTCACTGCAATTGACGACGAATACGGATAAGACCCGGGGAGATGACAACAAAGGAATGGGGGAGTTCTGCCTGATGGCGATTAATGGCGGACGAGACGGTCTCCGCTTTAAGTTGGGGCGTAAAACCGGCTAATCGGACCAGGATGATGCCGTTCGACACAAGATGCTGGCGAAATATCAATTCTCCGAAATCTCTATCCGATGTGATGATTAATGCCTACTGGTGTTCGCCAGATGCAGAACGTCGGCATCTGAAATACCGGGTTCCATCTCGGCAACATATGAGACATCCCAACCGTCCTGCCGCAGACGTTCGACTATCTGAAAATCCAGGCTTTCGTCTGCAACGAACTTCATGCGGCCGTTTCCGTGGCAATCGGATACACCACATCTGCCTTTAATGCCTCAGCGGCAAATGATAACGCCGCCTGTATGGATTCGGGCGTAAGACGAGGATGCGCCTCGGTTATTTGCTCAATCTTTTCACCGGCCGCCAGTTTTTCAAGGATAAGTTCCACCGTGATCCGGGTCCCCGCTATGACCGGCTTTCCCATCATCACATTCGGGTTTGAAACAATGAATTCCTCATGCGCTTTCATCTTGTGCTCCGCCTACCTCCGTAGTCAACTTACAACGTTACCGGTTATCAATGGCCGGACCGAGGAACATCAATTGAACGTCCTGGGCTCAAATCCTTCCCGGTTCAGAAGGGTCACTCCGCCTTCATCGGCCACTTCCCCCTGGACCAGCCTCAGGTCCCCAAGCTGGCGACCGATATCATCCAGTTTCTTGATAGTCCTGTCAAGCTGCTCATCCGTCCTGTCCTGGGCTTCTTTTAGTGCGAGGATTTCTTCATCAATCTTTCTTTCATGCCTCTCTCCGCTCCTGAGTATAAGTCGCCTGGGATTCCCTCAGCTCAGCGGTCCCTGCAAACATCGCCTCGGCCAATTTCTCCAGTCGATCCAATCGGTCCTGTCCCTTTGTCCCTGTCATGGTGATTGCCCCCTTTTGCAACCATATTATTGAAAGTCTCGATCGTTTTCAAGCAATTTCGCAAACCCCCTTAAACCCCTGGGCGCCCACCGAGTTGAAGAAGTCATTTGGATCGGTTCCTTCCATGATGCCCGGCCGACGGCAGAAACCGATTCAAGAACCTGACATAAGAGGCACAAGGTTCAACATCTCCAAAGTTTGAGAGGTCGTGAAACGCCACCATATTTTGTGGCCACTCGCCATGATAGAGCAGCGAACTTGTGTATGAACAGGATGCCGGTTCCTCTTAACACCAACCGGCTCGTTCTTACGCCATCTCCTTACAAATCCTGCCAAGGCATCATATAGTTACCGTGACACCATGGCATTATTAACCCCAACACAAGGAGGGCGAAAAATGGAAATCAAAGAAGCGGGGAAACTCTAGCTGGAGTACCACAGGTTCAATTCACAAAAAAAATACGGTCAGGTCGTATGAGGCACTCCTCTCCAGGTTTAACCAGGATTTCGGAGAAAGGAGCATCGAAAGCGTTACCACTGACGAGATCCTGGAATTTCTGAACGGAATCACCGAAGGGAAGAAACAACAAACCAAGCGCATCAAATATGCCCACCTCTCAACCTTCTTCAACTTTATCAGAGCCAATATCAATACAGATTTCCGCAACCCCTCCGACAACCCGATGCTAAGAAAGATGTTCCGGGCCAGACCCATCATCTCTTAGGAGATCGTGAGCAATCACGCCCTGCGGGATTACGCCATGCAAACAACCCAAATTTACCTTGCAAAGGCTCCAGATACCGAGGCCATGAGATGGATCGAAGGCCTTTACATCTATCCGGAGCTTATGGTAAATTTGATTCAAATGGCTGAAAATATGGCGAACAGGTGCTAACGCTCAGATAGAGGATTTTCGTTCAGACACTATCGACATTCAGGTGAAGGAAGCCGACATGGAGACCCGAATTACCATCGTGTGCGACAACAGCATCAGCCGATCAGGATTTGTGGGCGAACACGGGTTCAGTTGCCTGATCGAGAGGAGGGATGAGAAATACCTCTTGGATACAGGACCGGGGAGATCCCTTCCCATCAACCTGGAAACACTGAATGAGGATCTGTCAGGTCTGGCCAGGGTATTCATCAGCCATGGACATTACGACCATACCGGTGGACTCCTTTGGGTCGCCAGGCAGCTCGGTCAGATAGAGGTCATTGCCCATCCAGCCATTTTTTCCCGGCATATGGTGATCGATCCTGCGGCGCCGGACAAGCCTCCGAGGTATATTGGATGCCCGGCGACCCAGAAAGAGCTGGAGCGATCCGGCGCAGCCTTCAGGTTTATCGACCATACCCGGGAGGCGGCGCCAGGTATCTGGTTTGTGACCGGAATAGATCGCGACCCTGGCAAGGCGCCTAATGATCCCCGACTGGTATTGCCTGATGGAGACGGGTTGGTTTTGGATCCCATTCAAGATGACGCCTCGCTTTTGATCGAGACCGAGGGTCATCCTGTGCTGATCCTGGGGTGCGCCCATGCCGGGGTCTTGAACATCCTGAACCATGTTCGAGAAAAGATGGGGGTTGAGCGTCTTCGCGCCATCTTAGGCGGAACCCACCTGATGTTCTACGGCCCAAAGGATTTGCCGGTTGTGATGGATCAATTCGAGAGATTTTCCATAGAACTGGTAGGGGTTTCCCACTGCACCGGTTTTCAGGCGGCGGTAGCGCTTTCGAACCGCTTTGGCGACCGATTTGTCTCTGCATCCGCAGGAAGGGTGTTCAGCTTTCAGGGGGGTTGAGAAGATCCTGATTCCGATTCATGAACTGTGGCGGAAGTGCATGGGAATCGAACCCACCTGCGAGGGTTTTAGCCCCGCACACCGGATTTGAAGTCCGGGAGCCCCACCAGTGAGCTTTCCACTTCCACACGGCCTGGTTGGAAGTCCTAATTTTAGTCACGGGGTTGGGTTTGTCAACACATTCCCATTTCTGGATCGGAAACCCGCCCCCGGCTGAACGGCTATGACAGGCGCTCAATGATGATGTTGAGTATCCTCCGTATCGGCTCGGCCGCCCCCCACAGAAGCTGGTCCCCCACGGTGAAGGCCGTCACATATTCGGGCCCGAGCAGCATCTTTCGCAGCCTTCCCACCGGGACGGTCAGGGTCCCGTTGACCGCTGCGGGGGTCAGGTGTTTCAGTGTGGATTCCTTGTCATTGGGGACCAGAGTCACCCAGGGGTTCCCTTTTTGGATGATCTCCGCAACCTCGTTCAGGGGAACGTCCCGGGTCAGTTTGATGGTGAGACCCTGGCTGTGGCAGCGCATGGCGCCCACGCGCACACAGATGCCGTCGACCGGAATCGGTTCCTTTGTCTTCAGGATCTTGTTGGTCTCCACCTGGCCCTTCCACTCCTCTCTCGTCTGGCCCGATGGCATGGGCGAATCGATCCAGGGGATCAGACTCCCGGCCAGGGGGGCCAGGAAGTTATCCGTGGGGAAGGCGGCGCCCCGCATCTGCTCAGTCACGATCCGGTCGATGTCGATGGCCGAAGATGCCGGGTCATCCAGCAGGGACTTTGAAACGTTTCCGAGAACGAGCATCTGGGCGATGAGTTCTTTCATGTTCTTGGCCCCTGCGCCCGATGCGGCCTGATAGGTCATGGCCGATATCCATTGGATTAGGCCTTGTGCAAACAGGCCTGACAGTCCCATGAGCATGAGACTGACTGTGCAGTTGCCGCCGACATACGTTTTGATGCCGGAAGACAGTGCCTCCTCGATCACAGACCGGTTGACCGGATCGAGGACAATAATGGCGTCGTCAGCGAGGCGCAGGGCCGAGGCCGAATCGATCCAGTAGCCCGTCCAGCCGCCTCCCCTCAGCCTGGGGTAGACCTCTTTGGTGTAGTCGCCCCCCTGGCAGGTGACAACCATATCGAGGGAGGACAGAAGGTCGATGTCATGGGCGTCTCTTAAGGACGGGATGTCGAGACCCACGTCCGGAGCTTTTCCGCCCACATTGGAGGTGGTGAAAAAGACCGGTTCAAAGCCCTTGAAGTCCTGCTCTTCATTCATTCGGCCCATGAGTACCGATCCGACCATCCCCCGCCATCCGACAAACCCGATTCGCAACATGGAAGCCCTCCTTGCTCATTAAAAAAGGAACGTTGAACGTCCGATCCCGCTGCCAGCGGGAAACGTCGAATGAGTCAACTTCTGATTCTAAAGCCCGAACCAGAAAAAGCCAAGGTCTTCGTTTATTCGTCTCATTCGTTTGATTCGTGGTTAAAAACAGCTATCATGCTAAATAGCCTGAATTTGTCGCGCGTTCAAGAAAAAAGAATCCCAGGATTCAATCCAGGGCCTTTGAGACGGAGAGGCGGATGACCCGATCGGCCTGCATGTCTTGGGGCGTGACGTCCCGGGAATGTTTGACATCCCAAATGGGTATGCACTACAATAGCCGCCACGCTCACGAAGGATTGTGGATGGGCTTAACTCTTTAACATAGGGAATCGCCTAACATCTCTTATCGTTTTCAAAAAAAATGTTTTTGGGGTTCTTGACCAGCCATTATCTTGTTTTTAGGTCGTTTTTCAATCAACAATCATCAATCCTGTATCGGGATGAGGAGAAATAATTCATGGGACTGCTTGTGAGATGGTTGATTCTGACCGCTGCAATCACAGTGGCGTCATATCTGATCAAGGGGATCGAGGTGAGCGGTTTTTTCAGTGCATTGTTCGCGGCCGCCATTCTGGGGGTTCTGAACGTTTTTTTCCGGCCGATCCTCCTCATCCTGACCCTCCCCATCAATATCCTGACCCTCGGTCTCTTTACCTTTGTCATCAATGCGATCCTGTTGAAAATGGCCTCGGGCGTCATCTCCGGATTTGAGGTGCACGGGTTCTGGTCGGCCGTATGGGGCGCCCTGATCATCAGCCTGGTGAACTGGCTCTTGAGTTCGTTTATCACGGATCGGGGGACGGTGGGGTACACGGACCTCAGGAGGAGGGACGATGGCCGGTGGGAGTGAGGCAGCCATTTCATCATGACCAAAAAGGAAAAGACCCGCTTTGTCTGTCAGAACTGCGGGTATGAGGCCATCAAATGGATGGGCCGATGCCCTGACTGCGGTCAGTGGAGCAGTATGGTGGAGGAGGTCCGCAAGGCGCCTGGAAAGGAGACCCGGCGGGCCTCTGCCATGGGTCAGGCAGAGCGGCTGGAGTCCATTTCTCTGGCCCCTGAGATGCGGCTGAAGACAGGTCTCTCCGAATTTGACCGGACCCTCGGGGGCGGCGTGGTCCCCGGTTCGCTGATCCTGATCGGCGGGGATCCCGGGATCGGGAAGTCGACCATTATTCTCCAGGTGATGGACCGTCTGGCGCGGCAGAAGTTGCGGGCCTTGTATCTTTCAGGCGAGGAATCGGCCCAGCAGATCAAGCTGAGGGCCGAGAGGCTGGGCGTCCATTCTGAAGATCTGTATGTCATGACAGGGACCTGCATCGAGGACTTCCTGGAACGGCTGGGCCCTTTCAAGCCGGACATCGTGGCCGTGGACTCGATCCAGACCTTGTATACGGAAGATATGCCATCGGCCCCCGGAAGCGTGGGCCAGGTCAGGGAAGTGGCCTCCCGCCTGATGGCCTATGCCAAGGGAACGGGGATACCGGTCTTCTTAGTGGGCCATGTGACCAAAGACGGGGCTATTGCCGGGCCAAAGGTCCTGGAACATCTGGTGGACACGGTCCTCTATTTCGAGGGGGACGGGGGACACCTGTTCAGGATCTTGCGGGCGGTCAAGAACCGATACGGTTCCACCAACGAGATCGGCGTATTTGAGATGAAGGACTCGGGTCTCGACGCCGTCGGCAACCCCTCCAGGATCTTCCTTCAGGAGAGGCCCGAAGACGTGCCGGGCTCTGCGGTGATCTCCTGCATAGAAGGGACCCGGCCCCTCCTGGTGGAGATCCAGGCCCTGGTGGGTCCCAGTCCCCTGGGCATGCCGCGAAGAACGGCCATCGGCGTGGACCACAACCGGATTTCCCTCCTCGTGGCCGTGCTGGGGAAACGTCTGGGCATGCAATTAGGAGATCAGGATATCTTCGTCAATGTGGCCGGGGGGCTGAAGGTAGACGAGCCGGCCGCGGATCTGGGGATCGTATCGGCCATGATGTCGAGCTTTCTGAACCGGCCCATCAGCCGCGACCTTGTGGTGTTTGGCGAGGTGGGACTTGCCGGCGAGGTCCGGGGGGTGAGCCAGCCTGAGATGAGGCTTAACGAGGCCAGAAAGTTAGGATTTTTACACGCCATTCTCCCCAAAACCAGCCTGGAGGGACTGAAGCCTTCCAAAAACATGAACATTTCGGGGGTGGGGTCGGTCCAAGACCTGTATGAACGCCTGTTTGGCTGATGCCGTCAACCATGCACTCCAATGGGACAAAAATTTACTCAACGAATTCTTCCGACGCGGCCGAGCTTCGGATCGCGGTGATGCCGGGATGAAGGAAAAGGCCTTCCAGTTGCCGTATTGACACCAGCCGTTGATTCCCCGTATACTCTTTTCATGAATAGAGCAAGAACTCATGCCCGTTCGGGTGTAACCGAGAACTCAGATTGAGACGGAAGCGACCCCAATGGGCCAACCTTCTCGCCCGCTACGGGTTCGAGACAGGGGACCGACTGTTTGTATTCCTCCCCCCTGCCCGGAAATCTACTTCTCGCTCCTGGCCTGCGCGCGCATCGGCGTCCTTTTCTGTCCGATATATGCCACGTCCACCTTTGATGAAGTCAGCGTCCGCATCTCGGATGCGGCCCCCAAGGGGATACTGACCCATCCGGACCTGGCCGAGATGCTCCCGACGGATATCCAGGGGACCACGGAGTTCGTGTTTCTGACCGAAGGCCCCCTGCCGAACCTGCTTTCTAACGAAATCCTGGTGGGCGGCATCCCGCAGCAAATGCCGACTGAGTTTCCCAATACCTGGCTGTCTGCCCGCTCCCCCCTCTATCTGAGCTACACATCAGGATCTACCGGCCCTCCCAAGGGCGTGGTACACACCCATGACGATATGGTGGGGATCCTGAGCACGTCCAGGGATGTCCTTGACCTGAAGGAAGATACGATCCTCTGGGTGGATGCAGACCCGGCCTGGGTCACAGGGATCGTGTACGGGGTTCTGGGGCCCTGGTTGTGCGGGGCCACGGCCCTTGTTCAGGGAGACCCTTTTGAGCCTGCCCACTGGTACTGGACGCTTGAAAAACACAGCGTTTCGGTCTGGTACACCACCCCCAGGACCCTGACGAGGCTGAAAGAGGCCGGGGGGAACCTGGCCAGCCGGTACGACATCTCCCACCTGCGTCACATGGCGACGGTGGGCGCGCCCTTAATCCCGGACCTCTTTTACTGGGCGAAGCAGCACCTGGGCCGATCGCCTCACGATACCTACTGGATGACCGAGACGGGAATGATCTGCCTGGCCAATTTCCCTTCCATGGACATCAAGCCCGGTTCCATGGGAAAGCCGGTCCCCGGAGTACAGGCCGCTATCCTGGATGAAAAAGGCGACCCCATGCCGGCCCTGAGTCTGGGTGAACTGGCCCTCAGGCCCCGATGGCCCGCCATGATGGTCGGTCTCTGGCGGGATGAGGCGCGGTACCGGGCCTATTTCAACGAAAAGGGGTGGTTCCTGACGGGCGACATCGCCATCATGGATGACGAGGGGTACTATTACCACCAGGGCCGCAACGACGATCTCATCAAGGCCGGGGGACACAAGGTCATCGGGCCCTATGAGATCGAGCAGGTCCTCTGCATGCATCCGGCGGTCTCAGAGGCCGCAGTTATTTCAAAGGGCGCGGAACCGGACGAGGGGGTCTCTTATCTAAAGGCCTTTATCACCATCCAGAAAGGGTTCACCCCGTCTGCCCGGCTGAATCACGAGATCAAGGCCTTTGTGAAGGCAAGCCTCTCTTCAGACATTATCGTCAAGGAACTCAGTTTCCTCGAACGGCTCCCCAAAACAAGGAGCGGGAAGCTCCTTCGCAGGGTGCTTCGGGCCGGAGAACTGGGACTCCCGGCCGGGGAAACGGCCAACATGGAGGAATAAGGTCGTGCGTGGTCATGGGCGCCTCTGGTAAAAGCTCTTACTGGTAAAGGCGTTGCGGAATCCAGATATGGCTACGGGTCACGGGTTGTCGGTTAGTGGTTTGACGCTCAACATGTGCGGATGAATCCGCACCTACAGGGCCATCGGCCGGCGCTTCATGGAAAGGGGTACGTCCCTTCTGTTGGCATATATGGCGTTGAATGAAGATTTTTTCAAAACGAAAATATTTTTCCCCTTCAGAGCATGGCGCGTGACTTCACGAGCGCGGCGGACTGTTCGATGAAATAGGTTTTGAGTTGATTGAGATTCAGCGCACTCAACATTATGGGCAGATCTCCTGGACCCATCCGTTTGACCATCAGGAGCCTTTCCGGAATGACGTAATTTAGCCCTTTTATGTCGAATCTCTGCTCGGTTTGCATTATCAGATCATCAAATTTCAAGGCATATCGGTGGACAGCAACGTAGAGATCAACAAAGTCTTTCGGATCGAAGCGGTCGGTTATGGCAAAGAGCTTCCCTGTGATCATGTTCGACAGGCTGTCAATCGTCAGCTTTCCGAATTTTATTCGCTCTTCAATGCTCCTGAAGGGGTAGGTCGTAAATTCTACTTTAAGCGTGTCCCCATCCTTAAAGACGACAGCAAATATCCTGCGATCAAAAAGGCGCTGATAGCGAATGGCCTCGGAATCGGGGAGTTTTTTCATGAATGCTGTCAGGAATTCCACGGGGGGTATGGTCTCTTCCGTTTCCGTGAACAGTTCGAGATCGTCAGAAAGCCTGTGTTCCAGGTAGAAGGCAGAGAGCGCTGTTCCGCCCGTCAGGTAAAATGCGGACAGAATCTCTTCTGGCAGATGATCGATCAGGAGACTCTGTTTTTCAGTCAGTATCTTGTTTTCCATTCCTTTCGCCTCCGCATGCCATTCGGATATATTCCTTCCGCTCATCAGGGAGAGTGATCTTATCGATCTCCCTCAGGAGGAGATCTTTGTCTTCTCTGCTGAGCCCTTCGATAACAAAAGGAAAGAATTCGGCCAGCCTTCTGGCCCGCCAGGCATCATCTTTTGGAGGGTCTGCATAATCCCATGTCAGGCGTTTCAAGTCCATTTCCATGACCTCCTGTTTCCCATCGCTACGCCTTTTGTGTGCGGATCTTCCCCAGCCCGAAAGACGCGTTTTTGCCCAAATGGCCCACTATGCTGTGGTCGCTTGCCATCACAGAGTGGCGCATTTGAATGTGAATTGAGGATGTCAGAAGACCTTTGTTTTGGTAGGGTCAAGCTGACACCTCCACGGGAATTCCGTTCAACACTGCATTGTTGGACAGTGGATCAAAGCACTCGTCATCGCTCAGTATATTGCTGTTTACTCCTCCATGGGTCATGGCCACACCCATCCTAACTCCGGTTAGATCATGGCCCCAGCCATGGGGTAGACTGACCACGCCCGGCCGGATGTCTGTTGTAATTTCTACTGGGACCGCTATCCGTCCCACGCGGCTCTTTACTTCCACGGCAGCCCCGCCCTCAAGCCCAAGACGCGAGGCGTCCTCCGGATGAACAAGGAGAACGCACCGGGGGGGTCCGGATACAAGGGACGAAATGTTGGCCATCCATGAGTTGTTGGTGCGAAGATGCCGACGTCCGACAAGCACCAGGCTACTTGGCTCTGGGCGATTTATCACTTCAATAAGCCGCTGCACGTCCTGGACCATGGGGTGTGGCGCCAGATCGATCTTGCCTGAAGTGGTCCGTAATATTCCCGGGATTCGGGGCTCAAGAGGTCCCAGGTCCATGCCGTGGGGATGCTCTTTTAGCCTGGAGAGCGATAAGCCGCCATGATTCAGGCCAAAGCCGTCACCGTAGGCTCCGGTGCGGAGCATGAGGTCGAGCATTCGATCCGGACCTCGGAGATCTTTCATGGCCTGCAATATTTCTGTTTGCTTGCCGAAAAGGGGTGAACCCTCTTTTTCGGCCAAACCATCCACCATCATGCGGATGATGAAATCATCCATCTGCGCTGCATTGGCAGAGGCCCCTTGACCGCTAAAGATCATGGCCAGCCGATAGAGGATCTCCCATTTATCCATCTCGTCATTGGGTTTGGGAATGACAGGGGGCGAGTAGTTGGCAATGTTTCGCACGGACAGGTTGTAAAATGAAAAATCATATTGCGACGTGGATAAAGGGCCGGTGGGAGGGAGAATCACATGTGCGTGTCGTGTGGAGGCGTTTAGGTAAAAGTCCACCGACACCATGAAGTCCAAACCGGCCAAAGCCCGGTCTACTCGAGCGGAATTGGGCAGGGCGATCACGGGGTTGGAGGCCACAGTGATCAGGGCCCGGACTTGCCCTTCTCCCGGCGTCTCAATCTCGTCGCACAATGTACAGACCGGTAGTTCGCCCATGACCTCATGCAGACCTTTGACGCGGCTTTTCCATCGTCCCAGAGTCCAGCCTTTTCCACCTGGGCGGTTACGGCGCGGCATATGAGCCGGCGAGGGGAACATGGCCCCTCCAGGACGGTCCAAATTTCCGGTCAGGATGTTGACCATGTCGATGAGCCACTGGTTGAGAGCCCCAAATTCCACGGTGCTTGTGCCCATGCGGCCGTACACTGCGGCAGACGGTGCAGAGGCAAGTTCCCTTGCGGTTCGGTACACGATAGAGGGATCAATGCCGCTGCGCCTCTCCACGGCCTCAGGGGAAAACGGCCTGCAAAGGTCGCGCACTGCATCCAGTCCGATGATGTGATCAGAGAGCCGCCCGGGATTGACTCTGTCCTCTTCAAACAAAACCCAGGTCAAGGCCATGAGGAGAAACGGATCTCCTCCAGGTTTTATCCGCAGGTGCTCGTGGGCCAGCTTTGCAGTTCGACTGGCGCGAGGATCTACAACCACCAGCTTGCCCCCCCGCCGCTTAAGGGCGCGCAACCGACCAGGCCAGTCGGGAGCCGTGGCGAGCGACCCGTTAGACTCCATGGGGTCTGCCCCGAGTATCAACAAAAAATGGGTGCGGTCGATGTCGGGCACTGGAATCGTGCCGGGGTGGCCGAACATCAAGCCGCTGGAGACGTGTTTGGGCATCTGGTCCACGGTGCTGGCGCTGAAGATGTTCCGGCTCCGCAAGGCCTTGAACAGGGGCCTCAGGCACAGAGCGCCGGCCATGGTATGGGAGCAAGGGTTGCCCGCGTACACACCTACGGTGTCACGACCGTAGGTGTCCATCAAGGGGATCAGGCCCGATTCGACTGCGGCAAATGCCTCATCCCAGCCCACCTCTACCCAATGGCCGTTCCTTTTTATCAGCGGGTGGCGCAGGCGATCGGGATCATAATGGAGGTCGGCCAGGGCCGCGCCCTTTGGGCAGAGATATCCTTTGCTGAACACGTCGTCCTTATCTCCTTTGACGGTTACGGCACGGCCGTCCTGTAGGGCGATCTCCAACCCGCAGGTGGCTTCGCAAAAGGGACACGTGCGATAGGCAATCCGCAACTTCTCGGTTTCATTTCGATGGCTGGTCATATGGGTTATACCTCGGCAGATTGGGTGAGCAAAGGTTTGGCAATGGTCTCTTCCAAGAGTGCCTTATATCACAACATGACTGTATATTCCAGTTGAAGAGCTCTTAACTGGTCAAAGATATGAATTCATAGCTTGGTCCGAAAAAGAAACTCCCTGGGCGGGCATTCGGCAGGAAGGTATCGTACCTTTGATATATGCTCCTGTGGCAACTGGGAACGTAGAAACCAGTTCCCTGATGTAAAGGGAGGAGTTTGAGTAGAGGGGGCCCTTAAAATGAGAGTGCCGAAAATGCCTGGATTTGGAAACGCACCGATATGCTGACGGTTTTCCCGCAAAAAGATGGTAAAATATTCTATAACAATGCTATTTAATTGGAATAAATAAATTAAATAAAATAATAACTTGACATATGTTATGTATTGATACAAAATGATATAGAATATAAAAAAATATAGTGAAAATGGGAGAGTTCTATGCCAAGAAGGAATTGGTGAGACTGCCGAAGCAGGCTGTTTTCATTGGAGTCAGCGCTATTGGCGTAGGGCTGGTTACCGCATCTGAGTGTGTTTTTGAGCTTTTTTGGTGTGTGTTGGATCTTTTATGAGATGAAGATAGAGGAGAATTTATTTTGGCCCAGATTATGACAACCAAAGAAATGGCTAACTATTTACAATTGCATCAAATAACAATATGTAAATTATCCAAGGAAGGTAAAATCCCTGCAGTTCGAATTGGTAGGGTCTGGCGATTTGACAAAGAGGTCATTGATCAATGGATCGCCAAAGGCTAAAGAAATAATTCAAGGGTGTCTCCATTTTATGCCTATACCCTTCTCTTTGACTCTCTTTGCTTTGACTTTGAACACGAAGCAACTCAGATAGCCGGTACCCCCTCAAAAACTCAGACTATAAGCCCACAAGCGCGGGAATGATGTACTGATATGCACGATTTGTGAGACTCCTCTCATGATGTTATGGACATCATTCATCGGTAAAAATGTTAACATTTCTACACCAGCAAACAGAAAAAGGATTCATAATGACCGAAAGTACACGAAATCAATTAGATGAAAAACTTAGGAAGATGCTCAATCAACTGGATCAAGACGAAGTGAAACAAAAACAACCAAAACTCCAATCAGGCACAGGCAATACGATTCGCCGTCGTAAAGGTGAAAAAGATAAGCGTTTTCCCTCCCCTTAGCGGCCGAACTGGGTTCCTTATGTTCCTTTCAGGTATTCAATTTTTTTGTATTGTAGTGCGAGCAATTTGATCATCTAAGCCAAAGGAGGTCCCATGGACAAGCCGGCAGAGTTCGAATTTAGCGTTGACGGACAGTACGAAAATGAAAAAGGTGTCTTCCGGGTCATTTCCATCAATAAAGACGAGATGATTATCCGATGGGAAAACGGCGAAGAGATCCTCACAGATATCGAGCTGCAGCTTCGCATTGCGGAGCGCAGGCATAGGGAAAAACAGGAACGGGAGTCCGCCGGTAAACCTTCCCCTAAGTCCACCTCGAACAGGGAAAAAACCGTGTTTTCCGGTTTTGCGCCGACGGACTTCAAAAAGAGTGCATACGGAACGATCTGGCGCTCCCGCAGCCAGCTAGGTGCGGCAGTAGCTCAAAAAATCGACACCACACAGTTTAAGTTCAATTCCTGGGCATTCGGCAACAAACCTGAAATGCATGTGCAGGATATCGAACACCACGTTCATGCGGAAACTGATTATCAGACCAGGTTTTTTGTCAGAGTGGACCACCGGGCCCTTTATTATGGATTCCGAGTAGCACGCCCTGATGCCAAAGGAGGCACGTCAACCGATTGGAAAGCTTTTAGCGGATGGCTGACGCAGCAGGAAAACGAGGAGATGCTTCATGCAATAGCCGTCAAGGACAATTTGAGCTTTTGTAACCTCACAAGTCCCTCCTCAGGCGCCCTGCTGGCTTCAGATGACGGCTGGTGCACCGATGAGAACGGACGTCAACCGAGTAAAGAAGCTCTGGCAGGATATATCAATGATGCGCCGGAAACGAGGCCCTTCGATTTGCAACTTGTCCGCACCATCGACAAAAACGAAGCCGTGGC
The DNA here is from genome assembly GCA_030837545.1 of Thermodesulfobacteriota bacterium. Classification (GTDB taxonomy): domain Bacteria; phylum Desulfobacterota; class DSM-4660; order Desulfatiglandales; family Desulfatiglandaceae; genus AUK324. Next base: position 28,134 of record JAUPKI010000024.1, on the reverse strand, counting down.
GAGCGGGCGGGATATTGTCGGGAATGTCGCTCAATTGTTTACACGGCTATTGCCGCTGTACCAGGCGGCTGTGACTCATTGATCAGATCAACGACGCTGAAAACGATAATCTTTCTTCTGTGCATATGGCAGGCCTTCTTCGGCCCAATTTAATCCGGCTTTTCGAAACACCCTTGTCGCTCGGAGGAATGAGGCTTTCCAGCAAAAAGCCACGCCTTATTGCCTGATGTGGACTACGGCCCCTTGTTGAATACTGACACCAGGCTTAATTGCTACTATGGGCGCCCTGAAAATGACCGTGGCGCCGTTTGGAATAATCACGCCGGAACCGATGGTGATGGATATGGTGCCGACACATTCACAGGGTATCCCTGTAGGGAATGTGACGTTGGTTAACTCCACCTCATCCTCGGAACATGGTGGGCAAGAGGGGGCGACGAACTCATAGGCCCCGATGTCATAGCCTGCACCCTGGGGCCTTGCATTCCCATCCAGGTCGTCTGTGATCTCGGGAAGGGGGCTTCCTGCATCGATAGCCAGGGTTGTCGCCAGCAAGTGATAATCGCTCCCCGGGGAAACAAAGTTCTGGCCTGCTGTTTGACTAAGCGAGTGGGCATCCTGCGAATAGTTGTCTTGCCAGGCTGAAAGGCTCATGGTGAGTTCATCCACGCTGGCCTGCGTAAGGATATTGTAGTCGCTCGAAAACCCCGCAAGGCTGGATGTGTCTATCTCAAGACCGCCCCTTGCGGCGTTTTCATGGATCAGGATGTTGTTATAGACCTTGGACCCGGTGCTGCCGTTTTTCAGGTTGATGGCCCATCGGCCGTCTGAGGGCATATGAACTGTATTGTTGTAATACGTGTTATTTTTGCTGCCCCACTCAACCCCCTGATCATCGTCCCACGCAGCGATCCCGCCGGCATGGTTGCTGTAAATCAGGTTATTTGCGATCAGGCTGTCACGAACAGAGGCCAGGTTAATCGCCGATCCCCCGCCGAAACCGTTTTCATACAAAACATTGTGGGTAACCGTGCAATTACTGCTGATGCCGTCGCCTCCCATGGAAGGATCCGCATTGATCTGAATGCCGCACCCGTTGTTGTGATGGCAGGTGTTGAAACGGATGATGGCGTTGTCCCCGCTGTTGCTGTGATAGATGCCGTGCTCTATCGTGGAATAGGCGCACTCATTGTATTCGGCGGTGAAGTATTCGGCAAATCCTGTAAAAATGCCCCATTTCCTGTTGTGGTGGCAGTAGCAGTTGCGCACGGTAATGTGGTCCGCCTCGCGGATGTCGATGCCCGCATTGTCGGGTGCTCCAGTGACCTCCAGACCGTCCAACACCCACCAATTATATCCTTCAATGTTGATCAGACTTCCATGCCAGGCATCGGGTCCTGTGTCGTTGACAACCACAGAGGCACCGCTCTCGGATTTGAAGGTGATGGCGAGTCCGGGTGAACCGCCCGATTTTGCCCTGAACCCTGCATAGACGCCGCTTCTGATCATGACCGTGTCCCCTGCAATGACCTTGTCCGCCGCATGCTGCAGCGTGCGCCAGGGAGCGGATGACGATCCGGCAGATTCATCATTCCCTGTAGGCGACACATAGTAGGTGGCAGCGTAACTATGCACAGGGAAAAGAAGAAACAGGATGCCGAAGATCAAGCATAATCGCTCGCTTTTCATCGTACGCCTCGCTTGTTGTTATCAATAATAGAGCACAGCACAAAACAGAAGTATTTCACACGGAGACACCAAGACACAAAGAGCCTTTTGTTTTTGCAGTCATGGTTTGCAAAAATGTCTCAACGCGGCATCCTCGGCTTTTTCAGTGTTTGGGTCTGGCTGTTTCTCTGTGGCTTTTCGCCTCTGTGCGAGACAATTTTTGGGTCTTATTGGCGGATATGGACCACCGCGCCATTTTCAATGGTGACGCCGGGCTGGATGGTCACAAGCGGGGCAATGAAAGTGACTGTGGCGTCGCGGGGGATCACCACTCCGGAGCCGAGAGTGATGGATGTTTTAGCCGTGCACGCACAGGTCTTTCCCGCAGGGAACGCTACGTTCAGGGTCACTTCATCACCGGAGCAGGTCGGGCATGAAGAAGCGCTAACCGTCCAGACATGGACTGCCGCGGCATTGATGTCCCCTTCTCCTAGGCCCCTTTCGACCATAAATACCCGTCCACGGGTCGGGTCCACCGCCATGCCGCCCACATCGCCGCAGGTGTATCCCTGTAAATAGAAGGTTGTGGGACGCCAGAGGGCATAGGGGAGGACGGTCCATGGATCGCGAAGACCCTTCGCAGCCTGCCCCAATTCGTCCGTGTCGTAGAAGATGACCTGGCGTTCATAGGGGCCGCAGTGATACCCCCGGCTTTCATTGCACCAGTAGGTGGCGCACGCCGGCGGGGTTGTGGCATAGGGGCATCCAGTAGGGTCAACCGGATCGCCGCAGTAGTAGCAGTTGGTGCTTGATTTCTGCCCCAGAATGAGGATGGCTCGCTTTGATCCGCTTTCCACAAAACCGGCCCCGGACCAGGCGTCGCACATCCTAAACACCTGATCCGAAAACTCGTAGTCACAGTCCACATTTTCGCCATTTGCCCCGATATCCGGTCCTGCACAGCCTGGATAAGCGGCCCGGTAGTAAAGAATGGGAAGAGCGTCCATGCTGGCGTTGGCCGCCGGACTATCGATCTGCCAGGGCTCAATGGCGAACAGGGTGGGGCCTTGAGAACCGCCCTGGGTTGTGACCGGTTCCGAACCGACCGGCGTTCCCCGGGACCGGCCGGTTATGAGAATGCGGCCGCCCAGATAGGTGTCTGCATACGATTGGGGCACGGTAAAGAGATATTCCCCCATCTTTCTGCCATGATAGGGTGCGGTCTGGGGCTGGGGCCCCACATAGAAGAGCCCCCGAGCGCTGGAACCATTCAAGTTGCTGAGCCAGATAGTGGGAAAGGAGTCATCGCCAAAGTCCCCTTCAGGATACCATTCATTGAGTGACCCGTAGATCTTGTCTGCCGTCTGGGTCCCCTGACGTGGTACATACTGGATGCCGGAGACAAACACGGAGTCTCCTTCGAGCGCCTGCACAAGTCCTCCATCAAAGGGCATCAGGGGCCTCAAGAATGCTGCCATGGGGAGATCTTCCCAGTTGGCTTCCTGTTGAGGCGTGGGGATGGATACCTCACCATAATTGGCGAATCCGCCTGTGAGGCCTTCAAAACCGGTTACCAGCAAGGAACCTGCGCCGCTGTTTCCTAAGGGATAGTAGGAAAGACCCCGGGCGCCCCAGTTGAAATTTTCGGGTAGGCGGAAGGCGCCTTGATACATGAGATCCGATGTCTGAAGCCTCTCGCCAAAGCCGATGGAAGGCACTAAAACTGAAAGGACAAGGGATAACCGAATAGCTGCTCTCAAATATCGCGCCATCCTTCACCTGCATTTCTCCTTTGAAACTTCAATTATGTCACCGTGCTCAGTCGCTTTAGAGATCCCTGTGAGAGCGGATTTCTATCCGCGACGCACGGGAATATCGCGGCTAAAAGACGCTCCCACAACAAAGTCGCATGGGGAGAAGGCTACTCTATGATCAGACTGGCCCCGAATCCTTATCTCTAAGGGGCAACCACCCGGATGTTAGGCAGCAGCCTTACGATCGCCCCTCCTGTTACAACCGGTGCGTACATTTCGGTTGTCCCCGTCTGTCCTGTGAATGCATCGTTCCACCCCCCGGTGAGGGTCACCGTGCCGGTCGTGCCCTTTGTCGGGGCCTCGTTGAAGGTCCTCCCGGCAACTCTGATCTCGATGCCGTCGCCGGCTGCGGTCATGGCTGCCTGAATGGTCGTGTAGCAGGGATGATTGTTCCCGCAGGTCCCGTTTGGATGGACGTAGAAGACTGTCGCAGAGGGGTTCCATCCCGCTATCCTTGCCAGCAACCACCAGAAGGCCCTTCCTTTCCGGTAGCAGTTGAAGCACTGCGAATGGGCGCAATCTTCACAACCATAGCTGGGACAACTATGGGTTTCACACCAGTCGGTGCACCACTCGCACCAGTCCGAGCCATAGGGATAGTAGGTGCCATCTGGGTTATAGCTCTCGATGTCGGCAAAATCGAAGAGGACCTTGTTGTTTGTATGGCAATAGGCGCGAATCTGGTTGTTGTGCGTGTACAGGGTCCCTGTTGTGCCGCCGCCGTCCAGATGCCCTGTCATGTAGACAAAGGTAACGCCTGGAAAGTCGTTGATGAGGCCATTCATCCTGCTGAAATAATCACTCACATCAGTGTCTTCATTAGACAATTGCCCGCACCAGGACCACATGACCAGGTTGGTCTCCGGATGGCCGCTGAGATAATTCCGGGTATCAGTTTCCCAGGCCGGATCTCCCAGATCAATGTTGTAGTCATCGTAAATGTCAGGTATGGCATAGCGCTCCGAATCCTGGCTTTGGAGCATGTTGAGCCCGGTGACCACCTGGCTTCCGTGGGAGGTATGGCCATAGTAAATGTGAAATGTTGATCGCACCTGTGTAAAATATGAGGCAGGTATATTGCTGAAGTCATTAGCAGATTGATGGGTTGCGGTTATTGACACTGCGGCTCCGGCAGGCCTTTCCAGCGACAACAGGGGTATGAGGAAAGCAATTGCCATTGCGAGAAGGACTACCCTTTCAGTGACTGGCCAACCCTTTCGAAAAAACGGATTCCAAATGAAAACAGGATGCTCTCGTCGTTGTAGCTCCATAACAGACTCCTTTGAATAGGTTGTCCGTATCCCCTTTGATGGTTCGCCACGGCCTCCCTGGATGGTGATCCTTTAAAGCTTTTCCATATCCAGAAGGATCGACAGGTCGCCGTTTTCCATGATGCCGACGCCGGCAAAAGACCCGGTCCGGGCCAGGAGTTCCCCCGAGGGCATGACCATGAGGGGCATGTTGCCGATGACCGCGTCAACGGCAAACCGCGAGGGGGGGGGTTCCGTAGGGATTGAATCGTCGATTGCGGGGGGCTGCCTGAGCTTCAGGATATGGGTCGATTTTCTCGTGCCGGGATGTATCCCGAGTCTGTCCCACAAGTCATAAAGATCTCCGCCCTGTTCTGCGGATGTGGCTTCTGCCCTTTCAATCGACGCGACATGGGACGTCGGCACAGAGAGGGTGTATGGGCCTATCTTAAAGACGATCGCGTACACAATGGAAAGAGAGAGGGGGAGCTTAATGACAAACTGTGTTCCCTCGAGCGGCTCTGACTGAATGGCGAGGGAACCGCTCAGGTATTGGATGGCCTTTGCGATCACATCCATCCCGATCCCTCTCCCTGCGAGTTGGTTCGTAGCGTCTGCAGAGGAGTAATCGACACGGAGGATGGTATGGAGGAATTCCTCACGGGGCATGCCGCTGATCTCTTGATCAGACATGCCCATCGTGCCCCTGAGGTAGCGCTGAATAGCCGTTTGATCGATGCCTCTGCCATCGTCGCTTACAGTGAGCACCAGGCTATCTCCTCGTTTGTCCGCCTCAAAAACGATCTTGCCCTCCCGGTTTTTGCCCGATCTTTCCCGTTCGTCAGGCAGCTCGATTCCGTGGGCAATGGCATTGCGCAAGAGGTGCATGAAGGGCTCTCTCAGACGCTCCATGAGTCCGATATCCACCTGGAGTTCCCCCCCCACCATCTCAAGCCTGACCTCCCTATGGTAGTTCCTGGCCAGGTCCCGGACGGGCTTGTCAAATAGGGAAACGAAATCCTGGACGGGCATCAGCCTCAGGCGGGCCAACTGAAAGTGAAGACCTCTCAACATGGCCATATAATGGTCTATCCAGCCTCTCAGCCCGGACGATATCTGTTCTTGAGAAAGGGGAGGGAGGGTCTTTTCCAGCAGGATGATTTCCTGAGAACGGGCAAGGAGCTCTTCGATCAGCGAATATTCAACGCGGATATGGTCGATTTTTGAGGGAGAAGAAACGGGGTGTGTGTCGGGCTGTGTCTGGGGTATCAACTTATCCGGGCGTTGGGCCAGCAGCGCGCTGATCCTGTCGAGCTGTGGTGAAGCCTCAGGAGCGGCGCCTTCGGCCGTCGCCGCCACCAGCCCCTTAAGCAGCTCTGCCCCGTCCATCAGCACCTGCACGGCATCGGCATTAGGCGTCATGGTTCCCCCTTGAAACTCCTTGCACCATCCCTCCATGGAGTGGCACAGCCCGGATACGGCATCCAGGTTGAGTGCGCGGGCCATTCCCTTGATGGAATGGATTTTGCCGTGGATGTCGCTCCAGAGACTCCGGTTCAGGAGGTCATGTTCCCCTCGAATGAGGTCCGTATTCAGGTCCTGGAGATACTTGCCGGATTCCTGGATGAAGATTCTTTTGTACTTGTCAATGTCCATAGGGGAGTTCCGATAGGGTATCCCAGATTTTTTCGGGGGTAATCATGTGAATGGCGAGTCCATCCTTGGTGAAGACCGTGTCTGTGGCCTTCGCATCTTCGACCCAGGTTATCCCCACAATGCGCTCCGGTATCAGACCCAGTTTCCGCTGATCCCATTTCATGAGGATCACATAGGAGGGTTTGTCGGAGAGGCGGCCTTCTTTCCCCAGAAGCCGGCCGGCATCGATAACATCAAACAGGTCGCCTCTGTAATAGATAATTCCCACATGGCAGGAGGGGAGAAGGGGAACAGGGGCCACCCTCACCTCGTCGGCAATGCGATAGATGTATCGGGCCTCAATTCCCAGGTGCTTTCCTGCCGCCTCAAATACAAAACAGTCCATTTCTTACGCCCCGCGGAGTCTGAATCGCTCCTGAGTTTCCATCATTTTCTGGGACAGGACATTCAATGACTTGGCCGCCCTGACGATCTCCATAATTTCCTCTTTCTGGCTTTTCGTGCCGATGGTCGTCTTTTGGGTCGATACAAAATTCTCGTGTGCCAGTCTGGAGAGTTCCTGGAACTGGTGGAGCAATCCCCTCATCTCTTTTACCTGCTTTCGGGTTATTTCCCCCACCTCTCTTACCTCAGTCGAGATTTCTTTGACCCCGGAAAGCATCTCGCCGAAGGTCCCAACGATGCCGTGAATGATCCCGCGGCCCTTGTTGATATCCTCCTCGCTCTTCCTGAGGGCCGCGATGACGGCCTTGTTGTCCTCGAAGATATCATCTACAACCGCCCGGATCTCATGGGACGAGTTCCTGGAGTTTTCTGCCATGTTGCGTATCTCGTTCGCCACAAGGGCAAATCCCTTTCCCATTTCCCCGGCCCTGGTGGCCTCGATGGAGGCGTTTAGGGAAAGGAGATCGGTCTTCTGGGAGAGTTCTTCGATGACGCGCATGACCATCTTGATCTTTTCCACCTTGCCGGATAACCGATATATCGGTTCTGCGTTCTCCACCGTCTGTTTGAGGACATCTTCCAGGTAATGCAGGGTCTCGCGGGCCTTGGCTTCGCCCACTTCGGTCTTTTGCAGCGCGTCAGTGGTCTTGGATACGGTCTGGGCGGACTGTCGAGATGCCTCGTCCATCTGTTCCAGGCTTTTCTCGAGGACGAGAGATGTCTTCTGGACGATGAGGCTTTGCGTTTCCGAGCCCTTGGCAATTGCCAGGGCGGACTCGTCGATTTCCCGGCTGCTGGACAGGACCTTTTCTATCTGGACGCCGAGATTTCTGCCGGTCTCTTCGATCCGGGTGGAGACGTCCTTTATCTCCGAAATAATTTCCCTCAGATCCCTGACCATCGCGGCAAAGACCTCTTCGAGATCCCGGATTTCGTCTTGGGACAGAAAGGGGATTTCCTTTGAAAGGTCCCCATGACTGATCTCTTTGGCCACACTGCTCAGGCTGTTTAGCCGTCTCACAATGGACCTTGAAAAAATGCCGCCGAAGATGATTCCGGCGGCCAGGGCCAGTGCAGCCGAGACACCCAGGGCCGTAATGACGTTGTCTGTAATCTGCTGAGCGGCGACTACAACCACCATGACGATCAGGAGCAGGGCGAGAAAGCTCAGGATGAGCTTGTTTTTTATGCTTGTTCGATGCATTGGCGAGTTTCCTCCATGGCAATGATCCACCCCGCGATCTCTCTCCCCACCCTCAAGAGCGAGACCGTCAACTGAGTTATTTTGGCGTCGACGACGATGTTGAGACGGACCTTTTTAAGGTCCAGATTCTGGGCGACAGCCTTCAGGGCATCGATCAGATAGGCCCGCTCCTGCCGGGGGAAGAGAGAGGTAATATGTTTGTTCAGGGTATCTCCGGGAGACGCATTCAGGATGTCGAGGGCCTGTAAGGTGGCATTGATGACCCGTGCGTCTCTGTCAACGACCAGGATGCCGAAGCCGATGCTTTCAATGACGCCCTTGTGGAAGTTGAGTCTATCCACCAGTTCGCTTGTAATCTGCCTCGGATACAGGGTGCCAGACTCCAGAAATTTGTTCCCTTCCTTGGGCGAGATGACTCCACCATTTTCCATCTGATCCAGAAGTTCGTTGATCTGAGCTTCCATTTGTTCGAGGGGGCCTTTTGCGAGAAACCAGTCAACCTCTGCATCCGTAAGCTGATCCATCTGCTCGACAACGCTCCCTGATACAACGATAATGTGAAAGGAAACGTCCGAAAATTTCTTGCGGGCGATCTTGATGAATTGAGTCCCGTCTATCTTGGACATAATCAGATCGGAGAACAGGATATCGAAAGGACCGTCCTCAAGTTTTAATAACCCCTCTTTGCCGTCATGGGCCTTTATGACCTGGTATCCCCTTTTTTCAAGGAGTTCTCCAAGAAATTCGACAAAGAAAAAATCGTCGTCCACTACCAGTGCCCGTTTCGGCATCGCTACCACCTCACTGAATTGACAATGGACAATTGGCTATTGATGGTTGACGTTCAAAGGACGAGCGCGCGCACTGTTCAGGGTCCAACATGCAGAGTCGCCTGCAATCTGCAACCCGTTATTGACAGCAGCGTCTTCAACTGATACACACCCTGCGCACCTCGGCCATGTCGGTGAGCCCTGACAGGACCTTGCTGATCCCATCCTGTTTCAGGGTTGTCATATCTTCTTGAACCGCCTGCTCGAATATTTCGTCTGTGGGGGCCTCTGTTTTTACGAGTTTCTTGATGGCCGGGGTGCCCTCTAACAGCTCATGAATACCCATTCTTCCCTTGTAGCCTGTGCCTGAACAGGCATCGCATTTGGAACGGCCATAGAGGATCAGATCGGATGTGTATTCGATGCCAAGTTGGGTGAATGCCTCCCTGCCGTAGGTTGCCTGGATCTCCTCAAATTCTTCCGAAGAGGGGTGGTAGGCCTTGCGGCAATTGGAACATAATTTTCTGACCAGTCTCTGGGCCAGTATCCCAAGGAGGGCGTCTGAGAAATTGAGGGCATTCAATCCCATGTCGAGGAGCCTGGTAACGGTCTCAGGCGCGCTGTTGGTATGGAGCGTGGAGAAGACGAGGTGGCCGGTCAGCGAGGCCTCTATTCCGATGGAGGCCGTTTCATTGTCCCTCATCTCGCCGATCATGATCACATCGGGGTCTGCGCGGAGAAACGCCCTCATGACCCTTGCAAAGTCAAGACCGATTCTGGGTTTGACCTCTACCTGCCGCAGCCCCGGCTGCGTAATTTCTACCGGGTCTTCGGCGGTCCATATCTTGACGCCGGGGTTGTTAATGTGGTCCAGGGCCGAATGGAGGGTCGTGGTCTTGCCGGATCCTGTGGGTCCCACCACCAGGATGAGTCCATAGGGCTGCACAAGGATCTTCTTCATGACGCGCATATTCCGTTCATTCAGCCCCATGTCTCCCAGTTTCAAGGCCCCGGAGTCCGGGAGGAGACGCAATACCGCATCCTCATGTCCGCCTGCTGTGGGGAGCGTCGCCAGGCGAAGGTCAAGGGGGGGGATTCCCTTGCGTCTGAACTTGATCTTGCCGTCCTGGGGAAGCCGTCTTTCGGCGATGTCGAGGCCGGCCATGATTTTCAATCTGGACAGGACCCCTCTTGCCATGGAGTTGGGGACCTGCAGATATTCATGGCACACCCCGTCCAAGCGAAAACGGATCCCGGTCTTGCTGGTGACCGGGGAGGGTTCAATATGGATATCCGAGGCATTTCTTCGAAGGGCGGTCACAATAACCTGGTCTACCAGCCTTACCACCTGGCTTGACGATTCATCGACGCTCTCCTCCATGTTTATCTCTTTTTCTGCTTCGTCTTCTTCAAACGAGATATCCGGGATCAGGTCGAGTTCGTCGATCATTTTCTTTACGGAATCTTCGGTCTTTCGATCAAAGAAATACCGGATGAAGGCCTCGATATCCTCTTTGATCGCCACGGAAAAATGGATCCGCTTGGTCTTAGTCAGTCCCCTGATCAGCCCTGTTTTTCTAAGATCGCCGGGGTCGTCGATGAGTATCTCCACGCCGTTCTGGTTCCAGCCCAGCGGCACCCACATATCGTGCAGCAGAAAGGGCTTTTTCAGGCTGCTAATGAGTTCTACGGGAACGGGGACCCCGGGATCGAAGGTCCTGAAGGGGCAACCATAGAACAGGGAGAGGGATTTTCCCACCTCTTGTTTGCGTATTTTGAACTCCTCTATGAGGATAGATTCGACGCTTCTGTGGGAATTTTTTGAAAGAGAGAGGGCCTTCTGCAACTGGTCGGCAGTCACCAGGGCGTTCTGAAGGAGGTAGCCATATCGTGATGTGAGGGCGAGATTCGGGGTTAACTGATCAATTTTTTCCTTGAGTTGCTTGTTGTCTGGATCGGTTTCCAAGGCGGCTTTGTACAGTTCGAGGGCCAGGTCCTTGTTCCCCCTTTTCTCCATCTCCACACCGAGGCACCCCCTGAACTGGGCCAGCCTGCTCCTGCTTACGTCCGAGTGAGCGGCCATCTCCTCTATCTTCTGGATGATCCTGGAGGGTGAATTTGTCTTGGCGAGACATGTCACGAGTCCGGGGATGATCTTGGTTGGCTGACACCGGGAAGAAAAGAGCTTCTTGTATTCAGCGACAGCCTCCACATTCAGCCCGAGTTCCCCAAGAGAGAATGTCCTGTCCAGGATATCCTGGACAGGATCAGGGGTTCGGGGGAGTTGCCGGATGCTGGCCGTTTGCTCGGGAGAGCCCATTCGCGCACCTGTTGTTTTGTTGCTAATATGGGGCCCAGGGCCTTTTCCTGCGGGACCGGAAGAACCTGTCGGCGCCGGGCGCTGACCTGCTCACACAGCGATCAGGTCGTCTTCTTTCCAGAGGGTTTGGGGGATCGGCCTTTGTCAACCGTTGATCAGCCGCACCAGGGTGGCGTCAGGAAAATAGTCAATGATATTAAGGCAGCCATATGCCTGGTGAATATTGAACATTCGGGCGAGGTCCAGGCCCAAGGCCTTGCAGAGAATCACCCGGTTGACGGCGCCGTGGGCTGCAATGACGATGTCGTTTGCCTGCTGTTCGGCGCGGATGCGATCAAAAACCGCTTCGACTCTCGCGGCCAGATCGGCGATGGATTCCCCGTTCCCTGGGGCCCTGTAGTTCACCAGGTCATCCTCCCTTTTTTGGAGTTCCTCTGGAAAACGCGTTCGGATGTCTGTCAGGGTCAGACCTTCCCAGTCGCCGAATTTCATCTCCCGCAGTTCGGGCAGAAAATAGATCGGCACATCGTGATGGCGGGCGATCAGACGTGCACTGGTTGCAGATCGGATCAGGTCGCTTGAAAAAATGGCCTTTAGTTCTGTGAGGCGGAGGCGTTCGGCCATCTGCTCCATCTGGAGAATCCCCACGTCGGTCAGATCCACATCGGTGTGGCCGTATACAGGGAAGCGCTCATACCCTGTCACCTGACCATGCCGTATAAGATAGACTCGATTGTCCCGCTGCATGGCGATAGATTATACGGTATCCAAAGGTTGCGTGTCAACGGGTTTGCACCAGGAAGGTTCAAGGGTTCAGGGTTTAGAGGTTCAGGGTTTTGGTGATTTATAGCGGAATTGGGGGAGGATAGGGCGATTGCATAGGGTCTGGCGGGGGCCTCGGGAAGGGGTCAGGGTGGATTTTTCCAGAACGTACTTTATTCGATTGAGGCAATGGTGTATAGTGCGGAACCGATATGCGTGAGGATCCTGGCGTTTCCAGGACTCGTCCAACGTCAAATGCATTGGCGCCGTCTCTCCTACGCAGTTCCTTAACTTGTAACCGTTCACGGTTTCAAAGGTTTCCCGCTGCAGCGGGATTTAAGGTTGCATTCTTGGTCCCTTAATCCCATTAACCCTGAACGTTGAACCCGGAACCTGTGAACGCTTACCTTAACTTTAGGACTTTAAACTTTAGGCATTTTAGTCACTTCAATGACGAACGGTCCATCATGACGCAGTCACACAAGGATTGTTTTGGTATTTTGGATAAGGTGTTTCCCCTGGGAAAGGAGGGTCTGAGGGAAATCGTTCCGGCCTGTTTCGATTGCCCCCAAAGGAAGGAATGCCTGCAGGCAGCCCTGCAGACCGAGGAGGGATTTGAACTCAGGAGCCAGGCACTGGAGCGGTCTTCCGCCCGTGGGATTGTCGGAAGACTCAGACGGTGGTCTGAAAAGAAGGAAATGAGCCGGCTCAAGAATGCGCGGCAAGGAGGCAAGACATGGCCGTGGAATTAGTATGCCCCTTCTGTGGTTTTTCAAAGAAGACGTCGGAAAAGATGATACCTGAGCGGGCAAAATGGGCGATCTGCCCCCGCTGCAGGCGGAGGTTCGAGATCTCCCTGCCAGGCAGAGGAACCGCTTCCTGCGACGAAGAGATGAGTCAAAAGGAGAGCCCTCATGGAATCGATCGGAAATTGGAAATGGGGTCAGAGCGGAGCGGCGCCCCGTGGGAAAGACGTTCCGAAAATGGGTTTGTCTGGGGGACCTGGCGTACCTTCAAAGAGGTGCTCTTTTCTCCTGCAGCCTTCTTCCGAAGACTGACTTTCAATGGGGGCATGGGAGAACCACTGGCCTTTGGTCTCCTGGTGGGCGCTGTGGGCAACATGTTGGGTCTTTTTTGGCCGGTGATACTGGTTTCAACGGGTCTTTTTCCCTTTGGGAGTTCCGTGTTGGGACAGTTGGGCGCCGGGCTGATCTTTTTGATTCTGGTGGTCGTAATCCCGATCAGCGTCACGCTCAGTATGTTCATCTACAGCGCTGTCTTTCATCTGTTGCTCCTGATCGTGAGAGGGGGGAAGAACGGGTTCGAGGCCACCTTCAGGGTCGTGGCCTATTCCCAGGCGGCCCAGGCGTGGGAACTGATACCCGTCATCGGGAGCTGGATCGGCGGTTTCTGGCGGCTCGTGGTTTGGGTTATCGGCCTGCGTGAGATCCATGGCGTCTCCTACCTTAAAATCATCGTCGCCTTTCTGCTCCCGGTCGCCTTTCTGGTCGTCGTCAGCCTTGCCGTTGTGGTCCCCTTCCTTATCCTTCTGGTGCAGTGACAAGTTACAATGATTTGCAATTCGTAAATTCCTGAATCCCTAAATCCATGTAAAAAAGACTTTTTACATGGGGATCAAATCTGCGTCATCTGCGGATTAAAATTTGAAGATGAAATCCATCTGCAGTCTGTCCTCATGCATCTTGTACCGATCCACGTTCCAGAGGGGATTTCCATCCTTTTTCCATGTGGAGACCGGGTCTGTATAGAAAAAGACCGCCCTCACCAGCGTGTTTCTGAAAGGCCAATAGTGAAGCGCAATCTTGTGTCCTTTTCGGTTGGCGCCGTAGAAATCTTGATCGTTTATGGCCCCGACAAGCGCGTTCTGCTCGATGTAGGCGTATTTGTAAAAGAGCGAATAATCGCCTTTATCTTTGTCCCTGCCGATCTTGGCCGAGGCATAGTAGGCCGAATCCTCATCGCTGGGAACGCCTTCGGCCGTATTGCGGACATAGTCAAGATCCAGGTCTACGGGGAAAGGTCCCAGATCGAATTTGATGGTCGAGATGGCCTCGCAGAGCTTGTAATCGTATTTGTACCGGATATTGCCGGCGCTGTCCGTGATGAATGTATTGCCGCCCCCCGAGTTGTAGTCGCCCGTGCCCATCCACTTGGAGCCGGCCAGATTGCTCCAACTGTAATAACTCCCTGCCAGCATCCACTTGACCGGACCGATTTTCCAGTCAAAACCTGCCTGGGTGAGGTAAAGCATGGCGTCGGGCGTTCGGTTGTTTTCATTGACCACCATCTGGCTCAGGTAGATAAAGGGCTGAAAGACCTTTGATCCCGAATATCTGTAATATTCATAAGCGCCTTCAGGATTCACGTCCGGATCCCACGTGATGTCGGTGTTGCAAAAGTTCTTTTTGAATTTGCCGGCCCCGAGCCCCAGCCCCTTGAGCCAGTTGGGCCGGTATTCGGCATAGGCCCTGGCAAGATAAATTCCCTTGTCGTTGAAATCCCCCCCAAAGTCTGCATTGCTCGTGGTGGCCTCCTGGTGGGTGGACATGTTGGTGCTGAGCATGAGGTGGGTGTCGATCTCGTCGGTGACGGGAGCGTCCACGTAGAGCCTTACCCGGACCCTGCCCCGGTCCCGGGGGTCCTGTTTCGCCGGGGTCCCGTCCGGGTTCAACATCCCCCGGTCCCAGAGCCTCTCGTACCGAAGCCTCAGGTCCCCGGAGATCTTGATTTTCTGCACCCATTCGGGGACCCATTCGCGCCACGATTTCTCGGCCTGTTCCGTTTCAGCCTTGACCGCCTTCTGGATCTCCTCTTTCTGCGTCGCCTGTCCCTGTTGAATGGATTTCCGTTGATGGATCAGTTCCTCCTTCAGCCGTTCAATCTCCTTCTGCTGCTCCTGGATGATCGCACTCAGATTTTCGAGCCGTTTCATCATATCTTCCGTGGTCCCGGTCCCGCAGAACGCGCGGGGCTGACCCCAGAAGATCAGCAGTCCCGTCAATGCCATTGCACCCACTGCCTTGAACCGGTTTTTCATATCAAACTCCTTTCAGTTGCTATTTTAACCTATTCAAAAAACTGAATTATCGTATTGAAACTCTAAAATTTTAATCGCCTGAGATAAGGCCTTGGGGGATTAAGCCATAGGGCCATTTTGCACAAGGGATGGAAATGTGCTTGGCTTCCAGCAGGGCAAAACATGCCCGTTTCATCACCAACAAGATGCGTGCCAACCATCTCCGGAGAAGCCCTCTTCGCAAAACCCTTTCTTTTTATTAGCTTTTATCGATTTTATCAAACAGGAAATTCCGCCGCAAGCATCCGGGAAACACGGCCAATTGTCAGCAGAGTGTTCAATGTGTAAAAGGGTTTTTTACCGGACCGTCCCTGAAAAGGATCTCCCGTTGGTTTTGCTCTGGGCCTTTCCTCTTGATTAAATCCGGAATACAGGCTATGTAATCCTTGATCCAAGACCCACCTCCGGTCCGGATATTTCGGGATACGGGCGCGTCTTGTGCTAACCCTATTTTTGAAGAAAGGAAATATACCATTTCCCCCCTCATCCTCTTTTTCCTCATCGGATTGGCCATGCTCTATTATGGCGCAGAATGGCTTGTCAAGGGATCTTCAGGCCTGTCGCGCAGTCTCGGCATTCTGCCCTGAATCATGATGAGAAGGAGCTTAACCCTCACGCGAAAGGGGGGGTCTTCTTCTATTGCTGTGATACGGCGGATATATGCTCTATCTGGTGGTAAACGGATAGCCTGAAGCGAAAAGGACCTTACACCCTTGGCAAACCGCATTGACTACGAAACCATGCTGAATCCGGCCCAGTTGGAGGCTGTGATGGCTGCTGACGGCCCTATACTCGTCATCGCCGGCGCCGGGAGCGGCAAGACCCGGACCCTGGTGTATCGAGTGGCCCGGCTGGTGGAGTCCGGCTCGCCTCCTGAATCCATCCTGCTCCTAACTTTTACCCGTAAAGCGGCCCAGGAGATGCTGGACCGGGCGGCCCGTCTCTCCGACGCCAGGTGTCGTTTCGTTTCCGGGGGCACCTTCCACTCCCTTGCTCTGAAGGTTCTCCGTCGCCATGCCGAGGCCGTGGGATACGACAACTCGTTTACCATCCTGGACAGATCTGACATGGAGGAGGTTATCCACTCCCTCATCCCTGCCATTCAGATGCAGAAGGCGGCCCAACGGTTTCCAAAACGGGGAACCCTGGCAAATATGCTGAGCAAGGCAGCTAATCTTCAGACGCCTGTCGAAGCGGTCATATTGGAGGAATATGGGCAGTTTGTTGAGGTGGCGCCCCAGATAGAACATCTGGGAAGTCTCTACGCAGCATACAAGAGAACCCATCAGCTCATGGATTATGACGATCTGATCATCTCCTTTCAGAGGCTTCTGCGGGAAAACAGGGAGATCCGCGCTGAACTGAGTCGCCAGTACGGCCATATTATGGTGGACGAATACCAGGACACCAACGGAATCCAGGCGGAGATCGTCAAATGGTTGGCCCATGAGCGCCAGAATATCATGGTGGTCGGCGACGATTCCCAGTCCATATACTCCTTCAGGGGGGCTAATTACCGGAACATGCTCGATTTTCCCTCGCTCTTTCAGAAGACAAAAATCATCAAACTGGAGCAGAATTACCGTTCCACCCAGCCGATTCTGGCCCTGACCAACGCCCTGATGGGGCAGGCGAATGAGCGCTACACAAAATGTCTCTTCACGAGCCGCAGCGGAGGGGATAAGCCGATGGTCGTCAACACAAAGACCGAACATGGCCAGGCCCTGCTCATCTGCCGGTATATCAAGGAACAGGTGGCTAAAGGCCGGTCTCTTGATGACGTTGCAGTCCTGTTCCGGGCCGCATACCATTCCTTTGAACTGGAGGCTGAATTGACCCGGCAGCATATCCCCTATGTGAAGTATGGAGGGTTCAAGTTTCTTGAGTCCGCCCACATCAAGGACTTTCTGGCACACATGCGGGTCCTGGTAAACCGGGATGAGGCCATAAGCTGGATTCGGATCCTGAGACTGGTCAAAAACGTGGGTCTGGGTAAGAGTCAGACCATTATTGAGTGGATGAAGAAAGAAGACATATCTCCGGATCGGGTTGCCGCGTGGCCCGGGACAGGGAAGCGAGAGGGAGGCCTCAAGGCCTTGGGGGAACTCCTGAGCCACTTAACGGCCCGAGAGACCACCCCGCGAAAGGCCGTTGAGCGGGTCATGGCCTATTACCTACCGATCCTAAAGGAGAAGTTCGATGACTATCCGAGGCGCGAAAAGGAACTGGAGCAGCTACTCCCCATGGCTGATCGGTATAAAAAGATGGGTAGCTTCCTTGACGATCTGGTCCTGGAGCCTCCGAGCAGTACAGCAGACGTGGAACCTGGTCAAAGGAGAAAGACCCTTACCCTGTCCACGGTCCATTCCGCCAAGGGGCTTGAGTGGCCGGTGGTCTTTATTATCTGGGTCATGGAAGGGCGATTCCCCTCTTCCATGTCCTACAGCAACCCCCTGAACCTGGAAGAAGAGCGGCGTCTCATGTATGTGGCGGCCACGCGGGCCAAAGACCAGTTGATCATCTCCTACCCGGGGGAGGAATCGCCTCCTATATGGTCTTCGTATCAAAGGGCCGGGAATGGTCTGTCCTCTTTTATTGCGGCCCTTCCGACCGACCTGTTTTCCCACGAATGCGGGTCCACTCCGACGGACCGGGACCGCGGGGGCGACGTGAAAAGAGGCGACGTGGATCGTTTCAAGGCAGCGGACAGGTCATCGCCGTTTTCTCAGGGCCAAAAGGTGCGTCACCCTGCGTTCGGCACGGGCGTTGTCTCCAGATTCGTGGCCGACAACAAGGTGGAGGTATTTTTCAAGAAGGCGGGCCGCAAACTCCTCCATCTCGAATACACAACCCTGGAAAAGGTCTGATCTGCAAAAAGATTTATGGCAAAATAATTTAGGACAAAATAATTTAGGGATTGAGGAATTTAGGGATTGGCCATTGAGTTCTTGAACAGAAAACAATTTTATGACCAAACATGACTACCTCATGACCAGACATGACAGATTTATCGCAACCCAGCGAATGACCATCGAATGACAAGTGGAGCCATGGAAACCCAGAAGACAACATATCAGGCCGCACTCGGCTATCTTTACAGCCTACAGAAATACGGGATCAAATTTGGGCTCTCAAAGACCGAGAACCTGCTCGATGCATTTGGAAACCCTCATAAGGGTCGAAGATATGTGCATATCGCCGGGACCAACGGCAAGGGCTCGGTGGCCGCCTTTATCGGCAGCATCCTGAAAGAGGCGGGCCTGAGGGTGGGGTTTTATTCCTCGCCCCATCTGGTCCGGTTCACCGAACGATTCAGGATAAACGGAGACGAAATCCCTCGGGATACGGCCGCGGGCCTCATTGATGAACTGCGCAGGGTCTTTGTTCCCGAGGCGCCTCCGACCTTTTTCGAGGCGACTACGGCCATGGCCCTCATCTATTTTGAACGGGAAAAGACCGACCTGGCCATTATGGAGGTGGGCATGGGAGGGCGTCTCGATGCCACCAATGTGATTGCGCCCTTGGTTTGCGGGATTACCAACATCTCCCTGGAGCATCAGGCGTTTCTCGGAAACCACCTGGTGGATATCGCTAAAGAAAAGGGGGGGATTATCAAGAAAGGCGTGGATGTGGTCACGGCTGCGGCCCAGCCCCCTGTGGTCAGGACGTTGGAAGCCATTGCTGCGGAAAGGGGCGCCCCCCTGTGGCGGGTCGGCAAGGATATCCGATATCGTACCACCTCGGCCGGTCTTCACTACAGGGGGCTGGGACTCAGTCTACGGGGGCTTCGTCTGGGCCTGGCGGGCATGCTTCAGGGACGGAATGCAGCCCTCGCATTGGGGATCATTGAAAGGCTGGGGGAAAAGGGGATCCGCGTCTCTGAAGAGACGATTCGAAAAGGTTTAGAGAACACGGTGTGGACAGGGCGGATGCAGATTGTGGGGACGACCCCGACCATTTTGTTGGATGGGGCCCACAACCCCGGCGCATTGAGGGTGCTGGCCCGCTCCATCAGGGCAGGGTTCCGATACCGGCGTCTGATCCTGGTGATCGGGGTGATGGCAGACAAGGCCATTAGCGAGATGATGCGGATCATTGTTCCCTTGGCCGATTATCTGATCTGCACACGGCCCCTCTATTACCGGGCCGCGAATCCTGAGATCCTGATGAAAGAGGCCGCCCCCCTTGGAAGACCCGGAGAAACGGTCCTCCTGCTGACCGATGCCCTGACCAGGGCCAGGAAAATAGCCAATCCCGAGGACCTGATCCTGGTCTGCGGCTCTCTCTTTACCGTGGGCGAGGCCTTGACCTACTTTGATCCTGAGACCTACCGGCCGGACAATTAAGATTGAATGCTTTCGATTCAGGAATTCAGGGATTTAGGAATTGAACCAAAGAATAGTCAGTAAGGAAAGTGATCTGCGATGTTCTGGCTCATATTTTATCTCCTTCTTGCGTTGATGATCTCATTTTTTTGTTCGATCCTGGAGGCGGTGATTCTGTCGGTCACCCCGAGCTATGTTGAGGCCCTGGAGCAGAAATCCCCGGCGATCGGCGCTAAGCTGCGTCAGCTTAAATTAAATGTTGATCGACCCCTTGCGGGGATACTGAGCCTGAATACGATTGCCCATACGGTGGGGGCCGCAGGGGTGGGGGCCCAGTCCCTGGTGGTGTTCGGGAGCGCCTATGTGGCCCTGAGCTCGGCCATTCTCACCTTTCTGATCCTGATCCTTTCCGAGATCCTCCCCAAGACGCTGGGGGTCCTTTACTGGAAGCGCTTGACGCCTATGGCCGTTCGGGTCCTTCCCGTTCTCATCGGATCTGTCTACCCCCTGGTGATACTGTCTCAGAAAATCACCGGTTGGCTTTCTTCGGGAAAGAGGGTCCCTGTGGTCAGTCGTGAAGAACTACAGGCCATGACCGATCTGGCAAGGAAGCTGGGCCTGTTCAGCAAACAGGAGTCCCGCATTCTGAAGAATCTCCTCTGGGTTGGAAAACTCAAGGTGAGGGATGTCATGACCCCGCGGCCTGTGCTGTTTACGCTGCCGGCGGACATGACCGTGGGAGAGGTCATGAGCCGGTATCCCAAGATTAGATTTTCCCGCATCCCGATTTATGATACCGGTCCGGAAAACATTCATTCCTTTGTCCTGACAAATGATATTATTTTGGAGGCCTCCCGAGACCGTCCAAATGCCATTCTGGCCCCTCTCGGCCGGTGCATTAAGATAGTGCCTGAGATGATGCCTTTGATCCTGATTCTGGAGCAGTTTCTAAGTGAGTCTGAATCTGTTGCCATGGTGGTGAATGAATACGGCGGGATTGAAGGGATCGTCACGATGGAGGATGTGGTGGAGACCTTTCTGGGAATCGAAATCGTGGACGAGAGAGATGTCGATTCGGATATGCAGGCAGTGGCCCGCCGGCAATGGACCAAACGGGCCCGTGCCCTGGGCATCATTCCATCGGAAGAAGATCCATCCGGCTCTTCTCCACCGGGAAAGGCTGAAGCTGGACCCTGATGATATCATTTTGATGCTGGTCGGAGCCCATATCCATGATCCTTCTGGTTCACCCACCCGTGTCCAAGCCCTGCGAGCCGCCCCCCGGCATTGCCCGGCTGGCGGGTGCGCTCAAGGCCAGTGGAGTCCCCTGCGAGGTTTTGGACGCAAGCCTTGAGGGCCTCTTCTATTTGATGCGGAAGGCACGGCCAGGCCAGGACCGGTGGACAGACCGGGCCGTGGCCCACCGTAGAGACCATCTGTCTGGACTTCGCGCCTGGCCCGTTTACGGCCGTACCGATGCCTACCGACGGGCCATAGCCGATCTGAACCGGCTGCTTCAAGTGGCCGGCCGTCTTTCCGGCGCCGCTGTCAGCCTGGGCAATTATGGCCATGCTGAACGCTCGCCGGTGCGCCAGGGCGATTTGACCTGGGCTGCGGAACACCCGGAAACCAACCCCTTTTACGGGTATTTCGCCCCCCGTATGAGGGATATGCTGGATAAACGGCCGGTCGCCTGGGTGGGCGTTTCAGTGAACTTCCTGTCTCAGGCCCTGTGCGCCTGGGCCATGATGGGCTTTATTCAGCGGGAGTTTCCGGGGGTCCGAGTGGTGGTGGGCGGCGGCCTGATAACTTCCTGGATGCGTGGGGCGCTGCGGAACAAGAGATGGGACGGCGTCCCGGACGCCTGGATTGAAGGGCCTGGCGAAGAGGCGCTGTTAGGGCTTTTGGGTGTGCGGTCCACTTCCGGAACGTTTTTCCCGGATTACACCCTTTTTCAAGAAAAGGGCTATCTGGCGCCCGGCTTTATCCTCCCCTACAGCGCCTCCAGAGGCTGTTACTGGAACCGCTGCGCCTTTTGTCCTGAGAAAAGCGAAGGAAACCCCTATCGTCCGATGTCGCCCGATAAGACCGTTGAGGAGCTGGACAACCTGTGCGTTGCCAATGGGCCGGTCCTGGTGCACCTGCTGGACAACGCCCTGAGTCCCGCGCTCTTGAAGAGGCTTGCGCTTCAGGGGCTGCCCCGGCCTTGGTATGGGTTCGCGCGTTTGACATCGCCGCTCGACGATCTCGATTTCTGCCTGGCCCTCCGCCGGGGAGGGTGCGTCATGCTCAAACTCGGTCTCGAGTCGGGGGATCAGGGGGTTCTGGATGCGCTCGACAAGGGGATCCGGCTTGAGACCGCTGACCGCATTCTCGGAAACCTCGGGGCAGCCGGGATTGCGACGTATGTGTACCTCCTTTTCGGCACGCCGGCCGAGGGGCCTGTCGAGGCCCAACATACCCTCAATTTTGTTGCCACGCACCACGCTGAAATTACCTTCCTGAACGTGGCGATCTTTAACCTTCCCCTCCACAGCCCGCAGGCCCAGGCCCTGGATATGGACCCTTTCTACGATGGAGACCTGTCGCTGTACGGCCGGTTCCGCCATCCGTTGGGCTGGCATCGCGGCGAGGTAAGGCGCTTTCTGGACAAGTCCTTTCGTCGCCATCCCAGCGTGGGGGCCATCCTGCGGCGAGACCCGCCCATCTTCACCTCCAACCACGCGCCGCTCCTCTGCCTGGCCCGGGAGCGGGCAGGCTGATATGTGCTGACAGACGCCGGGCCTTTCCGTATCAGGCCTTCGGATGCTAAATTGCTCATAGCCGGGGGAAATGCCGCTGAACCTCTGAACCCCGGAACCTATTTCGAGGCTAAATGCCGCTTGACAGACCCGTGCGATCCTATCATGATTGCGTCTCTGGTCCCGGGGATTGTTAGGAAGAAATCGGGCATGGATCCCGGGCAACGATTGAATTGCATAGGGAGGTAATGGTCATGTTCAAGAAGACGCAGGGGGTTTTTCTGGGATTGGTTATCTTGTTTCTTTTTCCATCGGTTGTGCCGGGTCAGGCGGTGTTCCTCGCCAGAAAGGCCCTGGGTCTGATCTCCAAGATCGCCGATCAGGCCCAGGGTCACCAGACGGCCTCGGTCCTTGTGGAGGCCGATGCGAACAAGGTGTTTGCGGCAGCGGAAAGGATCATCCGTGAAAAGTCTGAGAACGAGATCTTGTCCAAAAATGAGGCCGACAGGTCCATCTCCTTCAGGCACGATGGCCGGGCTATTACCCTCAAGGTGGCCCGTCTTCAGGATGACCTAACCCAGATCCTGGTGGTCTCTTCCGGAGGGGACACGCCGCAGGATACCACCTATGTGGTGGATGGCATTTTGCGGATATGCAAAGAGGTGGGGGCCGATTGCCGGACCTCGAATGAGTGAGGCGGTCAGAAGGTTGGGAATCGTCGTTGCGTTTATCAGGTTTCGGTGAAAGAACATGTCTGATTTGGATTTGAGGGCAATGTCAGCCAAGGAGGGGAGGACCGTTACGTGGGTCGGGGCCCTGCTCGATGCGGTCTTGATTGCGCTGAAGTTCGTTGCGGGAATCTTCGGGCAGAGCCAGGCCCTCATCGCGGATGCAGTCCATTCTGTCTCCGATCTCTTCACAGACATCATTGTAGTCGTCGGGCTTCGGATGGGCCGGAAGGGACCTGACGAGCGACATCATTTCGGCCATGCCCGGCTTGAGACCCTGGCCTCTTTTATTGTGGGTGTCGCCCTGATTGGCACGGCACTGTACCTGGGGATAGAGGCGGCCCTGAACATCTACCGTCATACGGAATGCCATCCCACTAAACTGGCCCTGATCGGCGCCGGTGTTTCGATCGTTTTGAAAGAGGCGCTCTATCACTATATGGTGCGGGTGGGCCGGCGCATCAAGAGCAGGCTGATTGTGGCCAATGCATGGAATCACCGTTCGGATTCCCTCTCGTCTGTGGCCGTCCTGATCGGTGTGACAGGGGCTCTCATCCGTCCTGCCTGGCATGTCTTGGACGGGTACGCAGCCCTCCTGGTCTCTTTTTTTATCATAAAGGTCGGTCTCGATAGCCTAAGGGAGAGCCTTCGTGAATTTACAGATACGGCCCCGCCGCCCGAAATTCTGGACAGCATCAGGGTCTGTGCCAGGGGCGTGCCCGGGGTCCTGGATATGCACGACCTCAGGGTCCGGACCTCCGGGGGTCTGTATCAGATGGAGACCCATATTGTGGTGGATGGTCAATTGACGGTCGCCGAGGGTCACCGGATCGCCAAGGCCGTCGAGAGTTGCCTTGCAGAGGAAGTGGCGGACCTGGACCGGGTGATCGTGCATGTGGACCCAGCGGGCCAGGAAACGGTGACGGAGTGACGCAGTGGTTTTTTTACATTCTTGCCCCGCCCCCTCGCCAGAACGGAAGGTCCTGTTTCAGGCGTGTTAAAGAGGTGATTGGGGCGCTTTATCGCAGGCCTTCTTATGCGCAAAATCCTCTTTGACAGACGGGACCATCAGTTGTTGAGCATCGTCAATGACGTGCTCAACAGGGATGATGCCCGGACCAACGCCAGAAAACTGGTTTATCCCTACCTCCATCCCCACGGCATCAAAGAGATGGCCGAATCCAGAGGCCTTCGGATTGCCTTCGCGGTCGTCAATCTCCTGGAATCCCTAGAAGCGGGAGGGGTTAATGACCGGTTGGCCGCACTCACCTGCCTGCGGGATGAGGTACTGCACACGGCCGGCGGTTCTCTCCCCAAAAATACGGCGCGTGTCCTTCTTCAGATCATGAAGGAACTGGTGCGGGCCCACGGGGACACCGAGAGACAACTTCGGCTCGCCCACGACTTCAGGACCGCTGTTTCGGGCAATCCGCGGGTTATCCGCGAGCAGTTGCGTCGGTATCACCTCCTGGAGATGCCGGAGGAATGGAACCAGATTTCCTTTGATGATCATGTCCACGATGCCAACACAAAGGGTCGCAAGTCTTCCAGCCACCTGATCATGGATGCCTGGATCAAAGGCATCCGTCGCCTCAGGGTGGTTTATTACAACTTTCTGGAGCCCAGGTTCGCCGTTGAACTGTTAGAGGCGGCCAGGATCATGGGGATCGACCTCCGGATCGGAATCGAGTTCTGTGCGCGATTCCGAAACAAATTCATTCAGATCATCTGGGTCCCGCGTGGTTTTGCCGATTCGCAGGAGTTTCTATCCTTTCTGACGGAAGATCCGGTCGCTGCTTTCATGGAAGACGGGAAGCGGGTTTCAGCCTATCAGCAGCGGTACGTCCTGGCCGTATTGGAGGCATTTAATTCCAGACACCGTCACGCCCTCGCTGAGGCCTACGGAATTGAAGTGGACCGGATTGAGACCAACGATTTCCTGGCCTTTGTGGGAACCGGTCAGGCATCGCTCCTCCACCTCGCAAGATTGATTCACCAACGGATGCTCGCCTCCATGAAGGCCCGCATGGAAGTGCTGCGGGAGCGCTATGGCCATGCGAAGGCTGGGGAGCGCCTTGAGCTCACGCATCATGTGGAAAAGATGAATCGGCTGGATTGGGAGATGATTGTCCAGGACTACCTGCAGCCGGGCAAGAATCCAGGAATTTGTGATCCGAATGTCCCACGGGACGGGACGGATATCCCGGAGATGCTCCGCTTTTCTCCCAGTGAGATCATCAGCCGGGTGGCCCGGCTTCATTCCGGTTTTCGTATGACGCTGAATCTGAGCAACGTCGATGTCGAGGACGTCATTGAACTCTTATACGATTGCGAGGGGATGATCACACGGCTGGAGATCTTCAACCTCAAGGATTATGCAGCAGGAAAAACAGCCCATATCGGAGAGATCAGCGAGCTTCAACAGGCCGTCAATCACGGGAATGTCATCCATTTAAAACGTCTCATCAGAAAGGTGATCGAGCGGGTCGCGTCTTCCGATCTTCCCGATCGGGATGACCGGGTCCAAAAGCTGACGCATATCCTCCACGACATCGCCACGCTGAGGCACCTTTACAAGGGGGCGCCTTTGAAGGCCCGTATCGGGAGCGATTCCACAGGTCGTTCCCCGCGGGTTTACGGGATGGGCCTTGCCATTCAGAATACCCTCCCGCGGCGGGCCCTGCGCGAGATCCGGAACCCGCGAGCGCGTTCCCGGGAGATCATCCCAGTCAGGATATCCGCGCTCAGACGGATGACCTTTCATCTCCGTTCAAGTCCAAATGCCTCTATGAGCTTCCTTTACAAGCGCCTTCGCCGCCTCCCTGTCTTACGATGGTTAGGCGTAGAGAGATGCAGCGACTGGGTGGTTCAAGAGGATTCGACGCGACTGGAAACCCCTGGAAATGTGGTCACGTTAGGAGGCGTTCAGGCCTATGTAGATAACGAACTGACCCTTGAGGCTATAGCCTCCAAAAAGAGCGGCGCCCGCATGTCGTGGAGATACCTCAACACCGGGATCAAGAATGGTTTGAAGGCATTGATCGGATTTGTTCCCGCCTTTGCCACTTTCGCCCTGACCAAAGACTGGTGGCTTCTCGCGTACTTCGGCGCGTTTATCTGGTTCGGGATTACCGGGTTGCGAAATATCCTTCAGTCCGTGCTCGGGGGGGGCGGCATACGGCGCTCGCCGCTCTTGAGATGGGATGACTATGTCAACTGGGAAAGGCTGACCGATTCCCTCCTGTTTACCGGCTTTTCGGTCCCTCTGCTCGACTACGTGACCAAAACCGTGATCCTTCACCACGGCTTCAATATTACCACCGCAACCAATCCGGCAGCGCTGTATGCGGTCATGGCGCTGATGAACGGGGTGTATATTTCGAGCCACAATATCTATAGAGGATTGCCCAGGGGGGTGGCCTTTGGAAACCTGTTCCGCACCCTTCTGTCTATACCGATTGCCGTGGGATTGAATGCGGCAACAGGGGGAATTCTGGGGGCTGCGGGGGTGACCGGCGTTGATGAGATCCTGCAGAAATGGGCGGCCATCATCTCCAAGGCCGCTTCTGATCTGGTGGCCGGAATCATTGAGGGCATCGCCGACCGATATCAGAATATCCGTATGCGGTTGAGGGACTACAACACCAAGCTGTCCCAACTCTTCGAGACCTACGCCGGGCTGGAACTCTTTTTCCCGGAAGTCGAGACGCTGGAACTTCTTAACTCCCCAGAGAGGTTCGAGTCCGTGTCAGGCGGGGAAGTCCAGGATTTCAAAAAAATCATGATGATCAATGCCCTCGATCTCCTCTATTTCTGGATGTATCAGCCTCGTGCCAGGAGCGCGCTCACCTTGCTCATTCGGGCGCTGTCGGATGAAGAGCGTCGAATCCTGATCGGTTACCAGTCCATCCTCAGGCAAAAGAGGGATGTGACCCTCCTGTTCGTGGAAGGGCTTGTTGGAAAGAACTTCTCAAAGCCCCTGGCTTTCTATCTGGATCACTCCCAGGACTACCTGGATACACTCAAAAGGATAGAAAAAAAGAAGTGAGCTAAAGTGGCTAAAGTTGGCGATAGGGATGTGGCCTGTCGAGTGCGTATGGACTTCGGAATCCCTTCTGTTGTCCATGCAGAAAGAGGCCCCTTTTTCGGGGGCCTCTTTGAATGGGATGGAAGGATGAATTAGAGCATTTCCAGGGCGCAGGCCATGGAAACGCCCCCGCCGCCGCAGAGGGTGGCGAGACCTAAGCTCTTGCCCCTCTTTTTCATGGTATAGAGGAGGGTGACCATAATACGCACCCCGGTGGATCCGACCGGATGACCCAGCCCGATGCCGGAGCCGTTTACATTGGTGATCTCCCGGTTGAGGCCCAGTTCCTTTTCACACCCCAGATACTGGGCGGCGAATGCCTCGTTGAGTTCGATCAGATCGAAATCTTCCAGTTTAACGTCCGGATGTCGATCGAGAAGGTTTCTGACTGCCGGGACGGGGCTCAGGCCCATGACCGATGGGTGGCATGCGCCCCGGCCGGTAGCCCGAATCCGCGCCATCGGCTGGATTCCCAATTCCTCGGCCTTGTCCGCGGACATGATGACCATGGCGCTGGACCCGTCATTGATGCCCGATGAATTCCCGGCCGTGACCTTGCCGGTCTTGGGGATGAAGGCCGGCGGCAGCTTGACCAGTTGCTCCATGGTCAGGCCTGGGCGGAAATGTTCATCCTTATCAAATAGGATAGACGGCTTCTTCCGCTGGGGTATCTCGATCGGTACAATCTCGTCCTTGAAATCACCCTCTAATGTTGCCCTTTCCGCATTGTTGTGACTGCGGAGGGCCACTTCATCCATCTCTTCCCGGCTGATGTTGTGCAACTGGGCCACAAACTCGGCGGTATGCCCCATGATGTAGGGTTTCCCCCTGAAAAGCTCCAGGGGCATCCCCTCTTTTACAGGACCCTCTTCAGGATGGGGCAGCAGATAGGACCCGCAGTGGAGGGCATGAATCAAGGCATCCACAAAGACATGGTCCTGGAGCCTGCACCCCCAGCGGGCCCCTGGGACGGTGTAGGCAACGCCGGACATGTGCTCCGTTCCCCCGGCCAGAATGATATCGGCCATGCCCGCCTGGATCATGGCCATTCCGGAAATGACGCATTCCATGGCAGAGGTGCAGACCCGGTTGATGGTGACTGCCGTGACCTGCTCCGGTATCCCGGCCATCAGGGCGGCGACGCGAGCCACATTGAGGGAGTCCGCAGGCTCTAAACAGTTGCCGAAGCGGACATCGTCGATCATGTCGGGGGCGATCCCCGCCCGGGTAATGGCCTCCTTCATGGCGACGCTTCCGATAACGGCCGC
>JAUPKI010000240.1 GCA_030837545.1 Thermodesulfobacteriota bacterium | reverse complement strand
TTTACCTTAACAGGAGGTTTTTCTTTTGCATAGCTATTAAGAAATTTTTTTCTATACGAACATTGGGGAATCTAACCCCTTGCTTTTTCAATATATAACGTTGGTTCTTTGTTGTCTAACAAGTCAACATCGGATGTCCCTCCGTCCCCTCTGTCCCCCTTGGTCATCGTTTCGGCCAATCCTCAGGGAGTTTAGCCGGAAGGTTTTTTGCCGGAGGTCCACCCCCCGCATCTCCGCAGCCCCTCCTCCAAACAGGATACGGGAATGCTTCCGCAGGCCTTTCAGGCGCTTGTCGATCTGAGAACAGACTCCCGGATGACGTCTTCCTCTGAGGTTTTCAGGGTAGCAGCTCTCTCCCTGATGATTTCGTAAAGGTCCGGATCGATCCCGATATATTTCCTCTTACGGATCAGGAATTGGATATCATGGACCTCCTCCACGTCTTCGAATTCCCCAAATTCGTGTTCATCCCAGAAATCTGACGCTTCGCGAACAGACACGTCTTCTTTAACGATCTTTTCTACCATAACGCTTCCTCTCCGTTTTCTCCATATCGCGTGCTGTGACAATAAGTGCCCTGTCCCCGAGCTTCTTGATGAAAAAAACGGACAAATACCGGCCTGCTTCGGTTTGCCCGAGGGCATTATAAAGGTGCTCACCCTCTACGTGCCCCTTTTCCTTTCTAAAAATTCTGCAATCCCCCCTCAAAACTTCCTCCACTTCCAGGGGCAGGACGTTATGTTTCCATGCCAATTTTTGAACTACCTCATCCAGCCATACGATTTCTCGAATAGGTTTAACCATGTTCCGCTGCTCACACCTCGCTTCCCTACCCGATCAGAGAGAGAATAAAAACCAACCCTCACAACGTCCTCGAAACCATCATCCCCTGTTTTCCCAGCACATCTCTCCTTTGCACATCCATCCCTCGATTGTGCGGATAAATCCACACCTACAACCCCTCACATGCCCGCCGCTGATCGCTGAACCTTTTCGACGTCCCCCTGGATCTGGGCCTTCAATTCCGACAGGTCCTTGGCCATCTGGACCCCTTCCTTGACCTCCTTGAGCTTCTCCGGCGCCTCGATCCTTTTTATAAGGGGGAGAAGGGCGCCCCTTCCAAAGCGTTTCCCGAGCTTTCACGGGGTTCATCCGATCTGGACTGGAAAGGCCAAATTTCGCCTTTGTGAGCAGGATTATTCCAAGAATTTCCCAGGTTTGTCAAGGCATTTCCTCGGTTGCAGAGCCGAAGTCCCTTCTCCTTTACCGAGACAAGTTTAAAGCCCTTTCTCGGGTGACGTCTCCCATCTGTTCAGGAGGGACTCAAAGCAGAAGCATTACTTCAATGTCATGGCCTTCTCAGGGCATATTTCCTGACAACAGAAGCAGGTGATGCAGATATCGGAGTCCACACGGGGCAGGTCCCCGTCCATGGAGAGGGCCGACACCGGGCACTGGTCAATACAGGTTCCACAGGCGGTGCACAGGTCCGGGTCGGCCTGGGGCCGCAACAGGGTCCGGCTGTGCATCATCTCCTGAATGACCTTGTTCTGAGAAATGGCTTCACCGCCTGCGGGAGGGAGTTTGAAGTCGGGAAGGATCTTCAACTCGCCGATGATTTCGATCTCGTCAATATCGTACGACCCTAACCCAAGTTCTTCGGCCTTCTTCAGAAAGCGGAGCCGGCCCGGTTCCAGTCCCATCATCGTGGCCATGACCGCGTCCATGGCCACCGCATTGTCCGAGGCCATGATGAGGCCGATGTCTCTGAGGTCGGGGGAGGCAGGCCCGTTTCCCTCCATACCCACCACCGCATCTACGATAAACAGGTCCGGGACGCGAAGCCGAAATACCTCTACCACGGCCTCATGAAAGCGCTCGGGACTCCCTGCCGCCCTGTGCAAACGGGCCTTTTGAGCCCCGGGGAGATACCCATAGCTGTTCTTGATGGCGCCGGTCAAGATCGTCAGTCCGTGGGTCTTGAATTTGGGGAGGCTGATGACGAAGTCAGCATCGAGCACGGCCCGCGAGACGCTCACCGAGGGCAGGTAGTCGGCGTTGAATGGAACCTTTTGGGCATCATTGCCGATATTCCGATAATACCCCTTGGCCGCCGCCATCAGGCCGGTCTTCTCAAAGGAGTTTTCGTTGTCGCCGTAGCTGAAGAGACCGGGATTGTCGCCGACGATCAGAGATGCCGGCCCCATCTCTTCCACCTTATCCACCACCGCGCGCAGTACGGCCGGATGGGTCACGATCCCTTCCTTGGCCTCTGAGGCCCTCAGGACGTTGGGCTTGATCAGGACGTTGCGGCCCTCGATCTCCACCGGAAAAAGCTCGAAGGCCCGATCCACGGCCTGACGTACGTTTTCGTAGGTTGCCGGTTGTATCATGACTCTGTGCATCTTTCCCTCCTTCGTCCGGATATACCGGAAAAGTGACTAAAGTAAATTAAGTGAGCTAAAGTGACTAAAGTGAGCTAAAGTGCCTAAAGTTGATTCTGACTAATCCAGACAAACCCGAATGGTGAAGTCAGGGATTGACTAACACACGCTGCCGACAAGTTCTTTGGACGCACCGACTATCCCTTCAATAAGCTCGGGGCCGGGGTCTCTACCTTCGATGACCCTCACAAAGGGGCCCAAGGGTGCCCACTGGGCAAGATCGCTGTTCCTGAAAAGCGCCACGGTGGGGACACATCGCAGGGCTGACAGATGGGTGACGCCACTATCATGGCCCAGATATAAGGCTGCCCCGTCCAATGTCCTCAAAAGGAGATCCATGTCCCATGATGGGAGTATCTCTGTATCCCCTGAACGTAGATTTTTCACAAAGTAGGCATGAAGCGATTCCTCCGCCGGTCCCAAGAGCAGAACCCGCTTGAAGCCTTTGAACATGGCATCGTGGCTGAACCGGGTCGCCACGTCAACCCAAAAGACGGGGGGATGGTTCTTTTTTGTCGAGCCCGATCCCGGGTGCAATACAATCCTCTTTTTCCCTTCTGGCGGTGGACGATCCTGGAACAGGCCCTCATTTCTCACGACCGCCAAGGAACGAGCGGGATTCACAGGAAGGCCTGCAAGTTCCAGACATCTGGCCAGGTATTCGGCCACATGGATGTTCTCTCCTTCGAGGGGAAAGGACCGGAAGACATGGATCTCAGCGTGGGGCATGAACCGCTCGAGATTGCGCCGGATCATGCCGTCTTCATCGCTAAAAAAGGCTGCCACGGTATCTACGTCCGGGACAGGGAGGCCCTCCCCAGCCGGTAAGTCCATAAACAGCCGATGCCAGCCGGATGCCTCCAGGTCCATGGCGCGATCTACGTGGGGCCGAATAAAATCAAGCCCCGGCCGCCTCCCCACAAAGGTGACAGCGGCCTTGCCGCCGAGATCGCTGAGCGCCGGAAGAAGCATCAGGGTATCCCCCAGTGCCCCCGGTCGGATAATCAGGACACGTTCCACGCCATGCCCCTACCATGCGGGAGACGCCACCACCAGGATGATGCACTCCTCCTGGCCGTCGTTTAAGAGCGCATGACTCGCGCCGGTGGGGATGAAGACGGCATCTCCGGGCTTGACCGCCCGGGCCTCCCCGTCCACCCGCATTTCCCCTGACCCGCTCAGCACAAAATAGATCTCTTCCATCGGATCGACGTGGGCCTCGATTTCCTTGCCCGGCTTGAGACTGGCAATGGCCAGAAATCCGATCTCTTTCAAGGTCCGCCGGTCCAGGATCATCTGGGCGATGGCCCCGCCGTGGGCGCGATAGGTGGTCTCGATCACTTCCTTGTCATTCAGGTTCCGTACAATCAATGCGGACTCCTTCCTGGATACTGGATAATGGGGTTTGTTGAGTTTATTGAGGCTTAGGAACCCCATGCGCTATGCCCCATGCGCTATGCTGTTGACCGATAACTGATACCCGATAACGTCTTTTCCCTTTCAGCTTTGAGCTTCGAGCTTTCGGCCATACCTTGCGCTTAACGCCTTGCTCCCTGCGCTTTGCCCCCTGCTCCCCGCTCCGTGCTCCCTGCCCCCGTCCCTTGCGCCTCATAAAGGTGGTTGACTTTTAGGCCCCATTCAGTAAAATCCATCACATGTGCCTTGGGTGATCCAAATCTTATAATCGAAATCGGAGAGGATGCCAAATGGAAAAAGGTAAACTGGACCCCCGGCTGAGGGTGATGCAGCAGAGCGACATGAGAGGAAAGGTCGTCCTTTTGAGGGTCGATCACAACGTGGTCAAGAAGGGCCGGATCAACGATCCATACCGCATTGACGCCACCATCGGGACCCTCTATGCCATTGCCGCCGGCGGGGGAAAACCGATCCTGATGACCCATGTGGGAAGGCCTAAGGACAAGAAGACGGGCCGCATCTCGTGCCGGGAGGATGAGTCGGTAGGGCCTATTGTTCGTTACCTGGAACAGAAGCTCCCTGTAAAGATTCATATCGCGGAATTCCCGGCAGACCCCGAAAAGGGTATTACGCGACTGGACAGATCCATTGATCCGGCGATTTCCGACCTCAGGGAGGGAAAGATCGGAATGATCTACCTCCCCAATACCCGCTGGTTTGAGGGCGAACAGGCTAAAGGACCGGCGCGGGAGGCCCTGGCCGGTGAATTGGCGTCTCTTGCGGACCTCTATGTCAATGATGCCTTTGGTTCGTGGCAGGCCCATGCCTCCACCTTTGATGTGGCCAAAAAATTGCCGTCCTTTGCAGGCATC
>JAUPKI010000239.1 GCA_030837545.1 Thermodesulfobacteriota bacterium | reverse complement strand
GTCTTCTCTTCCGGCCGCGGTCTTGTCCTGTCGACAAACTGCCATGCGCTCTGGTGCATCTCCTTCATCTGATCGATGGTCAGCACGCAGCGTGCAAATTTGGCCAGATCACAGTGACCTAAAAAGTCCTGCAACAGATCGCTGTATTCGGTCAGGTCGCCGACGGGTTCGGACCCGATCCGGGCCATGAACTCCTCGGTCGTATGCCGGGTGACCCGCACCTCAAAACGCTTTTCAATGTACGTGCGGACGGCGTCCGAAACCGCTACTGAGAATGCGTCGGCCAATTCAGGTTTCATCAGGGCCTTTGCCCGCTCCAACTGTTCAAATGCAATTTCAAAGGCGCGTTTTGCCCGCAGGGCCTTGTGCCTGCGGAACCATCGCCAGGCCCCTGCTGCAGCCCCTAATGCCAGGCACGCCCCTATGGCATAGTAGAGCCAGACAAGGGGGTCCGGCATGTGGAGAGGTCCCCGAATGTCGCGGATGTCGTCCGCCGCGGCCGGCTGGATTGCGGTTTGACCCGGAGGCATGGCCTGGGGCGAAGGGGAAGCCGCCGGCGACCGGGGGAGCGCCATGAGCGGCGACGAATTGCCGGGGGGCAGTGCCGGCTGACCTGCTGCCAGTCCCGTACCCGCGGCCAGGAGCATAAATAGCCCCGTCAGGACCATGATCCTTAAAAGATGGCGTTTCATCAATGCCTCCTCCTTTCCCTCGAACTAAAAAAGTTGAGCAGTCCCGGCAGGTAGTTCTTGTCGGTGGAGAGTTCCAGCAGGTCCACACCAGCAGATCGGATGGACCGACGCAGTTCCTTTCGGCGTTCATCGGCCAGCCGGGCGAAGCCGTCCCTGATCTCCGGCAGGGTCGTGTCCAGTTCCACCTGCTCCCCGGTCTCGGAATCTTCAATGGTCAACAGACCGATGTCCGGCAGTTCCCTCTCCCTCGGATCATTCACCGATACCGCCACGAGATCGTGACGCCTGTTGGTTATCTGGAGCTTGGGCCGGAGGCCCTGAAGAGAATCTTCAAAGTCCCCCGGCAGGCAGAAGTCCGAGATGAGAAAAGCAACGGCCCGCCTTCGAATCACCTGATTGACAAAATCCATGGCCGCAGCAATGTCCGTGCGGGTTCCCTCCGGCTGGAAAAAGAGGATCTCCCGAATGACGCGCAGGATATGGGTCCGCCCCTTTTTGGGCGGTATGTAGAGCTCTGCCTCGTCTGTAAACAGGATCAGCCCCACCTTGTCGCTATTCCGCACGGCCGAAAAGGCGATGACGCTTCCCAGTTCGGCCATGATTTCTCTCTTGCTCTGGCTGTCTGAACCAAATTCGCCCGAGGCGCTCACATCGATGATGAGCATGATGGTCAGTTCCCGTTCCTCGGTGAATTTTTTGACGTAGGTGCGGCCGGTGCGGGCGGTGACGTTCCAATCAATGGTCCGTACGTCATCGCCCGGAACGTACTCTCTCACCTCATCGAAGTCCATGCCGCGGCCCTTGAAAACCGAATGATAATGTCCTGCAAGGGTCTCATCCACCAGACGGTTCGTCTTGATCTCCACCTGGCGGACCTTGTTGAGGATCTCGCTGCTGATGTGGGTGTCCATTCTTGGTTCCTTTCAAATCTCAGATTTCAAATCTCAAATTCCTTGCTCAGGGCACCGGGATGGTCTCCAGTATCCTTCGGACCATGTCTTCGCTGGTGAGGGCCTCTGCCTCTGCCTCGTAGGTGATGTTGACCCGGTGTCTGAGCACGTCCATTGCAATCGACTTGACATCCTCAGGTGTGACATATCCGCGACCCTGGAGAAATGCCAGGGCCTTGCTGGCTGTCTTGAGGTTGATGGTCGCCCTGGGAGAGGCACCGTTCTGGATATAAGGTTTCAGGTCAAGTCCGTAGGTCTCTGGGGCGCGAGTGGCATAGACGAGGCTCACGATGTAATCCTTGACCTTTTCGTCCATGTAGATCGTGTTGACCACCTGGCGTGCCCTGACAATCTCTTCCTCTGAAACCACCTGGCGCACCTGGACGGTATGATCGATGGTCTCTACGGCATCTAAAATGATGCGCTCTTCAGAGACGGACGGGTAGGTGACGACCACCTTCAGCATGAACCGGTCCACCTGGGCCTCGGGCAGGGGATAGGTGCCTTCCTGCTCGATCGGGTTCTGCGTGGCCATGACCAGAAACGGGTCCGGGAGCCTGTAGGTCTTCTCTCCGATAGTCACCTGCCGCTCCTGCATGGCCTCGAGAAGGGCGCTCTGGACCTTGGCCGGGGCCCGATTGATCTCGTCCGCCAGGATCAGGTTAGCGAAAACAGGCCCGTGTTTGACCACGAACGAGACATCCTTCGGGTTGTAGATTTCAGTGCCGACGATATCGGCCGGCAACATATCGGGGGTAAACTGGATCCGCCTGAATCCTGTCTGAATGGTAGCGGCCAATGTCTTGAGGGCCAGTGTCTTGGCCAGACCGGGCACCCCTTCCAAGAGGATATGGCCATTTGACAGGAGTCCCACCAAAAGCCGTTCTATCAGGATTCTCTGGCCGACGATCACCCGGCCTATCTCCTGTTCCAGGGGCCTTACCCATGTGGACGCCTTCTGAACCGAATCATTGATGGTCTGGATACTGGTAAACTGGGGCGCCGAAGGTTTTATCCCTCCCCCGGTTGTCCTCGATAGGGCCTGGTAATTGCCCTCCTCCCTCGCCTGAAATCCCGCAGAATGCGGGACTGCTTGCATGTTCATGATCTCTCCTTTCGTTGAATCGGTTTTGGTGAAGGGACAATCCGCCAAAGGATGTCCCGATCAAGTTGACAGGAATATAACAGGTCAGCCTTACGTCAGCCTTTCCTGAGGATTACAAGTCGGTAATAAATGAGGAATGAACTCTGAACGCGGAACTCTGAACGCGGAAGGAATCTGCGGACAAGGATTGTGGATCGGGCCAAATTCCTTGACAGTTTTCGAGTATCTTCTCAGTAAATCGGGGCCTGCTTCCTCCCGAATCCCGCTGTAGCGGGACTGGATTCCGGCCTTCGCCGGAATGACGGGTGGTTGGCTTGTTCGTCATTCCGGCGGAGGCCGGAATCCAGGGGTCTGCTCCTGATTATTGAGATGTTACAGAAAATCGTATTTATGACAGAATGTACTAAGCGTTCCTCATCTGAGCCCGCAATTTGTTGGTTTTTTCTGAAGGCTGCTCCATAAGTTCCAGAATGTCGGGAAGGATTTCTTGACGCAATCCTTGTCCATGATTCCGAGGTGCGGCGCCCGCAGGGCTACGATTGCCAGGCTCATGGCCAGACGGTGATCGTTATGAGGATTCATGACCGCTGGTGAAAGCGGGCTTCCTCCATGGATGATGAGACCATCAGGAAGCTCTTTTACGCTGGCGCCTATTCGGCCCCATTCACTGGCTACGGCATGCAGTCGATCGCTCTCCTTGTGCCTGAGGTGGGCGACGTTTCGAATGACGGTTCTTCCCCTCGCGAAGAGCGCTACTGCCGCCAGGGTAGGGACCATGTCCGGCAGATCACTCATATCCACCTCCATCCCCGAGAGATCCCGGCCATGCACTGTCACCCAATCCGATCCCTTCTCAATGACACATCCCATCCTTTCCAGGATTTCAAGAAAGCGGATATCACCCTGCAGCGTCGCGTGGGGGTAGATATTGGTGGTGGCGATCGTCTTTCCGGTGATGGCGGCCGCGGCCCAGAAATAGGACGCCGACGAGGCGTCCCCCTCGATGCCAAACTTACGCGCCTTGTAACCCTGCCCCGAAGGGATCCTAAAGCAACGGCCATGATCGCGGGTCATGCGAACCCCAAACTGGTCCATCACGTGGATGGTCATCTCGACGTATGGGCTTGAGACCAGTTCTCCGGTGACCTCAACGGCAATGTCCGTCTCGGCATAAGGGCCGGACAGGAGGAGGGAAGAGAGAAACTGGCTGCTCTGATCCCCTGAGATGGATACCTTTCCCCCTCGAAGGCCTCTTGCCCGAATGCGCACCGGGGGGCAACCATCCTGCCCGATGCAGGAGACCTCCACTCCCAGGTGGTTCAAAGCGCTAACCAGGGGACCGATCGGCCGTTGTTGCATCCTGGCTGTGCCAGTTAGCACGAAGTCGCCCCTGCTCAGGGCCGCTACCGACAAGAGGAGGCGAAAGGAAGTCCCGGAGTTGCCCAGGTAGATCGTTTTCCCCCTGAGACCTCTGCCAAGCGATCCCCCCTGCCCTTCCACCATCAGACGGTTCCCGTCCAGTGCGATCAGTAAACCGAGCTCACGGAGGGCGTTGATCGTATATCGGGTGTCTTCACACATAAGGAAGTCCGTGAGGACACTCCTTCCCTTTGCCAGGCTCGCGGCGATGATCGCCCGGTGGGTGATGCTCTTGGAGCCGGGTATTCGAACCACGGCGTCTAATCTCGGTGGCAGATCAGTGAAGGTCATCCTGTTTGAGGGCCACCTTTATGGCCTTGTTCATATGGGACAACGGGGGATCGATCCCTGTCCACAGCCGGAACTGCTCGGCGGCCTGATGAATCAACATTTGAACGCCGCTGATCGTCGTGCAGCCCCTGGCCCTGGCTATCCTCAGAAGACGGGTCTCTGAGGGGCGATAGACGATGTCCATGACCACCATCCCCACTCTCAGGACCCGTTCCGGGACCAGGCATTGATCCATATGGGGCCACATCCCGACAGGCGTTGTCTGGATCAGGATATCTCCCTCAGAAGACCCGATGTCTTCCAATGGGATGAATTTGCAGCCCAGGGAGCGTGCAAGCCCTCCTCCGGTATGACGGGACCGGCTGACAACGGTTACTGCGATCCCCTTTTGT
Source organism: Thermodesulfobacteriota bacterium (assembly GCA_030837545.1). Lineage (GTDB taxonomy): Bacteria > Desulfobacterota > DSM-4660 > Desulfatiglandales > Desulfatiglandaceae > AUK324. The sequence goes on along the minus strand of JAUPKI010000239.1, from coordinate 5,393 downwards.
TTCAGGATAAACCCGATCGCCCGGGCCGCCCCCCCGGCGCCCACAAGGATGCAGGTCTTGCCCGGAACTTCTATCTCCTCTTCCAGGGCCTTCAAGGCCCCGAGGGCGTCCGTATTGTATCCCGTCAGCCTGCCGCCTCTATTGACGATGGTATTGACGGCGCCGATCCGCCTTGCGAAAGGATCCATGTCGCTGAGATATGGGATCACCGAGGTTTTAAAGGGGATGGTAACGCTTGTCCCCTTGATGCCGAGCGTCTGTATGCCCCGTACGCAAGACTCAATATCCGCGGGTTCAAAGGCAAGGTAGACCGCGTTGAGGCCTGTGGCGGAGAAGGCGGCATTGTGGAGGGTCGGGCTGAGGGAGTGCCTGACCGGATTTCCAATGACGCCGTAAAGCGCGGTATGCTGATCCACTTTCATGACGAAAGCAGCTCCCATATCTTTTTCATCTGGCGTACAGAAATCTGCCCTGAGGCCGATTCCTCTCCGCTGTCGAGAGCGGCAAAGGTCATGTGGCCGCCCATTTCTTCCATGATGTCCAGGCGTATCTCGATCACATCGGCCAGGGTATGGGCCTTGGCCATCTTCCTGATGGCGCTATCACTGTTTTTCGCCACGATGGGAATGCAGATCATCATCTCACAACCCTATTCTATATTATGCCGCATTCTGTTGAGAAACTTCTGCATCTCTTCATAATCTCTCCCCCTGATGATATGCGTCAGGTAGCTGAGACTGGAATTGATCGCCTCGATCTGTGAGACGGTGTGGGGGTTGAACATGATCTCGGCAAGAAGGTGATCATCCTCAGAAAAGAGTCCCTTTGCGATATCAAGATGCTTTCTAAATGTTGTCCCGGGGGCCTCCTGCTGTTTCATGGTGGCGGCAAATACCATGGATGAGGCAAAGGGAATGGAGAGCGAATAGGCGATGGTCTGATCATGTTCCTCAAAGGTGTACTCATAGACATTGAGATGAAGGGCTTTGTAGAGATTTCTGAAAAAGGCCTTTCCCTCCTCGTCGGACTCCTTGATAATGATGGCATTCTCATTCCGGAGGTCCCGGATATTGGCAAAGGTGGGACCGAACATGGGATGCGTCGAGACGAACCTCCTTCCCAGGGTATTGTACAGTTCACCGATGCCGGTCTTCACAGAGGCAATGTCTGACAGGATGCACCCCTCAGGGAGGTAGGGGAGAACGTCTTCAAATGCCTCATGGATATTGGCAATGCTGACAGCGTTAATGACGAGTTCAGGCCCGAACCCCCTGGTCTCGGATGGTTCAAGAAATCGTGTGACATGAAAAAAGTATTTGAGCTTTCTTCTGTCCAGGTCGTAAACAGCCACGTCATGGTCGAGACAGAGTTCTTCCACCAGCCAGGCACCCATATGCCCGGCGCCCAGTATGAGTATCTTCATTGGCCCCTCCTCTCTGTGTAACAGCCCATCAGCCGGAATTGGGTTGTCATCCTTTCGACGTCTGCAAGCGCCTCCATAACAGGCCGGTCCTTGTCCGACCCCTCGAAATCGAGGAAAAAGGCGTAGTCCCCCGGCTCGTTGGGTATGGACTCTATCCGTGTGAGGTTGATATCTTTCTCCGCGAATACCCGGAGCACGTTAAAGAGCGTACCCGCTTTGTGCTCGGTGGCAAACACAATAGAGCATTTATCCCCCTCTCCCATGGCCTCTCCCTTGGACAGGACAAGGAATCGTGTCATGTTTCTATCGATGTCCTCTACGCCTTCCTTGATGATCTCCAGGTTATATAGAGGGGCGCAAAGCCTGCTGGCAATGGCTGCAGACCTCTTGGGCCGTGTTTCTGAGAGCATTTTTGCCGCCCCGGCAGTGTCGTTGTATGGAACGGGTTCGAGGTTATTCCTTGAAAGGAATCGGCGGCATTGTGAAAGGGCCTGGGGATGGGAATAGACGCTCCGGATCTGTCTGTGGTCCGTGTCCGGCAGTGCAAGGAGACAATGGCGCACAGGGAGTTCTACGGCACCGACCACATGGAGATCGGCATGGATAAGGAGGTGATTGACCTGATCCACGGAACCGCCCAATGTATTTTCCACGGGAACCATTCCATAGTCGTAGAGTCCCGATTGAACTCCCTCGAAAACCTCGGCGAACGACCTGCATGGAAAAGGGACCAGACGGCTGTTCCAGAGGATCGATGCCTCTTCGCTATAGGCCCCATGGTCTCCCTGAAAGGCAATGAGATTGAATCCCTCATTCTGGAGTCTTTTGCTTTCCTGAATCATCTCAGTGAAGATTCTTTCTATAAATTCGCCCTGAATTAGGCCTGTAGCGCTTATCCGTATCCTGTCAAGGATTTCCTTCTCCCTATCGGTGTCCTCGATTTCGGTCTTAAACTTATTCGCTATCAGGACCTGTTCCATCCTGGCGTTCAAAAGCTGCAATATCTGACCATCAATGCTGTCGATTTTTTTCCTGATCTCTTTCAGATTCATGATTCACCTCGCTGAAGACCCCCACCATGTTTTTATAGCCATCGAGATTGACGCCATTCTTTCCGCCGATGCCGGCATCCACCTGGGCAAGGAGGGTTGTGGAAACAAATCCGAATCGGATGCCGCGCATGTAGATAGAGGCGACAAAGCCCGCAATATCCGAGACAACTCCCCCGCCGATCCCCACAATAAAGGATGACCGGTCGGCCCCCATCTCCATGAGCCGCAGGCATATCTCTTTGACGGTCTCAAGGGACTTTGCCCTTTCTCCGCTGGGGATCTCAACGACGTTCCAGGAGGGGGGGAAATCCTTTCGATAATGGCGGCAGAGATTGGTGTCTGTGATAATCATTGTTTTGTCCAATGGGGCGTAGCTTGCGAGGGATTCAAGCACCTCGCCTACCAGTATGGCTGATGCACCGTTACGCCCACGAATCTGAATGGCTTTCATGAGTTGCTTGCTCCTGACCCTTGCATGGCCTTTCCATTCATCTTGCTCATGGAGGACCTCAATATGTGCAGCTTTTTCATAAGTCCCCCGAACATATCCGGCGACATGGCCTGATCTTTGTCGCACATGGCCTCAGCGGGCTTGCAGTGCACCTCAACCATAATCCCGTCCGCGCCGGCCGCCATGGCAGCAAGACTCATCGGTTCAATCATGCTCAGTCTCCCGGTTCCGTGAGAGGGATCCACAATAATGGGGAGATGCGACGTCTCCTTAACGGCCGGGACGATGCTCAGATCCAGGGTATTTCGGGTGTAGGTCTCAAATGTCCTTATCCCTCGTTCACAAAGGATTACGTTGGGGTTCCCGGCTGCCAGGATGTACTCCGCACAATTGAGCCATTCCTTGAGGGTAGAATTCATCCCCCTCTTCAGGAGTACGGGCTTGTCAATCTTCCCGACCTCTTTGAGAAGCGAAAAGTTCTGCATGTTTCGGGTGCCGATCTGAAGGACATCCGCATATTCAGACACCCAGGACACATCCCGTGGGTCGGTAACCTCGGTGACAATCGGGAGTCCTGTCTCTTGTTTGGCCTTTTCGAGGATCTTCAGCCCCTGAAGACCAAGCCCCTGGAAATCGTAGGGCGAGGTCCTTGGCTTGAATGCACCGCCCCTGAGCATATGGGCGCCTGCCGCCTTTACCTCCTGCGCGGTTTTAAGGGTCTGCTCCTCGCTCTCCACGCTGCAAGGGCCGGCAATCACCACAAAATCTTCTCCGAATCTCACATTCCCCGCCGATATGATCGTCCGGCCTAAGTGATCCCCATTGAGCGAGGCAAGTCTTAATGCGTTCATCTCGAATCATCTCCTCTTGCATATGCTGGTTTCGGCCTCAACGGCCCCAATGTTGACAATACGGTTCATGGCAACCGTTCACGGGTTCAAAGGTTTCCCGCGTTGCGCGAGATTCAAGGTTGCAATTTTGTCGCCGGATCAGGTTTCTTGGACGTATTCACATGAGAGGCACCCAGATTCATTGTCTCCCATTTGGAGATTGATGGTCCATAAGAAGCCATTTTTGCGAAGTCAGTCCCGCCTTCCAGCGGGATTTGGAAGACGTTCGGGGCTTTAGTTGCGTCCCTGTCCTTAACTTTGAACCCGTGAACCCTTACAAATTACGACGATTATGTGCAGACATCTTCTCTCCTACGTGTTCTGTCGGGTTACAATATGGACTTTAACCTCAGATAGTGATCGGCAATGACAATGGCCACCATGGCCTTTAAAACAGGCACAACGCGGGGCACGGCAGAGGCATCGAACCGACCCTCGAGCTTCAACCGGGCGGGATGTCCTTCCCGGTCAATGGTCTCCTGATCGATCATAATGGAGGGGATCGGCTTGACTGCGGCGCGAAGGATAATGTCGTCTCCGTTTGAAATACCGCCCAGGATGCCGCCCGCATGGTTTGTCTTGAAACCGGTCGGCGTCATCGGGTCATTATTCTGGGAGCCTGTCAGCCTGGCCGCCTCAAATCCTGCCCCGATTTCTACGCCCTTCACGGCCCCCACAGACATCACGCCCTTGGCAAGATCCGCGCTCAGCTTATCAAACACCGGCTCGCCCAATCCCGCAGGACACCCGGTTGCCCGAACCTCTACGATGCCTCCTATGGAATCCCCCGACTCCTTTGCCCTTGAAAGCACCTCTTTCATTTTGTCGACGACAGCCATGTCGGGGCAATAAAAGGGATTTTCAAGGATCGCATCGAAATCGATATGCGCTGCGCGGATACCCCCCATCTCCAATGTATAAGCCATGATTCGTAACTCTAACGGCGCCAGGACCTTCTGGGCGACGACGCCGGCAGCGACCCTTGCGGCGGTCTCGCGCGCAGAGGATCTCCCGCCCCCCCTGAAATCGAAATGGCCGTACTTTTTAAAATAGGTGTAATCCGCATGGCCCGGCCTGAACAGCCTTCGAAGCATCTCATAAGGCTCACTCCTGACATCCTGGTTGCGGATAAAGAGGGCAATGGGAGTACCGGCGGTGACCCCCTCAAAGACACCCGAGAGGATTTCCACCCTGTCAGTCTCAGATCGGGGCGTATCCAGCGGGGTGCGACCGGGCCTGCGTCTTGCCATCTCACTGACAAAATCATCCTCAGACAGAGGGATGCGCGACGGACAACCGTCAATGACAACGCCGACCCCCTTTCCGTGCGATTCTCCGAAGGTGGTTATTTTGAACGCCTTTCCGAACGAATTCCCTGCCATCCTAATCGGTCCTCCCTGTACCGCCTGTGTGGATGTGAGGCAAGGCCCTCAGGATATTCTGCTTTACCGCTTCAGGGGTCTGGCCGTCTGTCCACACATGGTAATCACTGGCGCTTTCATAGGCGGGCGTCCGTTCACGGAGGATCGAATCGATTTCTTCAAGGGGATCGCTCCCTGAAAGGGGGGGCCGGAAAT
>JAUPKI010000003.1 GCA_030837545.1 Thermodesulfobacteriota bacterium | reverse complement strand
CGGCATGGCAGGCGCCCACCGAGATATCTCCCGGCAGGTCCCCTCGATATCCTGAAACGGAACACTTCCGATGCCGGTAGCCATGAACCTGAAATCGGGCCACGTATCAGACATATTTTAACTCCCTGATCTTAGGGAGCCAACGCTCCAAGATGGTGATCATCCCTTCCTTTTTTGCGCGGACAGCCGATGGCCGCTGCTCCTCAATTTCTGGCGATAGACTCACCATCTCTTTCAACTCCCTCAGGCGTTTGAGGGACTCGCCGTCCTCGGGATGTCTGCTGAGAACCCTTTCGTATGTCTGGATGGCAGCGTCTATCCGTCCCTGAGAATAGTAGAGTTCGGCAATGGTGGGCGTCGCGAAATCCACCAGTTCATCCTCGGGTTCATCCGCTTCCGGAACAAGATCCTCTATAGGGCCTTCGATTTCCGGCAAAGCCCCCTTCGGAAGCCGGGCCGTTTCCATTCGCCTCAATAATTCAAGCGCTTCGAGCTGCCCCGGGTAATGGGCCAGATAGCGCGTGAGCATATCCGCCGCCTCTGAGTGTCTCTGCTCCCTTGCATAGATCTCGGCCAAGGACCGGTAGGCTGAGGCCATCTGGTCGATCATGACCCCAACTTTTTCAAACTCGCTCTCGGCCAGGGCAATAAATCCGATCTCTGCATACGATTCCGCCAACAGGGTCCGCAGGCGAACATCATCCGGGTAGAGCGTCAGGAACCGGATGCACGCTCGCACCACCTGATTGAGACGTCCCTCTTCTTTCATCCTTGCGAGGATGAGGACAAGAGACCCTGCCGAGGGTCCATGATCCAAGATCTCTTCAAAAAGCTTATCGTGTTCCATCATGATCGACCCTTCCTTCCGCACGTTTAGGTCCACCAGGGGGTTTATCCGACCCGGTTTCGAATCTATAAAAAACCTCATTTTCCCTGATCAAATTCAGGTTCCTCCTGGCCACCGATTCCAGATAGGTCATATCGGTGCGCAGGAGATCGACCTCGTGCAAAAGCAACTGGTTCTCTGCGGCAAGCTTGTGGATCCTCTCGATGCAGGCCTGACGCTCGGCTTCGCTATGATGCAGACGGGCAAATCCTCCTTCCCCAAACCACAGCCAGACGCCGCTGAGCGCCGCCAGAGAAAGGATAATGAACGGAATTTTAAGGAACTTCTTTAGCTTGGGGCTCAATTTAACGACAGCCTCCGCCAGTCATTTGGTAACCGTTCACGGGTTCAAAGGTTCAGAGCTTCAAGGTTCGGGAAAAGCATCATCTGTTAGCGCTGTAAAATCATATATCAAACGAAGATGCAGTTCAAGCGGAATTGAAGCGCCATAAAAAAAGCCCCGCACCTGGCGGGGCTTTCAATCCTGACCCACATCTTTTCTGTTACGCCTTCTCGCCGTACAGCTCCTTGACCCTGGCCCTGTCAACGGTCCCGTCCTCGAGGGTGGGCAGCTTAGCGACAAATTCCACATACTGGGGCCTCTTGTATCTGGCGATCCGTTCTCCCACAAAATCCTTGAGTTCCTGTGCTGCAAGGGACTTCCCTTCCCTGAGTTGGCAGACCGCCTTGATCCCCTCTTTCCACTTGGGGTCCGGGACCCCGAATACCACGGTCTTTAAAACGGCCGGATGCTCCAGGATAGCCTTTTCCACCTCTGCCGGATAGACATTCTCGCCGCCTGGCTTGATCAGTTCCTTTTCCGCCTTGCGGCCTGCATACCAGAGGAAGCCTTCCTCATCAAATCGTCCCTGATCGCCGGTATGATGCCAGCCCTTCCTGAAGGTGTAGACATTATCTTCGGGAAGGTTCCAGTAGCCCTTAAAGACCATGGGGCCTTTCACGGTGATCTCCCCGACCATCCCCACCGGGACCGGGAGATCATAATCGTCCACAAGCCTCACCTCCGCCATGGGCAACACCCTGCCGGCCGAGCCCGGCCGATCATTGTAAGGTCCGAAGGTGGCCAGGCACGACGTCTCGGTCTGCCCATACAGGACATAAAAGCTCCCGCCCGTGAGCTTCTGATATTTTTCAATGGTGGCGGGCGCCTCCAGACCGGCTACTGCCCGCAGCGAGCTGATATCGGTCCCTGTCTTTTCATGCTCTTCCAGAATCGATGCGAGAATGGGGGGAAACTCTATCAGCACGGAGGCCTTTTTCTCTGCGATGAGCTTTACCGCCTGTTCCGCATCGAACCTGCTCACATTGAGATTCAGGGCCCCCGCATGAAAGGACGCCGTCGCCATAAAGAGTCCGCCCACATGAAACAGGGGAAGGATATTGAGATGGACGTCCTGCGGCATCAGGCGACAGAGATAATCTATGTGCATATCCGCACAGAGCACATTGCCATGGCTCAGAAGGGCGCCCCTGGGCCGTCCGGCGACCGCCGCGGTGTGGATAATAACAAATCCGTCATCCGTATGGACCTCCACAGGATCCAATTCATCTCCCTGATCCAGCAATGACTGGAAATCCGAAAATTCACCCTTGGCAGGTCCCAGGTTGAAGAATTTTTCTACGGAGGGAAGCCTGTCTTTTAGTCCATTGATGCTCTCCTGAAATTCCCTGTCGGCAAACACCACCCGCGGCTGACAGTCATTCAGATTATATCCCATCTCATCGGCAGAGAGCCGCCAGTTGATGGGGAGCATGATCGCCCCCAAGGCCGCTGCAGCGCCATACAGGAGGAAATATTCAAGGCTGTTCTTTCCAATCGTCCCGATCCGGTCGCCCTTGCGGATTCCGAACTTCTGGAGCCCGCAGGCAAGGCGGTCCACACTTTCTTTGTACTGAGAAAAGGTCAGGGCCCGGCCGTCATCAACCTCAAACCATGCCTCCTTGCCGCCAAAGGCCGTTGCATTGCGGCTGATCAGATCATAAAAGGTAAAGTCATATATTCCCATAGTCCTCCTTACAAAAAAATGCCCCCACCCGTTCTCCCGCTTGGAGGGGTGGGTGGGGGCAAGAAAATTGATCCGTCACCGTGACGGCTCATCGTGCTGCTTGGTTTTTACTGCGCTTGAACCGTAAAGGGGTACACCTTCGTCACCCCATCCGCAGCAAACATAAACGTACATTCGGTTAACGTTACAGGCGTTGTTCCGTCGGGTACGCCCTTCCACCATTTCTCGAGGGTCGCCCACGCTTCCCACCCTTTCGCCTTCAGCGTGACCGCATTGGCAAGGAGCAGGCCCACCAAGGCAGACCGGGCAGTGATCATGGTGGTGACCTTCACCTGGTCGCACATTCCCGGCGGGATCCAGTTAGATAACGCATCTGCTGAGGTTATCATCACGAATTCCTTATCAAATGCGACTGAGTACTTAATTTCCTTTAGATTAATCGGATATTCATTCGGGTTGGTAATCTTGAATGTAAACGTCATTGGCAAGAATGCGCCGCGATCGCCGGCCTCCCCCTTGGTAGGTTTGGTCGCGGCCGCGAAGTACCAGTAGCCATCGTAAAAGGGGACCTCAAAGGCCTCCAGCTCGATCTTCGGTGCAACAAAATTCTTCTCTGTGGGTTTGACCTGCGTGGTGACACAGGACATCATAGCGACACTCAGTCCAAAAATGAGCACGGTCATCAAAGCCAATCTTTTCTTCATAATAGACCTCCATATGTATGGTTCAGCTCAGCCATCTCTTTCTTCGCTTATAATGCTTTACATCGCGAAAGCTCTTTTTTCCGCCAGCACCCATGCCGAGATAGAAATCCTTGATATCTTCGTTCTGGCTCAACTTTTCAGAGGCAACATCCAACACGATCCTGCCGGTCTCCATGACATAGGCATAGGGCGCCACTTTCAGGGCCAGCTTCACATTCTGCTCTACCAGAAGGATGGAAATCTTTTCCTCTTGATTGAGCTTGGTG
>JAUPKI010000238.1 GCA_030837545.1 Thermodesulfobacteriota bacterium | reverse complement strand
CCGTTCCTGAAAGGGGCGGACTGGTCATGGATATGGGCCGGATGGACAAGATTCTGGAGATCAACATCGAGGACCGTCTCGTGGTGGTGCAGCCCGGCGTGGTCTATGCGGACCTCGACAGGAAGCTCTCCCCTCAGGGATTTTTCTTCCCCCCGGACCCGGCCAGCGGCAACGTGTGCACCCTCGGCGGCAACGTGGCCACCAATGCAGGGGGCATCAAGGGTGCCAAGTATGGCACCACCAAGGACTATGTCCTGGCCCTGGAGGTGGTCCTGGCCGACGGCGGTGTGCTGCGTACCGGCTCTCGATGTATGAAGACATCTTCGGGTTACGACATGACTAAACTCTTTGTGGGTTCGGAAGGGACCCTGGGCGTTATCACGGAGATCACCCTCAAAATCAACCCCAAGCCGCCCTTGCTCTCCACGGCCATGGCCATGTTCGATGATCTCGAGGATGCGGGCAGGGCCATCAGCCAGATCATGCACTCGGGGATCCTTCCCTGCGCCCTGGAGATCGTGGATCAGCAAACCCTCAAGGCCATCAACCAGAACACCTCCCTCAATCTGCCGGAGGTGGAGGCCATCCTGGTAGCCGAGACAGACGGCTACACTCGGGAAGAGACGGAATATCAGATTGACAAGGTGGTGGCGATCTTTCAGCGCAACCGGGCGTCCATGGTGAGGCGTGCCGACAACCGCCAGGAGGCCGAAGCCCTCTGGACCGCTCGAAAGACCGCTTACGGCGTCATGGCCCGAATCAACAACAATCTGTTTGTGGAAGACTTGGCCGTGCCCATGTCAAAGGTCCCCGAGATGCTTCGGGCCATTTCCGATCTGGCCAAGAAGTACGACCTTATTATCCCGACGGTGGGACATGCAGGCGACGGCAATCTCCACCCGGTCATCAGTTTCGACGGGACCCAAACGGACCAAGTCCATCGCGTGGAAGAGGCGTCCGCCGAGCTTTTTGAAAAGGTCATTCAGTTGGGCGGCACCCTCACCGGCGAGCATGGGATCGGACTGGCCAAGGCCCGCTTCATGGGCATGGAGCACGACTCCAAAAGCATGGAATATATGAGGGGCATCAAACGGCTCTTTGATCCCAACAATATCCTCAACCCCGGCAAGATGGCCCTGGAGGCGGCATAACATGGAAACGAAATATCAATTTGCAGAAAAATTTCGGGATCAGGTGCTCAGATGCTCAAGCTGTGGATTTTGTAGGGCCGTCTGCCCGGTTTTTGGAATCACCAAAAGACCGGCATTCAATGCCCGCGGCAAAATGCTCGTGCTCAAGGAAGTCATGGAAGGCACCGTCCCCCTGAACGACGAATTGATCGAAACCCTGTTTCAGTGCACCACCTGTGGAGCCTGCGCCAAGAACTGCCCATCCGGGGTCAATGTGCCGGAGATCATCAAGAGCGTTCGAACAGATATGGTCCGCGTAGGCTCCTGTCATCCGGCCTTTGTGGGGATGAACAAAGTGCTCCAGACAAGCCCTAATATCTACGGGGAAGAGGAACCGCCGGATTTTGAACGGGAGCGCAATCGGAAAGCCCTATATGTGTTCTTTGTGGGATGTGTGGGGTCCTACCGGGAGGAAGAGGCCACACAAGAGACTCTGGCCCTTCTGGATCGCCTTCAGGTGGACTATACCCTTATTGACGAGGCCTGCTGCTCCGGGATCCTGGAGGATCTGGGCTATGCCATTCAGAAAAACCACGTACAAACCAATCTGGAGCGTATCGTGGCAACGGGGTGCAAAAACGTCATCACCGGATGCCCCTACTGCTTTCGAACCTTCAACGAGAAGCCCGAGTATGCGGGTCTCAAGGAAAAGGGCATTGATGTGGTCCATATCTCCCAGTTTCTCACCGGCTTTGATTTTGGCGTCAAAACCGACAAAAAGGTAACCTATCACGATCCCTGCGACCTGGGGAGGCATGCCGGTATCTACGAGGAGCCCCGAAAGACCATCCAAAAAATCGCGCCCAACTTTGTGGAGCTCACCAACAACCGTGCAAACGCCCTGTGCTGCGGTGCTGGCGGAGGCGTGAGGGGGGGTTACCCGGCCAATTCTATTGCCATGGCCCGGCGGCGGCTGGAGGAGGTGGAGGCGGTGGGGGCCGAGGTGCTTCTTACGGAGTGCAATTCCTGCGTGCACAACCTGAGCAATGCCAAACTGAGAGCGCAGAAATTTAAAGTCTATACCACAACCCAATTTTTAAACCGCCTTCTGAAGGAGGGGTAAGCCATCCTCTGAAAAACGATGAAACGTCGGATCAAGCGAGCTTCAGATCCTTTTCGAGCGCCTGGATCCTCTTCTCGATCTCGCCCCGCTCTTTCGGGTCAGGAACGCCCTTCTCGAGCCTCAGCCTAAGACCGAGCAGTTCCATGGATTGCCGATGATCCTGACAATTGACCTTCATTTTCCATGCCTCATGCCAGCGCCAGAAAGGTATTGGGGTCGAGCGCGATGCTGTTCTCGGGGATCTGATACCTGTCGTGGTCTTTCAGAAGTCTCAGAAGGATGCCTGACCGCTCGGGCTGCAACTGAACAATAATGCTGAAAAGATCATCCAGTTCATGGCATGGATACGGGATGCCCTTCTCGTTGACCTCGCTGATGTGGCGATGAGACAGGGCTGAGAGCCATATCTCGGCCTCAAATTCCCCGGCCGCTTTCTTAAGTCCCTCAAACACCGCCCTTCCGGCATTTTCAAAGTCCAGACCATCGATAATAAGGGTGTCAGGCCTGAATTCAAGCCGCTCTGCCAGATTCTTAAGGCTGGCTTCAAGACGCGCCAGGTCAAAACTCTGATTGAGATAGGCGAGAATCATCCGGTTGCGCTCCATGAAAAACCGATATTCATCGTCATCATCCATACAAAGGGCCTTCAGCAGATCAGAATAGATGACGTTATAGTAGGACGCCACTTTCTCCGGCCCCTCTTCAAGAGAAATATGGACCAGCTTTTCCTTACGAAAAATCTTATCAAACGCGATATGAATCAGACAGGCGGTCTTGCCGACTCCGGCCCGGGCAACGAGGACTCCCAGGTTCCCAGGCCCTAACTGCCCGTGTGATGATTTCTCCAGGATCTTCAGCGGACTGACCGAAATAAAATCTTTCACAATTTTTTATCTCCTTTTTTTCTCTTGCTTAAATCTGCCTTGAGTTCCTCTGCCAGGGACTCCGGGAGTCTTGCATACTTTGAAAACTCCATGGTAAATTCCGCCTTGCCCTGGGTCAGGGACCTGAGCACCGTTGCGTATCCAAACATCTCTGACAGCGGGACCTCTGCGTCGATGGTGGTGAAATTACCATCCTCCGTAGAACTGATGATCAGCCCCCGTCGCTGATTGATGGAACCCATGACATTGCCCTGAAACTCCGAAGGCCCTTCCACAGACACCTTCATGACCGGTTCGAGAATGACCGGCCCGGCCTTCAGGTATGCCTGTTTGAAGGCCCCGATGGCGGCCTGGCTGAAGGCAAGCTCAGAGGAGTCCACACTGTGGGCCTTCCCGTCGTTGATGGTGATCTTCATCCCCACCACAGGAAACCCGAGCGCGAGCCCTTTTTGAAGGCACGACTGAAACCCTTTATCCACGGCCGGGATATATTCTGTGGGGATCGCCCCTCCCTTGACCTGATTGACAAATTCATACGCCCCCTCTTCAGAAGGCGCCATAAAGCCGGCCACCCTGCCGTACTGACCCGAACCGCCGGTCTGTTTCTTGTGGATGTAGTCAAACGCCGCCTGCCGGGTGATGGCCTCGCGGTAGGCCACATGGGGCATGCCGGTCGCCACGTTGGCGCCGAATTCCCTCTTCATCCGCTCCACGTAGACCTCTAAGTGGAGTTCTCCCATCCCGGATATGATGGTTTCCCCCGATTCCTCATCCACATGCGACTTGAAGGTGGGATCCTCTCTGACAAAGCGGTTCAGGGCCTTTGACATATTATTCTGGGACTTGTTGTCTTCAGGTGAAATGGACAGTGAAATGACCGGCGCGGGTACAAACATGGATGACATGCTGTAGTTAAGGCGGCCGTCTGTAAAGCTATCCCCGGAGTAACACTCCACGCCGAAAAGGGCGATGATGTCGCCTGCGCAGGCCGAGGTCAGGTCCTCCATCTGATCGGCGTGCATCCTGACCAGACGTCCCACCTTGATCTTCTTCCCGGTGCGGGTGATGACGAGGTCGTCTCCCTTTTTGAGCGATCCCTGATAGATTCTGAGATAGGTCAACTGCCCGTACGGCGTCACCTCCAGCTTGAATGCCAGGGCCACAACCGGCAAATCGGGATCTGTTTTGAGGGCGACCTCAGTCTCGCCTCTGTCAAGATCAAGGGCTATATTTCTTGCCTCCGCTGGGGAGGGAAGGTACCGGTTGACGCCGTCCAGTACAGGCTGTACGCCGATGTTCTTATAAGCAGACCCCAAGAATACAGGGGTCAGCATCCTTGAAATCGTACCCTTCCGCACGGCCTCATGGATCAGATCCTCGGTCACACTCTCCTCAAAAACGGCCTCCATGAGATCATCGGAGAACATAGAGGCGGCATCCAGCAGTTCTTCCCTCTTAGCCAGGGCCTCTTTCATCATCTCCTCAGGGATCTCCCCGGTCCGCACATCGTCGCCATGAGGGCCTTCAAAATAAAGGGCCTTCAAGGCAACCAGGTCTATCACCCCGGATAATTCCGCCTCAAGGCCTATGGGGATCTGCATGAGGACGGCGTTATGATTCAACTTCTGGCGCAACTGGTCCACGACCTTGTAAGGATCGGCACCGGACCGGTCGCATTTGTTGATAAACGCGATCCGCGGGACCGCGTACCGGTTCATCTGCCGGTCAACGGTAATGGACTGGGATTGAACGCCCCCGACCGCACAGAGTATCAGGACAGCCCCGTCCATGACCCTCAGGGCCCGTTCCACTTCAATGGTGAAATCCACATGCCCCGGAGTATCGATGATATTGACCCGGTGTCCTTTCCATTCGCAGTGGGTAGCGGCCGAGGCGATCGTGATCCCCCGCTCTTTTTCCAACTCCATGGAGTCCATGGTAGCGCCCACACCGTCTTTGCCCTTGACCTCATGAATGGCGAAAATCCGCTTGGTGTAGTAGAGGATCCTCTCGGTCAGGGTGGTCTTTCCCGAATCGATGTGTGCACTGATGCCTATATTTCGTAAGTTCTGAATCTCGTTCACTATCTAAAAAAACCTCGCTCAGTGTTGGTCACTGGTCATGGGTTAGCGGTCATTTGGCCTTCGGCCGTCATTCGCGGTAATTCATTGTCGCGCGACTGTCTTTCGTTTTTCGTAACCGTTCAGGGGTTCAAAGGTTTCCCGCTGTAGCGGGATTCAAGGTTGAATTCTCGGTCCAGGATTCGATTTTTTAGGCGTACTCGCACGAGAGTCGATTGTGTTCGGCATTTCAGCCCTGAAATTTGCAGCCCACAGGACGACATTTGTGCCAGCAGTCCTGCTTTACAACTGGATTTAGAAGGACGTTTGAGGTCTTCAAT
>JAUPKI010000237.1 GCA_030837545.1 Thermodesulfobacteriota bacterium | reverse complement strand
GACCCATGAGGAAATCGACTTTGTGTTGTTCCTGAACGGCCTCCCGATTGTGGTCCTTGAAGTCAAACACGAAAAGAACCAGAACGTCCATGACGCGGTGTCCCAGTTTGCAGCGAGGGATCACTTCCAAAAGGTGTTTCAGTATCCCTTTCTGTATCTGGCGGCCGACACCAACGACGTGATGGCGGCCACCGACCCAAGACGGGAAGAAAACTTCCGGTGGCACAATGCCGGGTTGACCAACCAGGCCCAGACCGAGAATGAATACCCGGTGGAGTTCCTGTATCGGGAGGTCCTTTCCAGGGATCATCTCCTGGAGGCCCTTTCGTTCTTCTTGGTCAGGGTCCCGGGCCGGGAGGCGGAGGAAGATCGCCAGGCACGAGAACCCTTCACCATTTTCCCCCGCTTTCACCAGAGCCGAATGGTCCGAGAGGTGTCCGAGGATGTGTTGCGCCGCTTTACCGCGACAGGGCAAGTGGGGCACAAATATCTCATCCAGCATTCCGCCGGCAGCGGCAAGACCCTCTCCATCTGCTGGCTGGCCGATCGGCTCCACAGCCTGTTCAAACCGGACTCCAGCGAAAAGGCGGTGCATCTGATCTTTATCCTGACCGACCGCAAGTCCCTGGACAAAAACATCAAGGACGATCTGGCCAATTTCACCCACTTGAAAGACGTGGTGGGGCTGGCGCGAAAATCCATGGATCTCCCCCGTTTTTTGAAGGAGCGCAGGCCCATTATCGTGACCACCCAGCAGAAATTTCAATGGGTCCTGGAAGAGATCCAGAAGAACGAGGAGTTAAAAAAGCTGCGCGTGGCTTTTCTCATTGACGAGGCCCACCGGTCCCAGGAGGGGAAAATGGGCGCTGCCATTCGAGTCCCTTTCCGCGACGGGGAGACCCCCGACAGCGAGCCCCCTGAGGAGGACGATGAGGAGAGGATCGCCCGCATCATCCAGGCCAACGACACGAACCAGCTTTTCGTCGCCTTCACCGCCACCCCGGCCCCCGCCACAGTAACCCTCTTTGGCCAGCCATTCGATATCTACAGCGAGGCCGAGGCCATTGCCGAAGGGTATATTGTGGATGTGGCAACGAGCATTATTTCCTACAAAACCCTGTACCATCTGCACTGCCCCGTGGTCCCCAAACCGGATGAGGAAAAGGTGTATCCCATCGGCGTGGTGGCCAAAGCGCTCAAAAATGTGGCCTTCAAGGACGATGGGTTAATCCAGTACAAGGCCGAGGTGATGCTGCGCATTTTTGAAGAAAAGGTCATGCCCCTCATCGACGGCCGGGCCAAGGCCATGATCGTCGCCAGTTCCAGGGTGGCGGGGCTTCGATATTTTGAGATCATCAGGGAAAAGCTTAAAGAAAGGAAGGCCGACTATAAGGTCCTTTACGCCTTTTCCGACTTTATCCATCCCGAAACCAATGCGGCGATCAGCGAACACGGCGTAAACGATTTGAAGGCCGGGGAACTCATCGAGGACCGCTTCGAGGGGGAGGATTACCGTCTCATGGTGGTAGCCAATAAATTCCAGGCGGGGTTCGATCAACCGCTCCTGGCAGGCATGTTTCTCGACAAGCCCGTGGCGGACCGAAACGCCATTCAAACCGTATCCCGGCTGAACCGCTGCCATGAGGGGAAATCGAAGGTCATTGTTGTGGACTTTACGAACAATGCCAGGGCTATTCTAAAGGCCTTTGTCAAATACCGCAAAGGCACACCCTTTGAACCAGGGGAACCGGATAAGGAGGCATGCGTCCAGCTCTGTCGGGAAATTCTCGAAACAGGCGTGTTTTCGCAAAAGGACGCCCATGAACTGGTTTCGCTGCTCGCCAACGGAACCGATGCTCAAGTGCAGTTCAAAATCGCCGGTTTGCGCATGTTTTTTCAATCCAGGATATCAGACCGGGCGCTGAGAAAGAATTTTGTTTACCTCCTGGCCCGTTTCGTCAAGAGCTATCATTTCTTGACCTGCTTTTTCTCCTATCCGGATAACGTAAAGGAATTTGCGGTTTTTGCTGAATACGTAGGACCTCAGTTGATTAAGCAGGGGAGCGTCTCGGACCTGATGAAGCAGATTCGTCAGACAGAGGTGGTGAAAGCCGCCGTCACCTATCAGGGGGAGGTGCAAACCGGGGGCACGGTGAAGCTCAAGGCCGGCAAAGGAACCCGAGGGGCCGGGCCCCCGCCCAAAAAGGTATCGGTCCAGGACATGATCGCAGACATCCGCGCAAGGTTTGAGATTACCGACGAAGAGGCGCTGTACATCAGGGAGGTGACGGAGGAGAAGGTGGAAGACAGGGAGATTCGAGCGACCGTCCAGGCCCACCGGGATGATCGGGCCTACCTGTATGAACCCTATCGAATACACGTCAACGGCCTGATCCAGCATGCCTACTCGGAGCGGAGTCGGTACGATGAACTGGCTGACAAAAAATACATCGATACCGGGGGGATCTTCGACATCATGGCCGTCACGGTCATTGACCATCAGTTGTCTGCCAGTGGGGACAGTTATGCCCAGGCGCATTGAGCAGATCCCCAAGCAGGACCGGCCCCGGGAAAAGCTCCTTGCAAAGGGAGCGGGGGCCCTCAGCGACGAAGAGCTGATTGCCGTTCTCCTTGGCAAGGGAACATCCAAAATGGATGTGATGACCCTCTCGGGGAAGGTGGCTCGAATTATGGATGAAAGGGGCTTTGGGGTCCGCGTCGAAGATCTGACCGGGCTCGCGGGGGTCGGCTGCGCCAAGGCCGCCCTCATCCTGGCGGCCATGGAATATGCGCGCCGGCGCATCAAACCCGAAGGTCTGAAGATCACGACGTCTGCGGACGTGCTCCCCCTGATCCGTCATTTTGCCGACCGAAAACAGGAGCATTTTTTGTCCATAACCATCAACGGCGCCAATGAGGTACTCAATGTGCGGGTGGTCTCCATCGGTCTTGTGGATCGCAGCCCGGTCCATCCCAGAGAGGTGTTTGCCGATGCGTTGGCGGATAGGGCTTCCGGCATCATTGTGGCCCACAACCACCCGACGGGTGGACTGGAACCTTCCCAGGCGGATCGCGACATAACCCATCAACTTCAGCAGGCAGCCAGGGTTATGGGGATCGAGTTCCTGGATCACATTATTTTTAACCGGGGTGGGTACTATAGTTTTCTCGAATCAGGAATGCTGTAAGCAAGGACTTTGGAATGGTAGGCGGATCAAAACTCCCGGGAAACGGGGATGTTATCCGTGTTTCAACTGAGAGAAAAGATCATCAGAGCAGGGATACGTCTATAAGTTTTCAGGGTTCCGGGAGAAGGCCGTAGGGGTTTCGTGTGGTAGATTTCACCCAGAAGGGGGTATCATGAAACGCAAGAAGATGATTTGGATCGTCCCCGGCGTGCTGTTGCTGGCCATCGCCGCCTTTGTGTTCAAGACCCTTTATGATTCAGGGGAGTTCAAGACCATTGTGCCCCATGCCTCCGGGCCCTGCCGGACGGTCGGCGGGGTCCTGAGTTCCGAAGACATTACCATCCATCCGCAAACCGGCCTGGCCTTTATTTCCTCGGATGACCGAAGGCCCTGGTTTCATGGGGGCAAAGGGCGACAGGGGGCAATCCTGGGCTATGACCTTGCTGCTCCATCCCCTTCTCTGGTCAACCTCACATCGGATTTTCAGAAGGAATTCCATCCTCACGGCATCGGGCTCTTTTTGGACAAGGGAGGCGGGGCATCCCTGTTTGTGGTCAACCACACCCAGAAGGGGCACTTCGTGGAAATCTTTGACCTGAAAAAGGGGAAGCTCGTACACCGTAAATCCATCCAGGACCGCCTCATGATCAGCCCCAACGATGTGCTTCCGGTCGGCATGGAGGCCTTCTACGTGACCAATGATCATGGCTCGGCCTCCCGCTGGGGCCGGACCCTCGAGGACTATCTCCAGTTGGCCCGCTCGAATGTCCTCTATTATGATGGCAAGATCTTCCGCAAGGTGGCAGGGGACCTGGCCTATGCCAATGGGATCAACAAGAGTGCCGATGGCAAGACACTCTATGTAGCCGCGACCGTAGCCAAGAAGGTGTACGTGTACGATCGGGATGCAGCAACCGGGGACCTTTCTCTCAGAGGGGAGATCCCCCTCGGCACGGGCGTGGACAACATCGAAGTGGATAGGGAAGCGAACCTGTGGATCGGCGCCCACCCCAAACTCTTGACCTTTGTGAAATACGCCAAAGATCCCAATGCGCTATCGCCCTCTCAGGTCCTTCGGGTAAACCCGAATGTGGGACCGCCGTACCAACTGACAGAAGTCTATCTGAACGACGG
>JAUPKI010000023.1 GCA_030837545.1 Thermodesulfobacteriota bacterium | reverse complement strand
GTCTTTTCATCCATAGAAAAATGCCTAAGGCCGTTGCGCAGGCAGTTAGGCCCACGAGAACCCACCGCATGCGTTTCATGAGGCTGGACCGCGTCGGTATAATCCCATAGATCGGTTTCAGTTGGGCCTCTTCCGGCCGCTCTCCGAGGTTTGACAGGACCGTCAGGGCGACAGGGTCCGCGTGCAGGGATTCTGTGTGCCCTTCCCGGTTCAGATAGGTCAGGGAAAGAGGAGCGGTCTTGAATTCAGTCAGACGATCCACCAGGAGCCGGACCCGAATTTCACCACTCCCCTTCTGAATGCCCGCAACGGCGAGACCCTCAAGACCCTTGATCTGGGGCTCTGAGGGGAGTTGGGACCCTTCCGGCAGCCGGTAGGCGAGCGCAAGTTCGACCATGCTCCCCACCTGGGCCGAATCCGGTAAGAACCGGGCCTTCAAGAAGGTCGCGGCGCTATCTGATCCGCCTGCCCAGGCCGCCTGGGACCAGAGAAGCAGACAGAGCAGGGCCATATACCCGAAACGGCCGGCCCTTACCCCCGTCATTGTCGTCGCCTCCTCATCTCAAAGAGCCGGGTCAGGGGCTCCAGCACCGGCCCATTTGTGGTCAGCTCCACGTGATCGACCCCGGCCCGCGTCAGGAGATCCTTGAGATACACCCGCTGGTCCCTGCGAAAGGCCCCCCACCTTTCCCTGAGGCGTCTGCTCCGGGTATTCAAGAGGGCGGTCTCGCCGGTTTCAGGGTCTCTGAGGGCCGCCAGCCCCACCTCAGGGAGGTCGTCTTCGGCCGGGTCTGTCACCTGGATGACCGTGAGGTCATGCTTTTTGGCCGTGGGTCTCAGCGATTTCTCAAACCCGGCATCCAGACAATCGGATATCAGAAAGACGATCGAGTGACGTCTGACCACCCGGTTCAGATAGGTCAGGACCGCGTCGATGTCGGTCCTCAGGTCCCGGGGTTCGTAGGTGAAGATCTCCTTGATCAGGCGCCAGACAAGAGACGCCCCTTTCTTGGGGGGGATATATTTCTCCACCCCGGAGCTGAAGAGGATGGCCCCTACCTTGTCGTTGGTGCGGATGGCTAAGAAGGCGAGCATGCCGGCCACCTCGGCCAGGAGTTCCCGCTTGAATCTTCCTCTGGTTCCAAAAAGATGGGACCCGGAGAGATCCAGGATGAGGATCACGGTCAGTTCCCTCTCCTCGTGAAAGACCTTGACAAAGGGGTGGCCGAACCGGGCCGAGACATTCCAGTCGATGGTCCGGATATCGTCGCCGATCTGGTATTCCCTGACCTCGGCAAACTCCATCCCCCTCCCCTTGTAGGCGCTCTCGTACTGGCCTGCAAAGAGGTCGTTGGCCATGCGCCTCGTGGTAAAGTGGAACCGCTGGATCTTTTTAAATACCGCCTCAGACAGCATGTCAGGGGACCTCGATCCGTTCCAGTACGATCTTGATCAGGTCGTCCGCGCACTTCTCTTCGGCCTCGGCCTCATAACTCAGAATGATCCGGTGACGGAGCACGTCCGGGGCCATGGACTTGACGTCCTGGGGCGTTACATATCCCCGGCCGCTCAGAAAGGCATGGGCGCGCGCGGCCATGCCGAGCCAGATGGAGGCCCTGGGCGAGGCCCCGTAGCTGATCATGGGCCCAATATCGAGGCCGAACTCCTCGGGTCGGCGGGTGGCTGCGGTCAGTCGAACGATGTAATCCATGATCCGCTCCTCCATATGGATCAGTTTCATGGTCTCATGGGCGGACCGGATCTGGTCCACCTCCACCACCCCTTCCATATCTTCATCCAGGCCGGCGTACACCCTCGCCATGATCTCCTTTTCTTCCTCGGCCGATGGGTAGTCCACCTTGATTTTGAGCATAAACCGGTCGATCTGGGCCTCGGGAAGGGGGTAGGTCCCTTCCTGTTCAATGGGATTCTGGGTGGCTAGGACCAGAAACGGGCGGGCCAGTGGGAAGGTGGTCTCGCCGATGGTGATCTGGTGCTCCTGCATCGCCTCCAAAAGTGCGCTCTGGACCTTTGCCGGGGCCCGGTTGATCTCATCCGCCAGGATGATGTTGTGAAAGATAGGCCCCTTTCGGATCTCGAAGGTGCAGGTATCGGGCCGGTAGAACTGGGTCCCCAGTATATCCGCTGGGAGGAGGTCGGGGGTGAACTGGATCCGCTGAAATGTGGTCCTGATGGAGGCGGCCAGGGTCTTGACGGCCGTGGTCTTGGCCAGTCCCGGAAGGCCCTCCAGCAGGAGATGACCGTCGCACAGAAGGCCGATCAGCATCCGCTCGATGAGGTGTCTCTGGCCCACAATCACTTTCTCGATCCCTGCCATCACCTGCCTGACCATCAGGCTTTCTTTTTCAACCCTTCGCGTGATTTCCTGTATATCCATCCGTCCTTCTCCTTCTGATCGCGTCGGGATGTTTCCCAGTCTCCCGCCGCCTGATGTTTCAGGCCATTTTCCCCGTGAGGAACAAACCATATAACCAGTTGATATAATTCGCTTAAAACAAACGTTTCAAAAATAAACACTTTCTCCGGGTTGTCAAGGCCGCTGATCCGGTGGAAGTCAGAGGACCCATGGGTCTGCGCAACCTGTCCTTGCATCAGAAATGGAAATGGCCGAATGCCGAGAGCGGGGGGAGGAGCGGATTCAGATCTTGCCGACCAGGGACAGGGCCGTTTCAACCAGGTGATCGGCCGTAAACCCGAATTTCTCGTACAAAACCGCGCCCGGGGCCGATGCACCGAACCGATTCAGGCCGATGACCCTCCCCGAATCCCCCACGTAGCGGCGCCACCCCTGCGTGACCCCTGCCTCGATGGCAACCCGGGCCTTGATGTCAGGGGGGAGGACCTGACGACGGTATGCCTCATCCTCCCTGTCGAACAGTTCCCAGGAGGGCATGCTTACGACCCGGACCTTGATCCCCTTTCCATCCAGTGTTGCGGCCGCCTTGAGGGCGATATGGACCTCGGACCCGGTAGCGATCAGGATAAGGTCCGGGACGCCGCCGGGGGCATCTCTCAGTATGTAAGCCCCGCGGGCCAGGTTGTCGGCCCCGGGATAGAGAGATCGGTCCAGAACCGGAACGTCCTGCCGGGTGAGGGCAAGGGCGACCGGCCCGGCAGTCGATTGCAGGGCCGCCTTCCAGGCCTCCGCGGTCTCATTGGCGTCGCAGGGACGGATCACCGTGAGTCCGGGGATGGCCCTGAGCGCGGCCAACTGCTCTACCGGCTGGTGCGTCGGTCCGTCCTCGCCCAGGCCGATGCTGTCATGGGTAAAGACGTAGATGACCTTCAGGCCCATGAGGGCCGCCAACCGAATGGCCGGCCGCATGTAGTCGGAAAAAATCAGAAAGGTCCCTCCATATGGAATCACGCCTGCGTGAAGGGCCATGCCGTTCAGGATGGCCCCCATCCCGTGTTCCCTGACGCCGAACCTCAGATTGCGGCCCCCGTAGGTGCCTGCCTGGAAATCCGGTTCGCCTGCGATCTCGGTCTTGTTGGAGGGGGCCAGGTCAGCGGAACCGCCGATCAGGTTGGGGACATGCCGCGCCATGGCGTTCAAGACCTTGCCCGAGGCGACCCGTGTGGCCATCCCCTTGGGGTCTGCGGGGAAAAAGGGGATCTCCCTGTCCCAGCCCTCAGGAAGGACGTCGTTCAGACATTCCTCCCATGTTTTTGCCAGCGAGGAGAACGCCTCGGCATATGAACGGAATTTCTCGTTCCACAGGTCCTCGTTTTCGACCCCCTGTTCAATCGCCGATCGGAACCGATCCCGCACCTCATCAGGGACCAGAAAGGGAGGTTCCGCGGGCCAGCCGAGATTCTCCTTGGTCCGTCGAAGTTCCTCAGGACCCAGAGGTTCGCCGTGGGCAGAGGCCTTGTCCGCCTTGTTGGGACTCCCGTACCCGATGTGGGTTCTGACGGCGATGAGCGAGGGATGGTCGGTCGCCTTTCGGGCGGCTGCAATGGCCGCCTCGATGGCGTCCAGGTCGTTCCCGTCTGCCACACGCTGCACGTGCCAGCCATAGGCCTCAAATCGGAGATCGCGCGCTTCGGTAAAGGCGATGTCCGTGGAACCCTCGATGGTGATATGGTTGTCGTCATAGAGATAGATCAGCTTTCCGAGCCCGAGATGGCCTGCCAGAGAGGCCGCTTCGTGACTGATCCCTTCCATGAGGTCTCCGTCGCTGACGATCCCGTAGGTGAAGTGATCGACAATCGGGTATTCCGGTCGATTGAAGCGGGCAGCCAGGAACCGTTCGGCCATGGCCATGCCCACGCCGCTGGCAAACCCCTGGCCCAGGGGACCGGTGGTTATCTCCACCCCGGGGGTGAGGGGGTATTCGGGGTGGCCCGGGGTCCGGCTGTTCCACTGGCGGAATGCCTTGATATCGTCTAAAGAGAGATCGTATCCGGTCAAGTGAAGGAGGCTGTAGAGGAGCATGGAACCATGCCCGGCAGAGAGGACAAACCGATCCCTGTCGGGCCATCGGGGATTGCGGGGGTTGTGCCGCAGAAAACGGGTCCACAGGACATAGGCCATCGGGGCCGCGCCCATGGGCATCCCCGGGTGTCCCGAACGGGCCTTTTCCACGCCATCCGCTGAAAGCATTCGAATGGTATCGACGCATAACGCATCCAGTTCTGATGTCATTTTCGGTTCAAGCTCCTTTCAATTCGGATTAAGATGGGGTGCCTCCCCCCGCACCCGCTTGAGGATCATGGGAATGAAAAAGGAAAAGACAAAAATCGCCATGGCGAAGCCGACCTCCATGGAGATCAGGTCTTGCCATTGTCCGGAAACCCAGACATTCTTCAGGGTACCGCCCAAAAAGGTGAGGACGAAGATAGAGACGGCGACCCCCAGACCGGTCCCGAAGAAATAATCCCAAAAACGGACTTTGGTCAGACTCAGCCCGTAGTTCAACGGGGTGAACGGGGAATTGAGGAGGCGGAGGTAAAGAACTGTGGTAAATCCGTTTCTCTCAATGGCATTATCGTACTTTTCCAGGCGGTCTCCAATCATGGAGGCGACAAACTCCCTCCCCAATGCCCTCCCCACAAAAAAGGCTATGCTGGCCCCTCCTACGGCGCCCAGCCATCCGCAGAAAAAGCCCCAGGAGGCCCCGAAGAGCCCGGCGCCCAGTAGGATGGGGATGCTCGCCGGGACAAAGAGCGCTATGGCCGCGGCCTCGAGAAGAATGAAGATAACCGGGGCCCACCCTCCCGTGGCATTCAGGATGCGGGTCAGAGACTGTGGCGTGACAAGGTCCTTGGCCGGCGTGAACCGGAAGAGACAGATTGCCCCGGCCAGAAAGAGGATGAGGACCAGAAATTTCCCCAGCGTTTTTAAGTAGATGGCTCGTTTTTGATCGGGCATTTGTTCCATGTCACAGAGTGAGAGATAGGCCGCATCCTCTTTACCAGGTTTTGGACGGGCAATCAACGACCAAATGCCGGAATCAGAGGTCAGAGTTCCGAAAAGGCGCCATCCTCTCAGATACGCCCCGTCAGCCTTGCCCAGATAAGCCCCAGATACTCATGCACGGCAGCAGTCGAATCTTCCAGCGCATCCACATTGGGGAAAAACCATCCGGGCGTTACCACCATTTCCCTGTCTTTTGTCCCTCCGGCCGGGGCGGGGATCGGATCCATACCCTGTTTTCTGAAGAGAGCCAGGGAGCGCCGCATGTGCATGGCCGAGGTCACCAGCACAAACGGGTGATTTCCTACGATCGGCCGTATCAGGCGGGCCTGGTCTTCTGTATCATAGGAACTGGATTCGAGGATGATATCGCGGCGGTCCACCCCAAGAAAGCCCGCCACATCGGCCATGACATGGGCCTCGGGGACAGAGTCAAAGGCCCCGCATCCTGAGAGGACCAGTTTGCTTTTAGGGTGTTGACGGAGTATTCGGACGCCTTCCATGACCCGTAGGAGAGAATGATAGGTCAGCCAGCCGGTGACAGGGATGGATGGATGGGCCGTATGTCCTCCCGCAAGGACCACCACATATTTTACCTCCTGGGCGGGAGTCGGGTCCTGAACCGACGCCGGTA
Organism: Thermodesulfobacteriota bacterium; assembly: GCA_030837545.1. Lineage (GTDB taxonomy): Bacteria > Desulfobacterota > DSM-4660 > Desulfatiglandales > Desulfatiglandaceae > AUK324. Next base: position 16,378 of record JAUPKI010000023.1, on the reverse strand, counting down.
CCAGCATATAGGGCTCAAAGAGGTCCTTCAAGGGATCATCGATGGCCCTGGAAACGGGAAGATAGCTCATTACCGTAAGGGAAACCAGGCCGAGCGTTATGAGGACCTTTCCGGTCGTCTCCCTCCTGCCGCGCCACAGGAAAAACAAGCCCAGAAAACAGATCAGAAGGCACGCCGGGAGGGGAAGCACCATTGATCCGATGATCTTTTTGAGAAGAAACATAGTTGGGACTCCTTTTGGATTGTCGATGGTTGCTCGAAAAAACCCGCCGACGCTCAGCATCCAGCATCAAAAGCCGGAGGTCAGCAGTCAGAGGTCAGAGGTCAGAAAAGGCGCCATCCCTATGATCCAACCATCCAGTAAAAAAGTGTGAAGTGAGAAGTGAGGAGTTAAAAGTTGAAATCGGAATCTTCCGTTCTTAACTTTAGGCACTCCAAACTCGTAACTTCAAACTTGGAAAATCCAGTATCCAGGCTCCAGTCCCCGGATCGCAAAAAACTGTTGTAAAGCGAGATAAAAAAGGATACAAACAGTGCCCGACTGTTTGTGCCGAGTGCCTTGCGCGGTCCAAGTAATTCTATGGGGGATCCTGATGGACGATATCTTAGAGTTTTTTGTTTGTGATGCCTGCTCGAATAAAGATTTCAACCTCGTTTACAATTTCTGCCTCCGGTTTCATGGCGTCAACTTCTCTGATGATCTGATCTATGACAAAATAGTCGAAGAGAGGTATCAGTGTAGCGCGTGCAAGAAGACATTCACCAAGAAGGAGGTAGAAGAGGCCATGTCCAAGATCCGCAGAAAACATAAAAGACACTAAAGGGTTATCTCATATTGTTCCATGTGGAAGTTTTCCTTGCCGATGATGATGATCCGTCTGCTGATCCTTTTTTCCAGGTCAATAATCGACCTCTGTTCCTCTTCCTTCAGGGCCTTTTCTATCTCCGGGTTTACCAGGATATGGACATTCCCCCCCTCTTCAGGATTCGCGCACTCCCTTTCCAGGTCCCTGAATATCTCGTAGCAGATGGTCTTGGCCGATTTCAGCGTACCCCGCCCCTCGCAATAAAAGCAGGCGCCGCACAGCAACCGGTTCAGACTCGCCCGGGTCCGCTTCCGGGTCATCTCGATCAGGCCCAGATCGGACATGGGGAGGACATTGGTCTTGGCCCTGTCTCTGCTCAAGGCCTCTTTGAGGGCCATGAACACCCGGTGGCGGTTGGCGGTCTTTTCCATGTCGATGAAGTCGATCACAATAAGTCCGCCAATGTTCCTTAGCCGCAACTGGTACGCGATCTCCTTGACGGCCTCCAGGTTGGTCTTCAGGATGGTTTCCTCTAAATTCCGCTTCCCAACATAACTCCCGGTGTTCACATCTATTGACGTGAGGGCTTCGGTCAACTCGATCACAATATAACCGCCTGATTTGAGCCAGATCTTATTTCCCAGCGCCCGGGAGATCTCGATTTCGACCCCAAAGGCGTCAAAAATGGGATCAGACCCCTCATAGAGTTCGACCGAATACCTCAGCTTGGGGGCAAAGGTGTCGATAAACTCCATGATGTTCTCATATTCTTCCTCTGAATCGATAATCAGACGGTCCACCTCCCTTGTGAAGAGATCCCGCACCGCTCTGAGGGAAATGGAAAGATCTTTGTAGAGGAGGCCGGGGCTTGTTCCCTTTTCCATTTTTCCCTGAATATTTCCCCACAGCTTCAAGAGGAAGTCCATCTCGGCCGCCAGCTTCTCTTGGGTTCCGTCCTCCGCAACGGTTCTCACGATGAAGCCAAGAGAACCAGGCCTGAGCTTACGGATAATCCCCTTGAGTCGTTCCCTTTCTTCCTTGTCCTCTATTTTTCGGGAGACCCCGATATGGTTGACCGTAGGCATGAGGACCAGGTGCCTCCCCGGAAGGGAAATGTGAGAGGTTAGCCGGGCCCCTTTGTTTCCCAGGGGTTCTTTTGCCACCTGGACCATGATGTTCTGACCTTCATGGAGCAGTTCCTCGATCTGTAGAGGGCTTTCATTGGACAACTCCGCTTGCAGCGACTCGGAATCCGTCTCCTCGCGCTGATCGGCCTCTTCCGCGGTCTGGCTGTTCACGAGCATCATCTGTTCCAGGTCTGAAAAATCCTTATAAACATCCGATACATAGAGGAAGGCCGTTCTGCCGAGCCCGATGTCGACGAAAGCGGCTTGCATCCCAGGGAGGACCCTTGCGACCCGCCCTCGATAGATGTTTCCCGTCAGTTCCTGGCCGGCGTCTCTTTCAATGTGGAGTTCTACCACAGCATTGTCTTCGACCAGGGCGACCCGGGTCTCATAGGGCCTTGCATTGATGATCAGTTCGTTGGACATGGTGAATGCCTCCTTGGCCTCAAATCGTCATCACACCACTGTTGTAAGCCGTCAGGTGAAAAGCATGAAACATATCTGCACGATGCAGGCATCGAGCCGTTATGGATGGAGTTTTGCGGGTTGCCTTCATCCCGGGCAAGATCAGGCCTGCCGCCTGCCTCGACACAGACCGGGTAGAAAAACCTTGCCTTTTGGTGAAACCGAGGCGGGCATATCCCCTTTCTATGCCAGGGTCTGACCCGTTTTCATCACCTCCAGGTTCCGGAGGTCCTCATCTTTCAGCGCGAAAATGCCTTTGATTATCTCTGTCGGCTTCAGCCCGGGACCCTCCCGCTCTTTTAGGGTCAGGCGCACCCTGTCAGGAGGGACAAGGGCGATGTCGCTCACCAGGGGCCGAGCATCGATCTCATGTTCGCCTTTTTTGCCTGTCTTGACAATTGGAAAATAGTCTGACTGAAGAAATTGTTTTAGGCGGTTTTCATTGCATTTCAATTTGTTAAGGGTTATCAGGAACCGGCTTTCGGTGATGCGAACCCGTTTTTCAACAGGGGAAATCTCCTCCACAAGGGTCACATCCACGCCGTCGGGAAGCTCGGCATTGATCCTCTCTTTTACCCCAGAGGCATCTGCAGGGTGGAGCAATTCCACCTGCATCAGCTCTTCCATGCTTTCGGTCCCCACCGGGAGGGCAGTAAAAAATGAGACCTTGGGCATAGGGTGATACCCTTTGGAACAGGCCAGCTTCAGTCCGGCCCTGCGAAAGGCCCTTATGATGACCCGGGCAAGTTCCAGGTGGCTGAGATGCCTGGCCCTGGCGAGCTTTCTGTAAGTGATGCGATACCTCGTGGCAGATTCGGGAGAAGAACTGGGTGTTCCGGAAGCCTGATCGAAGGCCATTTCGGGACAGGGGTGAAGGACCGGATCAATATCCTGATGATCGCATACGCCGCACTCCAGGCATTGACGTCTGCAGTCCGGGGTCAGGGCTGCCTGCACTGCCTTTATCCATTCCTTTCTGAGAAAGGCCTTGGAGACGCCCGATTGAATATGGTCCCAGGGGAGGGTCTCCTTGAGGTCCCGCTCCCGATACAGATAGAGGTCAGGATCCAGCCCGCAACAAACGAAGGCCTCTTTCCAGACCTCCTTTCTGAAATGCTCTCCCCATGCATCGAATTTCGCCCCCAGTCCCCAGGCCTTCGAGACCACGCGGCCAAGGCGCCTGTCCCCTCGCGAAAAAATCCCCTCCAACCAGCTCAGTTCGGGTTGGTTCCACTTGACCCGGACTCGGCTTGAGCCGGGACCTCTCCCGATCCCGTCCTGGATTCGGTGTATCCGCCGTCGGCTTTCCTCAAAGGGGACCTGGGAGGTCCACATGAACGGGGTGTGGGCCTTGGGCACGAATGTCGAGATACTGACGTTCAGATTGGCCTTTTTTCCCCTCCTGCTGGCCAACTGGGCGATCTGTCTGGAGAGGTCAATGATATCCAGGAGGTCTTTTTCTTCTTCATAGGGGAGGCCGATCATGAAGTAAAGCTTAATTAGATTCCAACCTGCCCGGTAAACCGCCTGCGACGTTTCCAGGATATCCTTCTGGGTCAACCCCTTGTTAATGACTCTCCTAAGCCGGTCATTGCCCGCCTCAGGGGCCAGGGTAAACCCTGTCTTTCTGACCCGTTTGATCTGCTCCATCATCTCGGTATCCAGGCTGTCCACCCGGAGGGACGGGAGACTCACGCCGATGTTTTGTGGGGAGAGCCTATCCATCAGGAGCCTAAGCAGGGGCCCGATGCAACTGTAGTCGCCGGAACTTAAAGAGAGAAGTGAGAGATCTTCATAGCCTGTCCATTTGAGAGTGTTTTCCGCCTTATCCATGATGGATCCAAGTCGCCGTTCCCGCACCGGACGGTATATCATGCCTGCCTGGCAGAAACGACATCCGCGGGTACAGCCCCTTGAAATCTCGATAGACACACGATCATGGACCAGTTCGGTGAACGGCACGATCTGACGTTCCGGAAAGGGGTATGCGTCTATATCGGGCACGATGGCCTTTTTTACCTCCGGGTAATCTGTGTATACCGGAAGGATCTCCTCCACCGATCCAAGAGGTCCATAATGGATCTGAAAAAAGGAAGGGATATAGATGCCCCTCACATGACGCAGGTCCTGAAGCAGGTCGCTTCTGCTCATTCGTTGGCCTCGCTTGGCCTGTCGTACGGCACGGCATATCTCTATGGCCACAGACTCTCCGTCCCCCACGACCATCAAGTCAAAGAAATCCGCAACAGGCTCGGGATTGAAGCAGGCGGGGCCGCCCGCAATGACCAGGGGAAAGATCTCGGATCGATCCCGTGCAAGCGGCGGGATGCCTGAGAGATCCAGCATGTTCAGGACGTTTGTGTAGCAGAGTTCGTGTTGGAGGCTGAAGCCGACCAGGTCAAAATCCGCCAGGGGCCTCCCCGATTCCAGAGTCGTCAGGGGGAGTCTCAGCCGTCTCAGCTCTGCCTCCATATCCACCCAGGGACAAAAGACCCTTTCAGCGGCCAGCCATTCCTCGGCGTTGAGAATACGATAAAGGATCTTCAGGCCCAGATGGGACATGCCCACCTCATAGACATCCGGGAAAGCGAGGGCAATGGACACCTCGGTCTCTGAAGGGTCTTTCCTAACCGCGTTGATCTCACCGCCGATATAACGGCTCGGACGGGAAATATCGACAAACCAGTTCTGGTCTGAAACGGACATGGTCTTGATGCTCGTTGCTGGTTGCTGGTTTCCCAAGTTTGGAGTTAAGAGTTTAACGTGCCTAAAGTTGATCGTCTCGTAAAAAGTCGTCACCCCGGTGAAAACCGGGGTCCAGAACCACGCCTTGGCGTGGTTAACCATATGATTTTACTGGATTCCGGCTTTCGCCGGAATGACGGCTCGGAATTTATACATTCAATAATATCAATATATTACGAGAACTTTGGACTGTGGAGTTAAGAAGAAAAATTCCGATTTGAACTTTCAACTTCCCAATCCACACTTCACACTTCGTTGCTTACTCCTTCCGCCTTCAGTCTTACCCCTCACGCCTCCCGGGCATTCGGTCGAACCGGGAGCACGATGGTGATCTCTGCGCCTCCCTCGGGGTGATTGCGGCCGGACACCTTTCCTTCAAGCCGGTCAACGATGCGCTTCACAATGGCCAGTCCCAGGCCGGAACCCCTTTCCTTGGTGGTGAAAAAGGGGAGGAAGACGCGGGGCATCTCCTCTTCATCGAACCCTTTTCCCGTATCGCGGATAACGACATTGATCTGGTCCGATCCTGCCTCAGACGATCCATGTGCCAGCGATGTGGCAATGTGGAGGGTCCCTCCGTGACCCATTGCCTCGGACGCATTGAGAAAGAGATTCCACAAGACCTGCTTGAGCTGGCCTGGATCCGATTCAATGGCCGCCATCTCATGAAGATGCGTGACGATCTTTGTTCCAGGATGGCATGCCTGGCTGTTCTGGAACAGCTCCAGGGACTCGATGATCAGGTGATTCAGGTCAAATTCTGTAAAGCGCGGTCTCTGGGCCCGAGCAAAGAGGAGGAAGTCTGCAATTAGACCGTTCAGCCGCTCCGTTTCCCTGAGGATAATATCCATGAGGCGGGTGTTGACATCACTCTCCTTGATTTCATCTCTCAGCATCTCAATGGACCCGCTGATGGATGCCATGGGATTCCGAATCTCATGGGCCATTCCCGCGGCAAGCTCGCCGATGAGCGCCAGGCCTTCGACCTCTTTCATCTCTTCCTGGATCTGTTTCATCCGGGTCACGTCCTGCAGAATGAGGATCCGTCCCTTATGTTCACCCGGCGAAAACTGTAGAGGAGAGACGGAGACCTGCAGGTGCATCTTTTCCCCAGCAGACGTCACAGAACTTACATTGGTCAGTTGCGTCTGTATACCGGGTGGATCGCTCGACATAAAAGGGGGGCTGCTCAGGTGTCCGGCCAGGTGGGGTAGATGGTCACGGATCGGATGCCCGTAGACCTGTGCCGCTGATAGCCCGAACATCCTTTCTGCGGCGGGATTGAACAGGATCATCCTTTCCTGGTCATCCAGAACGATCAACCCCGATGTCAGGCTCCCGATAATGCTCTCGTGAAGGACCTCCAGCCGGATAAGGTCGCTTTCCTTGTCCTTCAATGCCGCCCGGCTTTTTTTCGCCTGTTCCGAGAGAAAGCTGCTGAGATAACCCACCAGATAGAAAGCGGCCATGTTGGCCACGATAGTAAAGAAGAGGTAGTAACTCTGATACTGCTCAGGGTAGCTCAACCGGCTGGATAAGGGATGGATTACCCCATAGTAGTGGAGGTCCAGCAGCACCCCATAGAAAATGCTGCTGCTGGAAGCCATGATCATGCCGCCTCTCCGGTAGAGGAGGATGCTTCCGCTGAATATACTCAGGATGTAGAGAAAGGAGAAGATGCTCTCAATGCCCCCGGTCGTGTAGATGAGGACCGTGATGATGAGGGCGTCCATCAGGAGCTGAACGTAGGCTTGGAATAGGATGTTCTTCGACCGTTTTAACAGCACCCCGTAAATAATGTTGATGACATATACGCCGGCGAGAAGAAGGTAGTGGGCGGTATGGATATCGCCGAAATACGAGCGACTTGCGCGGACCTTGATAAAAATGAGGGCGCCTAGGAGAAATGAAATGAAAAGCACCCTCAAGAGCATCAGGATCTGAAGTTTCTTCAGGAGTTCCTCTTGAGGTGTTTTTTGTTGAAGGCTGATCATGTCCTGGAATTACGATCCCATGGCAGCGGCCATGCTGAAGATGGGGAGGTACATGGCAACCACCAGACCGCCGATAGACCCTCCAAGGAATACCATGAGCAGGGGCTCCAACATGGAGGTCATGGCCTCTACGGCCGTGTCCACCTCGTCGTCGTAGAAATCTGCGATTTTCCCCAGCATCGTATCTAGGGCCCCCGTTGCCTCGCCCACTGCGATCATTTGAACAACCATGTTTGGAAATATGTCATTCTCTGAAAGGGGTTCGGCAATGGGCTGCCCCTCGGCAATGCTGGAGCGGACCTCGAGAATCACCTCTTCGAGGACCACATTCCCCGATGTCTTGGCAACGATTTCCAGCGCTGTTATGATGGGGACCCCGCTGGTAATCATCGTCCCCAGGGTCCTGGAGAATCTGGCTACTGCAACCTTTTTCAGCAGAGGGCCGAAGATGGGGAGTTTCAGGGCGAGGGTGTCTGTGGTCTTTCTGCCGTTTGCAGTCGCCCGGTAGCGTTTAAACAGGAAGATCAGGACCACAAGGGCGGCGATCATGTAGTGAATGTTTCCTTTGGTAAAATTGCTCATCGCCACGACCATCTGTGTCGGGACCGGCAGGGCCTTGCCAAAGCTTGCAAACATTTCCTGAAATACCGGGATCACAAAGATCATGATGACGGCGATGACGATGACGGCAATCGCCACCACGACAATCGGGTATGTCATGGCCCCTTTAATGCGGGACTTGAGCTTTTCAGCCTTCTCTATGTATGCAGCCAGGCGCTGAAGGATCGTGTCCAGAATCCCGCCCACTTCGCCGGCCGCGACCAGATTGACAAAGAGGTCATCGAATACCTTGGGGTGCTTCCCCATGGCCTCGGCAAGGCTCGATCCCCCTTCCACGTCTTTTACGATGTGCCGGAGGATGTCCTTAAAGGTCTTGTTCTCGGCCTGTTCTGCAAGGATCGTAAGCCCCTGAACAAGGGGAAGGCCGGCGTCGATCATGGTGGAAAACTGCCGGGTAAATATGACGATATCTTTGCTGGTCACCTTGGGCTTCATCAAAGAGAGACCTTCAAAGAGATCCTTTGGCTTGGGCTTAAGCTTCTTGACCGTAAGGTTCCGCCGCCTTAGCTGGAGACCGGCGGATTTTTCATCCACGGCCTCTACCTCTCCCTTGATGACCCGACCTTTCCGTGTCTCTGCAACCCAGGTGTAGACCGGCATTGCCATCCTCCCTGACGGAAAAAATTTGAAGTTACCGAAAAAAGTGTGAAGTGTGAAGTGAGGAGTTAAAAGTTGAAATCGGAATCTTCCGTTCCTAACTTTAAGCACTCCAAACTCGTAACTTCAAACTTGAAAAAGGACAACATAGAGCTAACCTGGCCTCTGTATCCCGAAATAATCTCTCACCTCGGTTAGAGAGACCTCAGTCCGTTTCCCAAGAAACCGGTCTTTTGCCGCCATCACCCTTTTCACCGACTGATGGAGCCGATTTAACGGGATCTCTTCCCGGATGAGACGATCCCTCAGCCGCGTCATCCCTTCCAGGACAGCCCCCTGATCCCTGCATATCAAGAGGATGTCGCAACCGGCCGCAAAGGCAGCCACCGCGGCCTCGGCCACACCCCACCCCCTCTTTACAGCCCCCATCTCCAGGTCATCGGTGATAATGAGCCCTTCAAATCCTAAATTTTCCCTCAAAAGCCCGGTAACGATTTTGTGTGAGAGGGTGCCCGGGTATTCAGGGTCCAGGGCAGGATAGAGGGCATGGGAGGTCATCACAGCCGAAACGCCCTGGCTCATGGCCGCCCTGAACGGGGGAAGATGGAATCCCTCTATCTCTTCCATATCCGCCTCAATGGTCGGCAGGTCATGGTGGGGATCGCGCGTCGCCCTGCCCAGACCGGGGAAATGCTTGGCCACTGCCATCACTCCATTTTCCTGGAGGCCCTTTACCACGCACTGGCCGAGCATGGCGACCTTCAGAGGGTCGTCGCTGAATATCCTGCCGTCCAAATGCCGTTCGGGCGCTCCGACACGGACATCGACGACCGGGGCCATATCCATATTGAGGCCTACCAGCTTCATCTCTCTTGCGGTCGTCTTTCCGAATTCCAGGGCCATTTCTGCTCCATTCGGGTCGTCTCCAATGACGGTGTTGCCGGGAAAGAGGGTGAATGGCTCCTGCAATCGGGCAACCCGCCCCCCCTCCTGATCTACGGATAGAAAGAGGGGAATCCCCTGACTGTCCATGGCCGCGGCCTGAAGACGGCTGGAAAGGGTGGCTACCTGGACGGGATTTTGGATGTTTCTTGCAAACAGGATAACGCCCCCCAGGGCGTGATCCCGAATCAGGGCCTCGGTCTCTCGGTCCATCTGGGGCCCTGGGATGCCGGCCATGAACAATCTGCCAATCCAGCTATCCAGCTCAGACAGGTCCAGGGTGGAATGCATCTATCGGTCTTCCTCCGATTTTTTCAGGAATATTCATTGACACGGTTATTTATGGTGTATAATCAGTTCAACATAAATGCAACGGAAAAAATGTCATGAAGGCAATGATCCTGGCGGCCGGCCTTGGGACGAGGCTTCGGCCCCTGACGTTGAACAGACCCAAGGCCCTGATGCCGGTGGGCAACCAGCCCATGATTGACCGGGTCATCCACTACCTCAGGCGATACGGTGTGGACGATCTGATCGTCAATGCCCATCACCATCAAGGGCAGGTCGTGTCCCACCTGGACGGAGGTCGACCTTTCGGGCTTAAGATCCAGGTCACGGTGGAACCCCGCATCCTGGGAACAGGCGGGGGCGTCAAGAACACCGAAGGGTTCTGGGACAACGCCTCCTTTATCGTCATGAACAGCGACGTCCTCACCGACATCGACCTGGGCAGCGCTCTCCAGGCGCATCGGGACGCCAGCAATCTGGTCACCCTCGTCCTTCATGATTGCGAACCCTTCAACCAGGTTCTGATTAACGACGATCTTGAGATCATGGATATCGGCAGCGAGCCCGGCCCCGGCAGGCTGGCCTTTACGGGAATTCATATCATGGAGCCGGACCTCCTCTCCCATATCCCCGCGGGGGAGTTCTCCAGCATTATCGATTGTTATCTGAGGCTGATCAGGGGGGGGCATCCCATCAGCGCCTATGTCTCCAGAGGGCATTACTGGCGGGATGTGGGGACCCTTCGCAGTTATCTCCTCGCCAACCAGGAGGCCTTGCACGGGGATCGGCAGTGGTCTGGAGAGGGCTGTCGGGTCCACCCCTCTGCCGTGATAAGGGACTGGGCCGTCATGGGCAACAGGACGGTCATCGAAGCGGATGCGGAGGTGGGCCGGTCTGTCCTCTGGGAAGATGTGACCGTCGAAAAGGGGGTCCAGGTGATGGACAGCGTCGTAACGTCATTCAAAACGGTCAAGGAGGATCTTATCGGAGAAACCCTGTGAGACTGCGGCCACTGGTTCTGATCAAATTGCATCGCCGAAGGCGCGCTACAATGTTAGGCGCTCCAAACGTCGGGCATTCTCCGTTACAGCCGCGCCCATGAACCCCGTGTTAAAGACAGCCGTCCTGAGGTTTTTGAAGGAGATGGGACATTCCCCGGATGAGGCCGACGTTCAGCGTCTTCCCGGCGACGGGTCCAGGCGCGTCTTCTGGCGGATCGTCACTCGGGCACCAGGGCACTCCTTCATCGCCATGTCCAATCCCCCTGATACCCCTGCTGTCAGGCGTGAGAACCACGCCTACCTCAAGATCGGCACGCACCTCTACCGCAGAGGGATCCCTGTCCCGGAAATTCACCGATACGATCTCACATCCGGATGGTTCATCATGGAAGACCTGGGCCATATGACCCTTCACGATGCGGCCGCTTCGGGAGATGAACTGCTCCCCATGTATGAGAAGGTGCTGGCGCAACTTTTCCGTCTCCAGATTGAGGGGGCGGCCGGATTTGACCCTTTGTGGTGTTGGCAGACCGGCCGATATGACCGGACCGTGATGCTGCGATATGAGGCAGACTACTTCAGGGATGCCTTTCTGGGACGTTATCTGGGCCTCCCGGTAGACGGGGTGGACCTCGATCCCGCATTTCGCCATCTGGCGGAGACCGCCTCTGAGGCAGACAGCGGCTTCTTTCTTCACCGCGATTTCCAGTCGCGAAACATCATGGTTTCCCAAGGGCGTATCGGGTTTGTGGACTGGCAGGGCGGACGGTTGGGTCCCCTGGGCTACGATGTGGCCTCCCTGACCATCGATCCCTACACCCGGCTTTCCACGGTGCAGCAGAAAACGATCTACGAGCGTTATCTGGATCGGGTCAAGGGCCACGACCCCGCATGGGCCGGGGCGTTTGAAAGATACTATCCCTATCTGGCCATACAGCGAAACCTGCAGATCCTGGGCGCCTTTTCCCATCTGACGCAGGCGATGCACAAGACCTATTTCGAGGCGTATATACCTGATGCCGTCCGTACCCTTCACCGCCTGCTCCATGGGGTTCCTGATCGCGAAATATCGCGGCTCAGGGACCTGGCGGCCGGGCTCCTGTCCCACAAAAAAATTCTCGACATCGCGGGAGGGAGCAGGTAGGGTCTTCAATGGTTGGCCGAGATGACACAAGGGGAGGCGATTGATGCGTGCAAAACGGCTGTTCGACGCGGGCGAAACAGTAACCACATTCACGGGAGAGGCGGGAATCGTGATACCCGAGCCGGCCCTTTCGGCGATCCGGACCCGAACGCGAGAGGGGAAGCGGCCGGGGCGTTTTTTCGCACCCGGATGCTGTCATCATCCGGACTATGTCATACAGGTCCCTGTCCTCTTTGAGGATGGGACCTATGATGTCATGAGGGCCATGAACATCAGAAAGGCCCCTGATGTCCCCGAACAAAAAAGGGCCTTCCTCCAGGGGCTCATCCATGAGCGCACCGGGCAGGGCCCACGGGGTCAAGTGTGATGAATTGACTCCGGGTTCACCCACAAGGCTGAACCGCGGAAGGTACCAGAGGAGGGAACCCAATGGAATCGTGCATATTTTGTAAAATCGTCAGGGGCGAGATCCCCAGCTTCAAGGTCTATGAAGACGAGAAGGTCCTGGCCTTTGAGGACATCAACCCGATCTCGCTCGGTCACACCCTTGTCATCCCCAGAAACCACGCCAAGGACCTGTGGGAGATTGCTGAGGAGGATCTGACGGCCGTACACCTGGCCTCGAAAAAGATTACTCAGGGCATCGCCAAGGCCCTGAATCCGATAGGGGTAGCCTGCCTTCAGCTCAACGGCCCGGGTGCGAATCAGGTGGTCCTCCATTACCATCTTCATCTGATTCCGCGGGTTAGTGGAGGCCCAGAACTCCCTGTGGCCAACTGGGAACTCAAGAAGGGGGATATATCTGCGATCAAAGCGACCGCAGAGAAAATTGCAGCGGCCATAAGGTAGATCATGCCGTTCACCGGTTCAGGCGAACCCTGAGCCCTTGAACGGCGACGGCTATTCAATCAGTTCCACGTTCCAGTAGAGATAGTCACGCCACGATGTGGGGACCTCTTTGAACCCGATCGTGATCCTGAGGGCAGGGAGCCAGGTGGGCTTTGCAGGCTGGCGGATCAGGGTCATGTTGGCTTCCTTGGGCAGTCGTCCCCCCTTTTTCCGATTACATGACATGCAGGAAGTGACGATATTGGTCCAGAGGGTCTTCCCCCCCCGGGACTTGGGGATCACATGATCGTAGCTCAGCTCTTCCACCGGGAGTCTGCGGCCGCAGTACTGACACTGGTACTTGTCTCTGGCGTAGATGTTCTGCCGGGAAAATTTTACGCCGTCTTTCGGCTTCTTGACCATCCGGAGGAGCCGAACGACGGACGGCAGTCTGATGGTAAAGCTCACGGAGTGGATCTCCCTCCCATATTCCTCGAGCACCTCTACCTTCCCCAGCATGGAGAGGGTGATCGCCTTTTTCCAGTTGATGATCTTCAGAGGTTCGTAGGTGATGTTCAGAAGCAAGACCTGTTCCATATCCTTGTACCGGTCGAATCAGCGCCAATCCCAAAAAAACCATCCGCCCCTTACCGGACAGCAACCATGCCATGAATGCCTGTTCACACGTGTATTCGATATCGATACAATTAACTTTAGCACAAATGAAACCAAAACACAAGTATAAAATCGTTCTGCATTCACCTGATGCGGAATGGCCGCAACCAAAAAATGTCTCACGCGAAGACGCGGTTCTATGTTAAAGGTTTACACGTGAACTCCAAAAACGCTCCCGCTCTTCAGCGGGATGAGCCGTACCGGCGTTTATCCCGGAAAGGGAGTTTAATAGGTTCCATCAAGCCAAGGGGAGGGACATCATGAACTCAGAATCAACCGACATTCTGGCGACGTTGGCCTCAAAAGCAATGGAACTCGGCGCCGATGCATTTGAGGTTGAATACAAAGACCGCCATGAGGAGATTTGTGCGATCAAAGGGAGCATGGGGATAGGAATTGGAGCGCTTCCCTCGGACAGCAAAGAGGCCATCGCCCTGCGAGATGAACTCTGGATGCATCGCCGGAAAATGAAGAAGATTGACATTGGCGGCGTGAACTACAAGCTGAAAGTCAACGTTTTTGAGAGCTTTGGTGAAACAGCCTTCAAGGTGGAGATTCGCAAGGCCTAAGGAGATGGTTGTGCGTGAGAAGATGAGCTTTTAAGTCAATGACATTGATAGGCGGGTTGAGGCAAATGGAAATGATGATAAATCAACATGTTAAAAAAGGATGAAAAAATGCGAAAACGAATGGTGATCCGTGGGCTTTGTCTGGCGCTTGGTTTGATGCTGACCCCGTGTGTCTGGGCCAAAACCGAATCCATCAAAATTGGTCTGAACATTCCCTTGACCGGCGACATCCCCAAGGTGGGTGAAGGCTCGAAATATGCCGCGGAAATGGTCAAAGAACAGGTGAAGGCACAGGGCGGCATCAAGGTCGGCTCCAAGACCTATGACGTGGAATTTATATACGAAGACAACGAATCCAAGGCCGAGTCCGCAACCGCAACCGCCATCAAGCTGATCACCCAGGATATGGTACTGGGCATCATCGGACCCCAGTCCAGCAAACAGGCCATCCCGGCCGGGGAAATCAACAACTCCTATAGAACGCCCATGATTTCTCCCTGGTCCACCAATCCTCAAACCACGCAGGATCGTCCCTATGTATTTCGCGGATGCTTTCTGGATGCCTTTCAGGGACCGGTTGTCGCCAATTTTGCCACCCAGGAATTCAAGGCCAAAAAGGCCGCCGTGCTGTATGACATCGCCAGCGATTATCCCAAAGGCCTGGCTGAATTCTTTAAAAAGGCATTTGAAAAGCTGCATGGCCCTGGTTCGGTGGTCGCATTTGAAACCTTCACCACCAAGGACCGGGATTTCAGCGCCCAGTTGACCAAAATAAACAGAACCGACGCGGATTTTCTGTTTACGCCCCAGTATTATGACGAAGTCCCCCTGATCGTCAAACAGGCACATGAACTGGGCTGGAAAAAACCGATCATGGGAAGTGACAGTTGGGGGTCGGCCGAATTGATGAACCTGTGCGGAGATGACTGCAAGGGACTGTTTTTCACAACCCACTATGCCGCGGCCGGGGCCAAAGGCGCGACCAAGGAGTTTATCGACAAATACAAACAGAAATTCCGTTATGTGCCGGATGATGTGGCGGCATTGACCTGGGATTCCATCTGGCTGATGCTGAAGGCCATTCAGAACACCGGCGGGCTGACCGGAAACATCGACAAGGACCGGGATGCGGTCAAGGATCAACTGACCAAGATCAGAGATTTTGACGGCATTACCGGAAAAATGACCTTCACCCCCGAAGGCGACCCCAGCAAATGCGCGGTGGTGGTCAAGATCAACCCGAAGGGCGAGTTTGAGTTTTATCAGTCTGTCTGTCCGTAATCTTCCAGTGTTAACCGTGTCCGTAATCATGTGCAAAGACCGGATCGCACCTTTCCGTCTTTGCATATTTTTTACCGTGAAAATACCCCTGAACTGCGAACATAGGCATGGGGTTCCTTGTTCTGTTAGAGAGGCTTTCAGCCTCGACCCTCGCGGCGAGGACGCCGCTCACACAGGGTAGGGGATTTTCATGTACGGGGGTGACGAACCCTTCGTCATGAGCGTTTGGTAGGAGGCGTCGGTGGATATCCAATCCTTTTTTCAGAATTTGATCAATGCCATGCAGTGGGGAAGCTTTTATGCCCTTATCGCCCTGGGATACACCCTGGTCTATGGCGTTTTGCTCCTGATCAATTTCGCCCATGGCGACATCTTTATGGTCGGCGCCTATATCGGCTTTTTTGTGGCCACATTTCTGTTGGGTAGTTATGCCTTTCATCTGCCGACAGTCCTTCCGCCCCATGTCGTGTTTATCCTAACCCTGTTGATCACCATGATTCTGACCGCAGGCGTCGGCGTGACGTTGGAGCGGGTGGCCTACCGGCCCCTGAGACGGAAGGGCGCGGGTAGGCTCTATATTGTCATCACCGCGCTGATGGCCGGCCTGATTCTGGAAAATGGCAATCTGGCCCTCTTGGGCGCCAGCCGGCGGGCCTTTCCGGATCTGATCGAAAAGGCGGTCTATACAGTTTGGGGCGTCACCTTTACCAATGTCAAGATCATGGTCATTCTCGCGGCCCTGGGCGTTTTTGTTTTGCTGGAAGCTATTGTGCGAAAAACCAAAATCGGCATGGCCATGCGGGCCATCTCCTACGACCGGGTCGCGGTTCCCTTGATGGGCATACCTATCGATACCGTGATCGTGTTTACCTTCATCCTCGGATCCAGCATGGCGGCCCTGGCCGGCGTGCTCTTTGTGTCCGCCTATCCGGTTCTGGAACCCTATATGGGGGCCATGATCGGGTGGAAGGCCTTTATTGCGGCAGTTGTGGGCGGCATTGGTGAGATTCGGGGCGCGTTCATCGGCGGCTTTCTTTTGGGATTCATCGAGATATTTGTGGCAGCGGTTTTCCCATCCACATTTCGAGATCTGATTGCATTCGGTATTCTCCTTCTTTTTTTAACCTTCAAGCCAACGGGCATCTTTGGCGTGGCCCGGGCCCAAAAGATCTGATTTTTTTCAGGGAACCCATGATGCAGCGCCATTTGGCCCTCCTGCTTTATATCGGCATATCTGGTCTGATCCTCTTCCTGGTCAAGGCAGAATGGATCAACGCCTATATTCAAATCGTCAT
>JAUPKI010000236.1 GCA_030837545.1 Thermodesulfobacteriota bacterium | reverse complement strand
TTCAGCGACTCGCCTTGAGTGATCTCCAGTGCCTCGGAGAGATAGTAGTTACGTGCGTTGGGGTTTTCTTCGTTCTCAGATAGAGCAATAAGGGCCTTTACGTTGAGGACGGAACCCCCCAGGCTGCCCTGGAGCTTACCGGTTGCCTGCTGCGCCTGGCCCCGACCCACCAGGCCGCCAAAGACCTGCGCGTAAAGGCCCTTATTGCTCTATCTGAGAACGAAGAAAACTCCAACGCACGCAACTACTATCTCTCCGAGGCACTGGAGATCACTCAAGGCGAGTCGCTGAAACAGGGGAATGCGGCCTCGGCCGATTCGCTTCATAGGTTCCCCCTGGACCGTTTCATGGACTCCTTGTCCGTGAACCTGGACCCGAAGGCCTCGGCCGAGGTCGACCAGAAGGTCGGCCTGATATTCCCCGACGCCGGGCGCGGTTTCTTGATCCATGTTCGTTTCGGCATAGCCGAGATAACCGAGCGGGCGCCGAAGGCCCTGCGGGCCGAGGATGTCTCCATCCTGGTCGAGGCGGATTCCAGGGTCTGGCGGGAGATGCTGGCCGGTTACGGCAACCCGTTCAAGATCATGGCCGGGTACGACTACCCCAGGGGCAACATGATCTCCTTCGGCCGCTTCATGAAGCTGTTCCAGCCCGGCGAGATGAAACTGGCTTACGAGCCGCTTTCGGTGCTCAGGGATTAGTCCCGATCGGGCACTTCTGACCGAAATATGAAACTGCAACGAATATCTACTAAGGCATGACTTGCCAGGCTTGATGAAATTCAGTATGAATAGGCGTATATGAGATAGTAGCACATTTAACGTCAGAAATGGATACACCTAAAAACTGGTCTGTGTTTTTGAAAGAGGAGCGCATTTGCGACGACAATGTTGCCGGTGGTTTGGGTACCGCCTGAACGTTGAGTGTAATCTTTTCTGGGAGGTTTAGTCATGGATATTGAGACTACAGTCAGGCAAAGAAGAAGTATTCGCATATTCAAACCGGAACCGGTCCCGAAAGAAGTTATCCGTCAAATTTTGGAAGAGGCCCGTTGGTCCCCCTCATGGGGGAATACCCAACCTTGGGAACTTTATGTGGTTACTGGAGAGGTCCTGGAGAGATTTAAAAGGATGAATCGTCAGAAGTGCTTGGACGGTGAGCCCCATACCTCCGAGATTACAATGCCTGAGTTTACAATGCCGGAAGCATGGCTGGAGATTCTGAAAAAAAGATATGCTGACGTGGGAAAAAGTGTCTTGGCCTCTCTTTCTATCGCCAGGGAAGATGCCGATGCCCGTAATCAATATTATGGAGAGATGTTTAACCTTTTCGGTGCACCATGCATGATTTTGGTCTGTCTTGGCAAAAGCCTCAAAATTGAATACGCAATGCTGGATGTAGGGCTTATGATGCAGACTATCTGCCTCCTTGCCCATGCTAAAGGACTTGGAACCTGCATACTGGCAGCATCCGTACGATATCCAAAACTTTTAAGGGAAATCTTGCCGATTCCTGAGGACCACCTTGTTGTTATCGGAACAGCTATGGGATACCCTGACTGGGGCTCACCGGTCAATAACTTTGAAAGGAAGAGAGCGGGATTGGAGGAGTTTGTAACCTGGGTGAGTTGATAAAGGTGGAGCTGCAACGTGCGTGAAACTCGCGGGAGGAGGGATGTCCATAAAACCATAAATTTCTCTTAAGCCGCCAACAATAGAGATGACGTGTCGCGGAGATGTCTGATGAACTGGGACGATGAATTTGACAATGAGAATGACGACATGGCCCACGATCCTCACCGAGATAATGCCATGACCAGGGAAGGCCCTGTAGGCGCCCTCGATCCGATGGACATTGCGGACCCTGAGAGGCGGAGCGGCTCTAAGGGAAGTAGGATAGGACGTACATCATTTTATTACATTTTAGGCTCGATTCCAAATCAGTAGGTGATAAAATAACTCACGTCCCCATCTGACCCACAGTGGCGCCTGGCAGGATTTGCTTAGGAAGGCAGGTTATTGATTTCATCCCGCCGTGTGAAAAGTTCTTGTTGTGCGAGTCTCAGTGCGGTGGGAGAAAAAAACCAATGCCTGGAGCGCGCCTCGAGAAAGTCAAGGAGGGTCTGCGGGTTCAGGCGCTGTCTGGCGGTCTCCTGCCAGAACCCGGTTCGCGAAAAGCGCCATAGCTTGTCCGCATCCTTGACCAGGGCTTCTTCAAGGGATGGGGCGGTCTCTCCTGAGTCGTGCCTGCTGATGATGTCCCGAATGCTTTCAACCAGACCCGGGTCATAATCAAATGAGCGGAGGATCTTCTCTGCGATGGCCGCGCCCTCGGTTTCATGAATGCGGTTGAGGCGTTCGGCTTCTTCGCCCTTTGCCAGGACCCCGAAGGCCGCAGAGATGTTCTCAGGTTCCAGGACCGACCAGCCCACATCATGGAGGATCACAGCGGGTTCCACGATGCGCCGGTTTCCACCCTCATTCTGCAGAAGGGTCAGGGAATATCCGTGGGAGACCGCCGTATGGTCTGCATCCCCTCTGACCGCCAGGTATGGAGCGGCCGTTTCGAACAGCCTGTCGATGAATTCGGACCATTGCAGGTCCTTTTCCCCCTCTTCAGGAAATGACGAGTGGTGCATCATGCCTCTTCCTCGATCAACTGGAGAAATGCCTTTACCGGCGGCGAGAGATCCGCTCCCTTGGGAAAAATTGTATCCGTCTGAACGAAGATCGGTCCTTCCTTCACCGCCACGGGCTTGAGCAGCCCTAATGTGGCCTCCAGCCGGATCTCGGGCTTGTAAAGGAAGGATATCCCCTGACCCTTCATGATGTACTCCTTGATAAACTCCACGCTGCCGGCCTCCAGCAGAACCGATGGATTGACGTTATGAGAACTGAGAAGGGAGAGAATGGCATATCGGGAGCCGGAGCCCTCTTCCCGGATAATAATCGGTTCTTTCTCCAGTTCACAGAGCGACACCGCGTCACATTTCGAAAATCGGTGCTGGGGCGACACCACCAGACAGAACTCCTCCCTCGAATAGGGAATGACGTTCAACCTGCTCTTGTAGGGAAGCCTCCCGATAGTGCCCACGTCGTAGACAAAGTCGAGGACTCCATCCGCAATCTCCTGTGAACTCCCCACCTTCAGAATGACCTTCACCTTGGGAAAACGCTTCTGAAATCGGGAGAGAAGGCCCGGCATGAGATGCCTGGCGAAACTACGCGTGGTTCCGATGGTGAGGGAACCATGCGTCGAGTCAGCATGTCCCTTCAGTACATATTCCATCTCTTCGACGATTTCAAATATCTTCTCTGCATATCCGAAAAGGACATTCCCCGCGCCGGTCAGCTCAAGGTTCTTCCCAAATTTTCTAAAGAGCTTGACCCCCAGATCCTGCTCTAACGATTTGATCTGCATGGTGACCGCGGGCTGGGTCACATAAAGGGATTCAGCCGCCTTGGTGATGCTCCTTTCCCTGGCGGCCAGGAAGAAGGCCCGCAGTTGGTTCAGATTGATGTGCATGATCAGACCTATAAGTAAACCTTAGACTCTATAAGAAATCCTTATGGGAATATAAAAATAAATGGTTTGACAAGTCAAGATAGAAATCCTCAATATCGTTTGTGAGAAGTTGAGTTTTCAATAGATTCTGGACCCAGGCTTTCGCCGGGGTGACGAACTGGAGGACTTCTTACGAGCGTCGCCTCTGGCCGGCAAGAAGGCCAGTCGGATCAGGCTGAAACTCCGTAAGGGACTAACGTCCAACATCGAACATCGAACGTCCAATAAACAAGCAGCCAGTATCGAGTATCCAGTATCAAGTTTCATATGAGATACTTCACCTTCATTCCATGTCAGAGCGTTGGAACGAGGCCGAACATATGCCAACTCATGAGCATGCATGACGATTCATGACGCTGGGATTCAATCTTCAGTTTTAAATAGTGCCTGAACGGAAACCGGCAAAATTCTTTTATAGTCCCCCTTTGTGTAAATAAGGGGGGTTTTCGTTCTGTAACTAAATAGTCAATAGCCAATCCACAAAGGGAGGATCAGCATGAATGAGGTGTTGATATTGGGAGAGGTGAAGGACGGGTCACCGGATCTGAGGACCCTTGAGCTGTTGAGCGCGGGAAAGAAGCTGAGCGACGCCGCTGGGGGAGGATGTTCCATTCTGTTCATGGGGGATTCGGTATCAGGGGCCGCAGACAAGGCGGCGGGGTATGGGCCTCACAAGGTGTACCGGGTGGAACATCCCTTGCTGAAGGGGTTTCAGCCCGACCTCTGGCTGAATGCCCTGGCGCAGGTGTGCAGCGAGATCCATCCGGCGGTCCTCCTCATGAGTCACTCTTTTGTGGGCATGGAACTGGGTCCGAGGCTGGCCTGCCGATTGAACAGCCGGCTCACGACGGACTGCATCGATCTGGCCATCGATCCTGAAGACGGTCTTCTGCTGCGGACCAAGCCGGTTTCAGGGGGTAACGCCATTTCGGTGTTCAAGTGCCCGGGCGATCCGCAATTAGCGACGGTGAGAGGAAAGGTCTTTGCGCCGGCCGAACCGGGAGACAGCCCACGGGAGATCGTGGATATTCAGACGAAAATCGATCCATCCATGATCCGGGTGGAATCCATGGAAACAGTAAAAGAGGAAACCGTTTCCCTGGATAAAGCGAATGTGGTGGTGGCCGGGGGCGCCGGCCTGGGCGAGGCCGATGGGTTTGAACTCCTGGAAGAGCTGGCCGAGGCCTTGCGCAGATCCTTCAGGAACGTGATGATCGGGTGCAGCCGCGTGGCAGTGGATAAGGGGTGGATTTCTTCGGACCATCAGGTGGGCCTCACGGGTACCATGATCTCTCCGGATATCTATGTGGCGGTAGGGATATCGGGGGCCATTCAGCATCTGGTGTGCATGATTCACTCCAAGAAGATCATCGCCATCAACACGGACACTGGATGCAACATGTTCAAGGTGGCGGATTACGGCATTGTCGAGGATTATGAAGATATCGTTCCCGCGCTTGTGGAGAAACTGGAGGAGTTGTCATGACAGAGATACGCATCATCGTATGTGCGAAACAGATCCCGGACCCGGAGGCGCCCCTTTCCGATGTAAGCGTGGATGCGGAGAAGCTGGAGGTGGTCGTCGATGCGCCCCAGGTCATCAGCCCCTTTGATGAAAATGCCCTGGAGGCCGCGGTTCGGTTGACGGAAAATATGGGTGGGAAAATAACGGTCTTGAGTCTGGGGAAAAAGGTTTCCGATACGGTGTTGAGAAAGAGCCTGGCGGCCGGCGCAGACGAATTGATCCTTCTGGAAGACGATCAGTTTGAGAAGCTTGACAGCCATTCCACTGCCGCGGCCCTGGCAAAAGCCATTCAAAAGATTGGAGAATACGATCTGGTATTGACCGGCAGGCAGGCCGGCGACTGGGATTCCGGCCAGGTTGGCTTGCTCCTGGGAGAAATGCTTGGCCTCCCCTGCATCAACCTGGCGCGGGAAATCAGCATCGAAGACGGGAGCGTGGTGGTGAAAAAGGG
>JAUPKI010000235.1 GCA_030837545.1 Thermodesulfobacteriota bacterium | reverse complement strand
GGTAGGCCGAATTATTCTTGACATAAACCAGAGGAAAGTGGGCATCATCCTGGTAGAGCAAAATGCCCATATGGCTCTTCGTCTGGCCCAAAAGGGCTATGTCCTGGAGACAGGCTCCATCGCTTTGGAAGGAAAGGCTTCCGAGTTAATCGACAGCGAGCTCGTAAAAAAGGCATACCTGAGCGGATAAAGATAAACCGCATGAGCAAATTGAGAGGCGCGAAGTTGCCTTCGCAGTTTCACACCACCTCCGGCGATGCTCTCCAGCACACCCATTCCAAATGCCAAATGTTGTTGAGGGATTTACGCTCTCCTTAACCATTTGAAATGATATGTAATTCTGGGAACCCCAAAATTATTTTACCCCACTCCTTTCGGGGAATTTGCCGTGTCCTTGTCAACTATACGTACGCTTGAACTATAAAAAATAGGCATGAATTTGTTAATCTTCGCAATTCCAGATACTTCGAAAAACGGTACAGTGCAAATCCTCTTGTTTGTGCAGGCTTTCCTCGGATCAGGTAGGTACAATGCTTTCCATTACCGGGTTTTCGGGTATCATCGTTTCACCGATTATTAGCCTTTTCGGGGACCGTTTGACGAGGAGAAAGGTATTTCTTGTGGGACCGGATTTTTAATTCGTTGTATAGGATTGATATTTCTATTCGTATCAGACGTATATTTGGTTGTTTCTGGTCCTCGGGACCGGTCCCGCAACCGAATCGATATCATTGAATTATTTCAGCATTGCTGTGGGACTTTCCGAAGCCTTCCAAAAACCCATTACCTCGGTTTATAACGCCATCAAATTTACAGGCTATGCTCTTTCTGTGTTATTCTGCCTTTCGTGTATATGCCCTACCTACAAAACAGGTTGAAGGCCGTACAACTCGGATGCATAGACACCGTTCTGGTTTCTTCCGGACTGGCCTGTGTTTGGGACAAGATGTCTGAAAATCCATCACAAGCGACTTTTTGAAATATTCGGCCGGAGCGAATTTTTAACCGGCCAACCATTAACAGCATTTGTGGAGGGATCGAAAATGATCGACAGAATTTTTGATGAGGAGCATCGTATCTTTCGACGGCAGGTCGCCCGCTGGGTGAGCCAGGAGATTCGGCCCTACGCCGACGCATGGGAGCGTGAGGGAGAATTTCCTGCTTACCTTTTTGAAAAGGCAGGACGAATAGGCCTTTTTGCCGGTGGCTTCCCTGAAACGTACGGGGGCGCTGGGGGCGACTTCCGGTATCACGCGGTCATATCTGAAGAATTGGCCCGCTGCGGCTCAGGCGGTGTTCGGGCGGGACTAGGACTCCACGGTTATGTGGCCCTCCCTGCCATAGCCAAATTCGGCACTCACGACCAGAAAAAGCGCTATCTCGAGCCCGGCATTAAGGGGAGAAACATGGGAGCATTTGCAGTCACTGAGCCCGATGCCGGCTCTGATGTGGGTGGTATCCGTACCCAGGCGCGCCGCCAGGGCAGCGATTGGATCATTAACGGTACCAAAACATTTATCACCAATGGCGTGAGGGCACACTTCTATATTGTTGCCTGCAAAACCGCACCCGAGAAAGGTCACAAAGGGTTATCCCAGATTATCGTTGACAAAAATAGCCCCGGTTTTCAGGTGACCGGAAAACTGGATAAGCTCGGGTGGCGAACGTCTGATACTGGGGAATTGCTCTTCGAAGATGTCCGTGTCCCCGCTGAAAATCTTCTTGGAGAAGTCAACCGAGGTTTCTATCAAATCATGCACGGATTCCAGACAGAACGGCTTGCAATGGCCGTGGGTTCTACTTCCGCCGCTCAATACTGTTTTGATCTTACCCTTACCTACGCTAAGCAGCGGAAGGCTTTCGGCCGACCCATCGGACAGTTCCAGGTCAACCGCCATAAATTTGCCGATATGCTCACCTGGATTGAAGCGGCTCGGCAGCTTACTTATCATGCCCTATGGCTTTATATCAACGGACATGAATGCAGTGACGAAATCGCCATGAGCAAAATCTTTGCCTGTGAAATGGCAGTTAAAATAGCGGACATGTGCATCCAGATTCACGGCGGATACGGGTATATGATGGAGTATGAAATACAACGGTTGTGGCGGGACCTCCGGATAATGCCCATTGGTGGAGGAACGACGGAAATACAGAAGGAAATAATAGGAAAATCGCTCGGGCTATGAGATGAGCACGGTTAGCTGAGCCGGAAGAAGTACCAGACCGGCATCAAGCTTTCAGACGTTGACTTCGCTCGAATCAAGATAAAGCCCAAACGGTTCCATGGCGATTGGAACTACACTGTATCCACTAACGCAATATAGGATGTTTAAGTTATTTATGCGCAATCCTTCAGCATGCCTCTGGGTGCGCGCACCACAAAAATCGTGAGACCTCTTCGGACAGCTTGGAGGCTGAGTCTAAAAAGATGGGCAGAGAAATAATGGCGGATTACAGGCAGAAAAGCAGAAACAATGAAACAGGTCCTTCTTTAAATCTCCTCTTTAACCCGAAAAGCATCGCAATTGTGGGAGCCTCCAACGATCTTTCCCGGATCGGGGGTCTCTCGATTCAGTTTCTCCAGCAACATGGGTACCCCGGAAGGATTTTCCCTGTAAACTCGAAATACAGAGAAGTTTTCTGCCTTCGCTGTTTCCCCACACTCAGCTCCATACCCGACCCGGTCGATCTGGTGTTGGTAGGGATACCTCGACAGCACGTATTCGATGCTTTTAAAGAATGTGCTGACAAACGAATACCCTTCATAACCCTCTTCAGTGCAGGATACGCAGAGATGAGCGAGGCCGGGCGGAGAGAACAGGAAGAACTCCTCAGGCTTTCAAGGCAGGCGCGAATCCGAGTGCTCGGCCCCAATTGCATCGGCTTCATCTCCCCCCACGAAAGTGTGGCGGCATCATTTATGAGCGGCTTAGAGATGCCAAGGTTGATTACTGGTTCAATCGCCTTAATAACGCAGAGCGGCGGTGTCGGAAACTCCCTGTTGACAATGGCTGCTGAACATTCTATCGGGTTCAGCTATCTTATCTCTACAGGAAATGAACTGGACTTGGAGGTTAGTGATTTTATCGAACATTTCATTGCAGATTCAAAGACAAAGACCATTGCCATATTGATTGAGGGTCTTAAGGACCCCACCAGATTTGCCCGTGCTGCAGATAAGGCAATGCGAGAGAACAAGCCCATCGTGGCTCTCAAACTGGGTCGTTCCGATATAGGACGGAAAGCTGCTGCCTCGCACACCGGCAGCATGGCCGGGATCGATGCTGTTTACGGGGGCCTCTTCAAACAAAAGGGCATTTGCCAGGTCTCGGACCTTGATGAATTACTTGGGGTGGCTAACCTGTTTGCCCTGCATAGAGCACCCAATGGGAACCGGGTAGCAATTTTGTCCTCTTCTGGAGGCGTCGGCGCCCTTATGGCAGATCTGGCTGCAAATTCAGGACTATGTCTTCCTTCACCCTCTGGCCTAACCAGAGATCATCTCCGTGATTTGAGTCCAGCATTAGCCTCCATCGCCAATCCTATGGACCTCACCACCCAGTTCATGAACGACGACGAGACGATTGTCCGCTACTTACAGGTTTTCGCCGAGGACAAGAACTTCGATTTCCTAATTCTTGTTTTAACATTATCGGCATCCGGCAAAATGGCCCGAGTTGCAGAACGAATTGCAGCCCTTGCCCCGTCTCTTTCGAAACCCATGGCGGTTTGTTGGCCTGTTGGCGCTCTTGATCGACAATGCTTCCGCCTCCTTGAAAACGCTGGAATCCCGCTATTCTTCCAGCCGGCGCGATGCATGTCGGCAGTTGGACATTTCGTCCGCTACGGCATGTTTCACAGAGATCGCCATATATGAATCTGAGACAGGATCAATTGGTTATGCACAGCCGTAACCCCTTATTTTACGGTTGGGTTGTGGTGGCGGTGGGATTCCTTACTCTGGGGGTTTCTTTTGGCCTGTGGTATTCCTTTTCGGTTTTTTTTCTTTCCATAATTCAGGAATTCGGATGGACCCGGGCGGTGGCTTCCAGCATTTTCTCAGTATTCATGCTTTCGCAGGCTGCGATGGGACTGGTGACCGGGCACCTCCAGGACCGGTTCGGTCCGCGCCTGGTAATTCCCTTCGGGGCCGCAATCCTATCAATCTCTCTTTTTTTCACCAGCCGGGCACAAAGTCTGTGGCAATTCTACGCGGCCTACGGCGTTGTTGCCGCCACGGGTGTCAGCCTCCTTGGGTTTTCTTCACACGCAGTCTTTATTCCCAAGTGGTTCGTCCGCAAAAGGGGCCTCGCACTTGGCGTAACCATGTCGGGCATCGGCTTTGGGATGCTCCTCCTCATCCCTTCTGTTGAATGGAGCATTGATCTCTTTGGTTGGCGGAATACATACCTATATCTGGGAGGCTTGGCATTGCTTCTGGTGGCTCCGCTTGGGGCCGTCTTGTTGCGTCGATCTCCGGAAGACATCAACCTTATTCCTGATGGAGATAGACCTGACCAGAAGTATCAAGAAAGGCCTGCATCTGTAATGGTGCAGGTGGTGGATGAAGTATGGGCAGCAGAGGACTGGACCCTCAAAAAGGCAACCTCTACAAGACGATTCTGGTTTGTGCTCATTGCCTTCCTTTTTGGCTCTTGGGTTTACCAGGCGACCCTGCTCCACGCCATTTCCGCGATGGTCGATTCCGGGCTCCAGCGAGATGCGGCGGCTACTTATTTCGGTATTTTGGGCATTGCAGGGTCTGTCGGAAAAATCCTGTTCGGCCATCTGTCGGACATGTATGGACGTGAGAGAATCAACACCTTGGCAGGCGGGGTAACGGCCCTGGGGCTGGTTTGTCTCATGGGCCTATCGTGGATGGAATCCGTTATGCCGCTGCTGTTCGCAATTCTTTTCGGACTTGGCTATGGCGCTGCGGCTCCTCTTTTTCCATCAGTGAGCGCCGATATATTTCTTGGCAGATCTTTTGGGTTAATCTTTTCCATGATTTATATCGGCGCAGGATTGGGCGGTTCCACCGGACCGTTTATAACAGGATATTTGCGTGATATATCGGGCTCGTATGCAATCCCTTTTGCGCTCCTTTTTTTGAATCTTTTCCTGTCTTCCCTGTTTGTCTGGTTTGCAAGTCCACGAAAGGTGAGAAAAATGGTGAAAAATGTAGCGCAACTGCATTAAAATGGTATAAAGAGACAAAATAATCGGATTGAAACACTCGGGATTGCGCTTTTGATTCATCGATCTGTTCAGCAGAGGTCTTCAGCTATTTGCTGTCTCCCATTTTTGTAAATGGGAAAAATCAAGGCAATAGTCAGTGGTTTTTACATAGAAAGGAGAAAACAAAGTGGATACAAGACAAACAAAAAAAATTATCGGAGGGAAAAGAGTCCTTGTCGTAGACGATGAAAAAGATGTTTTAGATACCTTGGTTGATCTGCTTAGCGTGTGCAAGCTGGATACCGCCCTTTCGTTTGAGGAGGGAAAACGGCTTCTCGAAAGCAATGATTATGACATTGCCATACTCGACATCATGGGCGTCAGGGGATTTGAACTCCTTGAGATTGCCAAGGGGAGAAAAATCCCAGCCCTTATGCTGACCGCCCATGCCCTTTCCGAAGAAAGCCTGAATCGTTCGGTAAAAGAAGGGGCTGCCTATTTTGCGCCGAAGGATGAGATTGAAAATATTGACGTCTTTGTTACGGATGTCATAGAGGCAATTCAAAAGAACAAAAGCCCATGGATAAGATTCCTGGAACGTCTTGGGGGATTTTATGACAGGAGATTCCAGGGCACAGATTGGCGGGAAAAAGAGCTTGAATATTTGGACAAGATAGGAGGCCAGTGGGTTTAGCATTTGTTAGGAAAAGTCAGAGGAAAAGAGGAAAAAACATGAACGCTGGCACGTGGCTTTTTAAGAGGTCAATCATATCGCCGAACAAGACAGCTATTGTTTCTGAACAGGGGTTATTGACATACCATGAATTGAACTCCCGCGTAAACCGTCTGTCGCATTTCCTTTTAAAACTGAACCTCAGGCCGGGAGATCGAGTGGCTGTATTGAGTCGAAACCGTCCTGAATTCTTAGAGGTCTATTTTGCATCCGCCAAATTAGCCTTGATCTTTGTTCCATTGAACTTTCGGATGGCTCCCCCTGAACTTGCCTATCAACTCGTCGACAGTGGCGTGAGTGTGCTCGTATTCGACATGGGCTTCGCAGCCCTTGTAAGAGAGAGTATCCGATTCATAACCGTCAACCCACCGAAATTCATAGGCTTGGGGACAAAATCCCCTGACTGGTCCTCCGGCTATGAGGGCTGGATCATTGATCAGCCAGCAGAAGAACCTCCCACGCTCGAGGAAGCGACATCTTTGGATACTCCACAGATGATCATGTATACCTCCGGGACTACAGGAACCCCAAAAGGCGCCCTCCTTTCACACCGAAAAACACTCTTCAACACTCTTAACGCACAAATCTATTTTGACCTCTTTTCAAACGATGTCATGCTGATAGCGCTTCCTCTTTTCCATTCCGGCGGGCTTAATATCATGGCAGTTCCCACCATTTATGCAGGCGGAAAAATCGTTTTGGAATCCAAATTTGACCCCAAAACCTTCCTAACCCTCGTGGGGAAACATCGTGTGACTCAAGCCATGCTGGTCCCTACCATGCTCAACACCATCCTCAACGAATGCCGGCCGGAAGACTTTGATCTTTCAAGCCTGCGCTCTGTCCTGATCGGTGGAGAGCCTGTATCGGCAGATTTGATGCATAGAGCCCAAGACAACGGCATACCCGTCCGACAGATATTCGGACAGACAGAAACCTCCATCGAGTTATGGGTACCTGAGGAAATGGCGAGGGAAAAGGCAGGGTCCGTGGGGCTGCCCGTATTTCATGGAGAAGTTCAGGTGGTGGATGATTCAGGACGGCCTGTCATTGGGGAAGTCGGCGAAATCGTCGTAAAAGGCCCCATCCAGATGACTGCCTATTGGAACATGCCCGAAGAGACCCAGAAGACCATCCGGAACGGCTGGCTTCATACAAGAGACTTAGGAAAGGTGGATGAGCAGGGATTTTTTTATGCGGTGGATCGCATGGGCGACATGTATATCAGTGGCGGCGAAAACGTCTATCCGGCAGAGGTGGAAAAGGTCCTTATCAATCACCCAAAAATCTATGAGGTCGCCATCATAGGAATTCCCCATCCAAAATGGGGTAAGACCGGTCATGCATTCATCAAACTTCGAAATCGGCAGGACACACTCGATTATAATGAGGTGGTCTCCTTCCTCCGAGGAAAAGTGGCATTATATAAGATACCAAAAGACATCGAAATAATAAATGAATTACCAAAGACAGCCTCCGGCAAAATCAGAAAGAGCGAACTGGTGTGTAGCGTGCCACGTAAAATATTCGAATCCTCTTAATCCGTCTTCTGGTCAAGACCCTTAAACCACCAGCCCAGGAAAGATCAGGTCTGATAGAACAGGGCCCCACTGCCCAGCAGGGCTCCTTTTGACAGGCGGTCAACAACCACTGCATCAGCGCAAAAACCAGCCAGGATTTCTATCGGCCTTTAAAGGTAGCTGGTCTTTTTTCCAGAAAGGCTGTGGTCCCTTCCATTCGATCTTCAGTGGAAAAAACAACCGTCTCAGCCAGCCTTTCCAGGAGCAAACCTGATGCCAGATCGGTGTTGGCGCCAGCATTAATAACGATCTTTGCCACCGATACGGCCACCGGCCCTTTCTTCTGTATGGAGGCAGCCATCTCTTCGGCCGCCGGCAAAAGCTCCTCCGGCGATTCCACCACCTGGTTGACCAGGCCGATGTGTTCAGCTTGACCGGCGCTGATAATCGCTCCTGTAAAGATCAATTCTTTGGCCTTTCCTATGCCCACAAGCCGCTGGAGCCGCTGAGTACCTCCACCGCCTGGGATTATACCGAGATTTACCTCAGGCAGCCCGAACTTGGACCTGGCGGTGGCGATTCTGATATCGCAGGCCATGGCCAGCTCACAGCCGCCCCCCAGGGCAAACCCATCGATTGCCGCTATGACCGGCTTGCTTAGCGATTCGATTTCGTTGAGCACGGTCTGCGTGCCGCTGTAAAGCATTTGCAGGGCCGTACGCTGCTGCAAGGTGTTGATATCGGCTCCAGAGGCAAAGGACTTACCGCCTGCGCCGGTGAGGATTACCACCTGGATATCATTATGGGTGCGAATCCATTGGAAAGCCTCCCGGATCTCATTCCATGTCGGATTGTCCAGGGCGTTGCGCTTCTCCGGACGATTCAAGGTGATCCGGCAGATCCCCTTCTGATCTTGAACAAGTATGTTCTGGTACGCCATCGCCTCCTCCACTTACCATTTATGAACATAAACGCCGTTTCTGACGGTCGCCACACCATTGAGCGGCCTTTCGATTTCCCCATCACCTTTCTTCCTACAGAAATCGCTACTCAGGATTGCCTGGCTAATCTCATTACAGCCCCATTGACTTGCTGATGATTTGTCTCATTATTTGATTTGTACCTGCAAAAATCGGGGTGACCCTGATGTCTCTCCATGCACGGGCTATTGGATATTCTTCACAGTAACCGTATCCGCCGTGAAGCTGAACACACTGGTCGGCCACCCGGTTCGCCATTTCAGTAATCCAGAATTTTGCCATGGATACTTCCACTGTGATATCTTTATCCTCCATGTGATCGGCAACAAGCTTATCTACAAACGTCCGACCCAGTTTTACTTCCGTGGCCATCTCTACAATCTTGAATTGGTTATGCTGAAATTTAGAAATCGGTTTGCCGAATGCCGTTCGCTCCTTGCAGTAATCAATGGTTATATGAAGCATATATTCCGAAGCCGCCTGAGCCCCCAGCGATGCTATCAGCCGCTCTTGCCTCAATTTTTCCATAAGATGAGAAAAGCCCGAGCCCTTTTCACCAAGACGGTTCCCCCTGGGTATACGGCAGTCGCTAAAATAGAGCTCCGCCGTATCTTGGCTGTGCCACCCGATCTTTTCTATCTGCTTCCCCTTATCAAACCCCGGTGTTCCCTCCTCAACAATGTACAGATCCATCGCTTTGTAGGGATTTTCTATCATGGGATCCTTGGCGGCGACAATGACGATTCCGCAGTTGATACCATTGCTGATAAAGGTCTTCTGCCCGTTGATAACGAAAACGTCACCGTCCTCCACAGCCGTGGTTCTTTTCGCTGCGAGATCGCTCCCTGTATTGGGCTCAGTCATCCCCACCGCGGTGATAATGTCCCCGGAAATGCAACCCGGCAGGTATCTGTGTTTCAGCTCTTCGGAAGCGAAAGATACAATGTAGGGAACAACCACATCACTGTGAAGGGAGGTGCGAAGACCGCAATGATTTGTCCGGGACATCTCCTCTATCATTATCACGGAATATAGAAAGTCTGCTCCGAGACCTCCATATTCTTCCGGTACGCTCATGCAAAGAAAACCCTGAGCACCCAGCTTTTTCCACGCATTCTTGGGCGTGATTCTGGCCCTTTCCCATTCTTCTACATATGGGATCACTTCCTTTTCAAAATATTTTCTGACCGTGCTCCTAAAAATCCTGTGTTCTTCCGTGTAATTTAAGATATCCATATTTTCCCCAACACTAAAGAGTACGCGGGCTTGTCTTCAGAATTATCCGAGATGTTTAACAACCTGTCCTTTTTTGGTAATTCTTCCCGATAAGTAAAATCGGCTCCGCCTTATGCCAGACGAATCCCCCAGGTTATGCGGCAAACCCCTTTGTGCAGCAGGGCAACGAATACTTTTTGAGATTGACCTTGATTCTCCCCCTGTTGCTTCGAAAACCCACCGTATCTATATTCCTGCAATAAATTTGCCACATCCGCTCGTTAGCATGGACGTTCGATCTGAATTTCGCTCTACCCTTATAGGCCCAGTTAAGGAAAAACATGCTTCTTGCATCCTTATACAATAGAAAACCTATGAATACGCGAAAGGCTCACGGCTTTTAATGGCCAAATCTATTAAAATGTAGCCATTCTTCTACATATAAGAAGTGTACGTAATTGCAGACAAAAATATGATGGTCTCGCAAAAACTCACGAAACGGCATTTCCCGTTATTCCGGCGAAAGCCTGAATCCAGTCCCGCCGCGATTCAATCATTTATAAAACCTCTGGACCCCGTTTTTCAACCGGGTGACGAATTTTTACGAATGCATCGATCAAACATGTCTGAAGTTCAATTCTCGGCAGGTGGGCCCGCATGCCTCGAATGGCATTGACTATTTTCAGCGGATTCATTTCTGAAATTTTCCAATGAAAAAACCGGCTCAATAAGTTAACTTTAAATGAAAAAAATGTTAAAATCATAACCGAGCCGGTTATTCATGGCTTGCGGATGTCGGTTCTTGAAACCAACAACTTATTTGTAGAATGATGGCGACATGTAGACTTTTTTATACAGCCGTATCAAGTGATTTTTTGAATAATGGAAAAAACGCCTTTTTGGATAACTGTAAAATTTTGCGTCAATTCTACGCTCGTCGCGAGTACAAATTGCAATATCGATGCGTAAATAGCGGTGCAAGGGAATACAGGTTTATTTAGAGCATAAGCGGCAGTCATGAAGCCTGCGTATCTTGCTGGTTTTTATCCGTTTTGGCTTTCACAACTGTAAACGGTGTAAGCCTTTTACTCTATGGCACAGATTTTGCTGCATGTCAAACTAAAGTTTAAAGAGAGATTTCATTATCACATCGCCCAAACAGGCAACATACCCGTCCCCTTTTTGGTTTTGAAAAGGGTACTAACAAAACCGTCGATGAGATCTTGGATTATCTCAGTCACCGACCTCCGGCAAAGCCGGAGGCTTATAATATGTGAACCGCTCAAAGCGGTTGGTTTATTGGCCACCTCAAAGGTGGCGCGACCTTACTTGAAAGGGTCAAGCTGATGTAAAACCCGCGGTCTGCTTCCTCTTGGCCCTTATGACCGTCGTAAATTTTCTTTCCATCGCGACTAACCGCTGAAAACTACCATAGCCTTGTCCAACTTATAACCTGCAACGTTTCTTGTTTGTTAGTACGTACTTGGGTGAATCAAGATGGCATGTATTGATGTTCAGGCTTGTTTGGATTGAAGTTGCGATGTCGTTTGTCAAGGACGCTCGTTTGTCAATCTGACAGGTTCACAACTGAGAAGACTCCAATATGTTCCCGTAAATGTCAAGCTCTGATGAGTCCCCCGGCAAGGCCGAGGGTTTACCTAAGGGAAATCAGAAGATCGCAGGCTCTAAACGCTTCAACATGTCATCATCATAGATGAATTGTCTATGACTGAAAACAGAACGTACAAAAGGAGGTTTTATAGAAACGCATATAGCACAACAAGAGGCCCAATAACGTGGCCTTGGTGGATCATCTGTCCACATCATCTTCCGGCAGCATATTGAAGCGGGAGTTCAAGCAAGCTTATCTGGCGCGAACAAAAGAGACAAAATTGAGTAATTACATCTCATAAGGATATTTCAAAGGAGTGGGCATGGAGATTAAAGACAGGATCGTGATTGTGACAGGAGGTGCTTCCGGTTTGGGAAGGGCCGCTGCTGAGAGTTTGGTTAACAAGGGTGCCAAAGTGGCACTTTTTGACCTGAATGCCAAACTCGGTGAAGAGATCGCGGCGGAAATCGGTCAAGGTACTATTTTTGTTCCAGCCAACGTGGCCGACCATGCAGTCGTTGATAATGCCGTTGCAAACGTTGTGTCCCAATTTGGAACCATTCATGTGGTAGTCAATTGCGCAGGTATCGGCAAGTCCTTAAAAATTCTGGGTAAAGACGGACTTGTATCACCAGGATTTTTCGCCAATATGGTCAATGTGAATCTGGTGGGCACATTTAATGTCATCCGTTCGACCATCTCAACCCTGGTGAACAACGCCCCCAATCCAGAGGGTGAACGGGGGGTCTATATCAACACCGCTTCGATCGCCGCCTTTGACGGGCAGATCGGCCAGGCAGCCTATTCTGCTTCCAAAGGGGGTGTGGTCTCCATGACCTTGACCCTTGCCAGGGAATTTGCCAACAACGGTATTCGGGTCATGACAATCCTCCCCGGCGTGTTTGACACGCCCCTGATGGGAAGGCTCAATGAACAGGCCCTTGAGAGACTGTGCAAGCAGGTTCCCTTCCCTGCACGGCTTGGTAAAGTTGACGAATTTGCCAATCTGGCCATACATATTATCGAAAATCCTTACCTGAATGGAGAATTCATCAGACTCGACGGGGCGCTGCGTATGGGCTTCGGTCGAAAATGATTCACTGAAATTGGCATGCAACACCTCCCCGAAGCAAAGTGGAATGCATTGGCGACAGGCGAAAAAACCGAAAACTGAAAGAGTCATTATTCACAACCACAATACAGCAGAGAACTGGAGGCAACCATAACCATGAAAGAATCCTACTTGATCGATGCGATTCGGACCCCCCGGGGACGGTTGAGCAGGCCCAAAAAGGGCTTTGTCGGGGAACTGGCTGATATTCATCCGACGACGCTGGGCGCAACATTGGTAGATGCAATGATCGACAGGCATCCAACACTGCCGACCGAAAAAATCGAAGATCTTATATTTGCCGTTAACGCTACCATCAAGGAACAGGCCGTCAATATAGCCAGATGGGTCGTGCTGGCTTCAAAACTGCCTTGTACCGTATCCGGGGTTCAAATAAATCGCGCTTGCGCTGGTTCTCTCCAGGCCAGTGCCTTTGTAAATGCATCCATTAAAGTTGGGGATTACGATGCAGCCATGGCAGGCGGCGTCGAGCACATGAACAAGATTCCCATCGGCTCTGACAGAAACGACCCAGACCGGCTTCCTATTACACCGGAAATCCTTGCAAAGTATAACATCGTCCCCCAAGGACTGTCAGCGGAGATCATTGCCGAAAAATACGCTATCAGTCAGGAGGAGATTAATGAATTCTCGGTCAGGAGCCAGCAAAAGGCCCATGCCGCAACTGAAGCAGGGAAATTCAAAAACGAAATCATTCCTATTGCCTATAGAGATTCGGAGGGAAATCAGCGGGTTCTGGACAGGGATGCCAACATTAAAGCAGACACAACTGTTGAGAAAATAAATGGCCTTCCCCGGCCTTTCAAGGAGAACG
This sequence comes from Thermodesulfobacteriota bacterium, assembly GCA_030837545.1. Classification (GTDB taxonomy): domain Bacteria; phylum Desulfobacterota; class DSM-4660; order Desulfatiglandales; family Desulfatiglandaceae; genus AUK324. The sequence continues at coordinate 636 of JAUPKI010000235.1, read as the reverse complement.
GCCTGATCCATGCCGCCGCTTCTTCAGGGATTTGCGATGCCGCCTCCCTGTCGCTGTGGGTGTCGGAACAAATCGCCAAAGAGTGCGGACTGAAACCCCGCGCCCGGATGGTCTCCTACGCCAATTGCGGTGTCAACCCGACCGAAATGCTCGATGGGGTCATTCCCGGAACACTGCTGGCCCTAAAAAGGGCCGGATTGACCCTGGAGCAGATGGATCGGTTTGAAATCAACGAGGCCTTTGCCAGCGTGCCCCTAGCATGGATGAAGACGCTCAACATCCCGGAGGAAAAGGTAAATGTCAACGGCGGCGCCATAGCCATGGGCCATCCCCTCGGCGCAACCGGAGTCATCCTTCTGGCCACCATGATCAATGAACTCGAGAGGGAAGATCTCCGCTACGGGTTGATCACCGTCTGTGCGGCGCAGGGACTTTCTGGTACCGCCATTATTGAAAGGATTCCCTGAAGCGGCATCTGAAGCAGAGGCAATCTCAGAAAACAGGATTTCAAAAAGTCAAGCGCCGATGTCCTTTCCGTTTAGGGGTTGATGGAATGGGAAGCTGGGGGCGGGATATCAGAGATATGAGTGCTGATATTTGGCCCGGAGGATACAAAATCTTTAATTAAGGAGGAGG
>JAUPKI010000234.1 GCA_030837545.1 Thermodesulfobacteriota bacterium | reverse complement strand
CTGTTGAAGTAGGTCATTTCGCTGAACATGCCGTTTGTGCCACCCTCGGCGCTGGTGCCGTTGTCACCGTAAACAAGGAAAACCAGAGTGTTGTCGCCCTGGCCCGTGTCCTTCACCGCCTGGAGCAGCCGGCCGACCTCGTGGTCGGTCATTTCCAGGAAGGCGGCAAACACTTCAAACTGGCGGGCGAACAGGCGCTTCTGATCTGCCGACAGCGTATCCCAGTCCGGGATAGCCTCAGGTTTGGGCGCGAGCTTCGTGCCCTCGGGAACAATGCCAAGCTTGATCTGTCTTTCCAGGATCTCCTCGCGCAGATTGTCCCAGCCCTGGTCAAACTTGCCCTTCCAGCGATCGATCCAAAACTGCGGCACATGATGCGGCGCATGCACGGCACCCGGCGCGTAGTAGATGAAGAACGGTTTGTCCGGGGTCAGGGCCTTCTGGTACTTGACCCAGGCCACCGCCTGATCCGTCATATCGGTGAGAAAGTGATAATTCGGGTCGTCGGGCAGTTCCACCTGGTGGGTGCCGTCATAGATGAACGGCGCCCACTGATTGGTTTCGCCGCCAAGAAATCCGTAGAACTTGTCGAAACCCTGGCGCGTGGGCCATCGATCGAAGGGGCCCGAAACGCTGGCCTCCCAGGCCGCTGTCTCGTGCCACTTGCCGAACGCGGCTGTGCTGTAGCCGTTAAGTCTCAGCATCTCGGCGACCGGCGCGACCTCGCTGGGAATCTGGCCGGTGTTGCCGGGAAATGCCGTACCTGTCTCGATGATGGCGCCCATGTTGTTGACGTGGTGGTTGCGCCCGCTCTTGATGGCCGCGCGGGTCGGCGAGCTGACGGCGGTGGTGTGGAAGTTGTTATAAATCAATCCCTGGCTGGCCAGGCGGTCAAACGTCGGGGTCGAGATCGGACCGCCGTACGTGCTGGTCCCCGCAAAGCCCAGGTCGTCGATCAGAACGATGATGACGTTGGGGGCGCCGGCGGGCGCCTTGACCTGGAACCTCTCCGGCGGCGTGGCGTTCCGGACATCGAGAACGGTGCTGTTCGGATACCTCGGTTCTAGAATCGGCAGCGTTGTCCGATCCGGGCCTGTTTGCGCCGAAGCCGACGCCCCGCAGACCGCCGACAGGGCGACACCGATCGTTGTGTTTAAGGCATTTCGCTTCATGATTCCTTCTCCTTCCTTTTAAATAGGGCGGATGAACATGGAAGACCTTGTGACTTTCTGAGGAAGCGCCGGAGAATGATTATTTGGAGCGGCTCTAACGGAGGTCATGGATCAACCGTTGAAATTCTTTAGAGTCCGCGAGGATGCGTCTGGCGGAATCCCGTAGATGATCCACTTCCTCGGGCTTGAGCACGAATGAGGTGGGAAGCCGTTTCAAGACGCTGCGTTCGGCCTCATCGTCCAGGGCGTCGAACTTCACTTGAACGAGGTAAAATTCGATGTCTCCACAGGAACCCGGTTCTGCAGAGATGGGTTGTGAGCCGCACCGGCCCCTTCGGATCTCATCGGCCCACCGAGGGAAGCTCTCCATCAGGAGCGCCACCGTCTCCATGTTGTAGCGTTCGATGGCGATGGATGAGTACGAATCGAGCATGGCGGCAAAGGGAGGGATAATTTCTGACCGATCCCACTTGTCGTCAATCTCGGTCTCCGCATTCACCAGCACGAAGACGATTTTATGAACATTTTCCATCCTGGCGTATTGCAGGGTAGTCCAGGGGCTGCCCATGAGGGTGACGCGCTCCAGCGCGGCGCGGAGCCCCAGGTTGTCGGCGACCCCCCCATCCACCAGGTGAATGTAGGGCTTCCTCTGGGAATCCAGGAAGGGCATCATGTTATTGGCAAGGTCAAAGCGGCGAGACGAGACGTCCCTGGGCGGTTTCATGGCCTCCTCCATCGCCTTGGGCATGTGGAATCCGCACTGGCCCGCGTAGCTGCGCAAGGTGACGGGACTTAGCACCATGGGTATCGCGGACGAGGCGGCACAGGCCCGGGCTACGGGAAGCGAGGAGAGGTCCGAGCAGAACACGTCGAAGGTGTCCTGAAGGAAGGAAACGCGGGTTCCATGGACCATGTCCGTGGCATTGATGACGACCATCGGCACCTTACGGGCAAGAAGGTCGCCATAGGTTTTTCCTTCGAAGACGTGCTTGTCGTAGTATTCCGCCGCCAGATCGCTCCGATCATAGAAGGCAGAAGCGAGCTTTACCCAATTGATGGGATTGAAGAGCGTGGCTTTGGCGAGTTCCCCCTGGATGTCCTTCTTCAGAAACCGGGTCTCGAAATCTTCAAATGTCCGTTCCCTGAAGAGGCCGTAGTATGCGGCTGTAAAGCTCCCGCCCGAAACCGCGGAGATCCAGTCGATCTCGTCCAGCAGACGCCTTTGACTGCCACGGATGGTGACGGTCGTATCTCGGAACGCTTCGAGTACCCCGTAGGAGAAGGCGGCGGCCCGGGTCCCCCCTCCGGAAAAGCCCATCAGGATCAAGACCTGATCGTCGTTTTCAGGCGTTATGAGGTTCCTTGCCCGATAACCCGTCTCAGGGTCGAAATGACTCAAGGGCTGGTTAACGGGATAGTGGGCGCAACCGGCTCCAGCAGTGAGGAAGATGAGCCACAAAATGAAGCGACAGAATCCCCTCTGCCGCCGTGGGGTGAGACATTTCGACTGGTTTACCGAAAAATTCCTGTTCATTTGATACCCTCTCTGGATAGCGCAGACCAGCCGCGCTCCATTCGTCGGAGCCTACAGAAGCCCTTAGAAGAAGCTCCTTACTAAGGCGGCCTGTGGTGGCCGCAACCAAATCTCACGACAGAGGTTTGCTGACCCCGTAATCGAGAGTGCCATATTTTGTGTTAGCGGAGTCCTCGCCGCGAGGATCGAGGCTGAAAGCCTCTCCCACAAAAGCCCAAGTCCCGCCACGGGGCGGGATTGTCATCTTGCGTAGAAGTTACAGACAAAGATTCTAAACCGATCGCGCCGCGTCGTAGGTTTGGATTGCCTGCGTCGGCATTTCTCTTTATGTGTGGAGTTTACTGAGACGGAAACAGAAAATATATTGGACCTTGGTCCAATAGAGAGAACAGGACCGCCTACGTCCCGGCACAAGTGCCGGCTCCGCCGGATGTCAATCGACTATATTAGGCTAAATTGTTAAAATATAACGACAAACCAGTTGACATGAGAACTCCGTTTGATATACTGTGATCTTGCTTGGCTTGTTTAATTGGGGTGCAGGCGACAAAGCGGGACGTGTAACAGCGATCAACCAAAAGAAAGAGACTTCTGTTAGGCAACTGATGAAAGCCGACAATGCGCGGGGTTGAATCATGGCAAACCGTATGAAAACTGGTACCGCCTTAAAGGTGGTGAGTAAAATCTCTGATATACGACGGGAACTTAATGAACGGTTTACCGTCAAGCGTATTGGCGTTTTTGGTTCTTCCGTCAGAGGAGATGAAGGTCCCGAAAGCGATGTGGATATCATCGTGGAGTTGGTCGAGCCGACCTTTGACAATTACATGGACCTAAAATTCAGACTGGAAGCCGTTCTGGGCCGGCCGGTGGATCTGGTCATGGCAGACACTCTGAAACCACGCCTTAAACCGATTATCGAACAAGAGGTGGTCTATGCATAGAGATCCCCGTTTATATATGGACGACATCCTGGAGGCAATCGCCCAAGTCCACGAATACACAGCATTAATGGATTACGAAGCGTTCGCGCGGGACCGGAAGACCCAAGACGCCGTAGTACGGAATCTTGAGATCATCGGCGAGGCGGCCGGCCGCTTGCCGGATTCTTCAAAGACAAGTGCCCCAGAGATTGAATGGCGGAAAATCGTTGGATTACGAAATATACTGGTCCATGAGTATTTTGGTGTTAGTCTTCCTGTGGTCTGGGACGTGGTGCAAAACAAGCTGAGTGCGCTTGAAATCGTCTGCCGGAGACTGCTGAAAGACCATGATCTTGATACGGATGAGCAGGAATAATGGCTAAACATAAATCCGACGCCAATATGAGCGTTTTCAAGCTAAAGAGGGACCCGAAGCTTATTGTCGATATGGGCTGTTCATTTCAGAAGGGGCGACCAAGAAAATCTCTTACCGGATGAGAAATGCCGGACGAACTTGAGATAATCTTGCGATAAATCCAGGACTCGACTTGGGACAGCCCCTTTGGTGAAGAGCGGATCCCGAGATTTTCGGCAGGCCGGACGAGGTCTGCGAGGGACTGGGTGCCCATTTTCTGCATCACCTGGGCGGGGTGAACCTTGATGGTCTTTTCGGTAATCCCAAGATCATAGGCCACCTGCTTGTTCAGCATACTGCGGACTACAAGCCTAAAAATCATTCGTTCCCGAGGGGTTAACGGACCCAGCCTTTCGAGGTGGGTATTCACTTCAGCACCCTTTCGCGATTGTCGGTTACTCAATTAAAAAGCCATGATCCGGCTTCAGAACTCAGTCCGCAAACCGAAAGCGCCAGAGAGCCATCAGAAAGAAAAATGCGGCGAAAGCGAGGAGAATAACCGTTTCTTTAAGCACATCCGCTGGCCCCAACCCTCGAAGCATCACATCGTGGTAGCCCGATAATGCCCAGGCATGGGGCGTAAATCGCGAAAGTGTTTCCATGACTTCCGGCATAACAAAGGTGGGCACCATCATTCCCCCAAGTGCGGAAAGGACCACGGCAAAAAAAACGCCCAGGGCTCCGATCTGGGCCTCGGTTCTGCCCAGTGCCGCCACCATGAGCCCCAGGCCGTTGGCACAGGCGGCAAGGGCCAGAGACACAAGGATCAGCGCGGGCAGTTGGCCTATCCGGATGTGGAACAGGACCACTCCGACGGTGAACATCAACCCTATTTGAAGGAGGTTGACCAGATAGTAGGGAAGGAGTTTTCCCACCAGCAGCGTGGCCCTGGAAATGGGGGCTGCAAGAATGCGCTGAAACGTTCCTTCGTGCTTTTCCCGCATGAAACCGGCGGCCAGAGGCAACACGATGAAAAAGACGCCAAAGATCGTGTATGCGGGGACATTTTGTTCCGTGGCGCTGGGACGAAGAACGGCCGTTGCGCCCTCAGGCGCCAGGATCTCCAGGGACACCCCAGGGGCGTGGCGACCGGCGGCAAGATCTTCCTCGGCATTCAGGTACTCCGAGAGATCTTTCCCGAATTCCGAAATTCGGTTTTGAATCTGATGAATCTGCCGTGCGGTCATGACTCGACGTTCAACCATAGCCGTTACAGCAGCCTGTACCGGGGCGAGCAATTGCCGGTTGGTGGCAGGATCCATGATCAACGAAACGTGGGGGGCATCTGCTTCGACCGACGTCGCATATCGCGCAACTGATTCGGAAAACCCTGGTTTAAATAGGAGCGCTGCCGGCCATGACCTTTCTTTGACAAGGCGCTCAGCCAGATCACGCGTAAGCGGGGCCCCGTCGATGTTTCGTGTAATCTTTAAGCCTTCTACGGAAGCGATATCGTCCGTGATGACTCCCGCCATCCGGCCTGCGTCCTGGTTGACGACGAGAATTTCTATGGGACGATCTGCGGTGCCTGCTTCAAATACCCCTTCCAGCGCAAAACTCATGACGAGAATGAAAAAGACCGGCATGGCGAAAAGCAAGGCCAGGGCTTCCAGATCCTTTATCAGGATGGAGAATTCTTTCAGTGCGATGGCCGCAATCTGTCGAGTCATGATCGATCCCGGTTTAATCCCTGACAGACCTGCCGGTCAGGTTCAAAAAGACGGTTTCCAAGGTTGGTTCAAGAAGTTGTGCCGAACGGACCCCTGTGCTCCATTCATCCGCCAGCTTGAGCACTTTTTCCAAAGCGGTATTTGGCTCGCTACTCTGGAACTGAAATCCGGCAAGACGGCTCGATGCCTGGCATACAGCCCCGAAACCCTCGAGGGCACGAAGCAAAGATTCATTTACGGGGAGTTCGAATTCTACGCGAATAAGCCCTGTCCCATGCTCCCGGATCAGTTGTCGGGGCGTGTCGAGCGCGATGACGCGACCCAAATCCATAATAGCCACACGGGAGCACAATGCTTCCGCCTCCCAGAGATGATGTGTGCAATACAGGAGTGTCTTGCCTGATTCGATGAGATCTTTCAGACTGCTGACAATGGCATGGCGGCTGTGAGCGTCTACCCCCACGGTCGGTTCGTCCAGGATGAGAACCGCCGGATCGTGAAGGAGTCCAATAGCCAGATTGAGCCTTCGCTTCATTCCGTTGGAGTAGGTGGATACCGGCACTTCCGCCCGGTCGGCCAGACGAACGATATCCAGGGCGTACCGGATGCGCGTGGCCAATGCCCGGCCCCAAAGACCGTAAAGACGTCCGAAAAAAACGAGGTTGTCCCTGGCGCTCAAGGCCGGATAAACGGCGAAGTCCTGCGGCACCAGTCCGAGATTGATCTTCGCCTGACGAGGGTGGGCAGTAAGCGATGTCCCTGCAATATGGACTGTTCCGGCGGTCGGCATGAGGAGGCCGGCGATCATGTTGATCGTAGTGGTCTTCCCCGCTCCGTTGGGCCCCAGAAGACCAAAACATTCCCCGCCTTCTACGCGGAGAGACAACCCGGCGACTGCGACAAAATGACCGTAAGTCTTACGCAGGCTGTCCAGAAGGATCATGGGACCGGTCATTTGGCGTGTCTCCGCAGCCGCAATTTTCGGCACAGGACTTCCAATCGAAAACGGTTGTACCGCTGAGCCATAATCAGCGGGACGTTTTCGGCCAGGGCATAGAAAATCATGATCCAACCCACCCTCGGTTTGTTCCACAGAAAAAAGAAGGGGGCGAAAAAGATCGTTGTCCAGTGGGTCAATTCGGCACGGCAGGTCTCCAATAGGAATTGATCCAGGTAGCGTGCATCCCTGGAAGTCAATATCTTTTTAGGGAATCCTCTGTTCTTCATCCATTTCGCCCCGTCGGGCAACAGGGACTTCCACCGTTTGATTCGAAACACTTTTTCATATAGATCGCCTCCTTTTTCCCACGGTCTCTCTCTGTACAGTCGGCTGTCAGGATGAAACCAGTTTTGCGGAATCCGAACCATCAACAGGACCACTCCCATGTGAATGACAAACCAGACAACAATGTCCAGTGCGACCGTCCAGAATGTGGGCAGATGGGTGATTCTCATTTTATCCACCGGCCTTTCCAGGAGATTTTTCCAATACTCATCCTGAGCAACAGGGAGCGAAAAAAAACGATCACAAAAAAGAGTAACGGCGCCGGGTAAAGAATGCACGGGAGAAATCCGAAATTCCCAATGCGGCGCAGCATCCAGTGAACCTGCGCCGAAAAGCCCGCGTACAGGCCGGCCCAAACGAAAAGGGACACATCTGCAGGGCTGAACGTCGACTGGATCAGATGGCGGGTCACGGACATGCCTCCGGTCACCCAGGCCACGAGCAACACAAGCATGGGAAGAGAAATGGCCTTTGAGCCTTCCGCAAAGCCTCTGCTGAAGCCATCTACCATGGAGCGAAAACCGTCCGGATACATGCGGAAGGAGACGGCGCCCTTTCCCCCATAACAGGACACCGGAATCCCGGCTTCCCTGAAGGCATCAGCCAGCCCCATGCTTTCGAGTACATGGGCACGGGCGCGACCATGGCCCCCCACGGCGAAATAGTCTTGACGGTAACAGACAAGGCACGGTCCGAAGGCGCCGTGAGGCTGTATTTTGGATGTGAGTAAACTGAACGCCCCTGTCCCCGCCATGGTGATGATGTTAAAAAAGGCCGCGAGCCTTTCATAGGGCTTTTCCATGGCGTGGTAAGGCTGAACGGACAGGAGCCCCCGGTGGCGGTGATGTGCGTTTAGAATTCCGGCAATGCCATCAGGTTCCAGAAAAGTGTCGGCATCCAGAAACAGAAAAATGTCCCCCCGGGAGGCTTCGGCTGCCTGCCAGCAAGCCCAGGGTTTGCCGAGCCACCCTTCAGGCAGGGAGGCAGAGGGGAATACGGTTGCACCGTTGGCAATCGCAATAGAGGCGGTGCCGTCCGATGAGTGGTCGTCCACGACCATGATCTCCCCGGGGGTAACTGTTTGGGAAGCAAGCGAGCCAAGCAATCGGGTTAGCGTTCGTTCCTCATTCCTCGCAGGAATGATGACGGAAACGACGGAACCGGAGATCTCTGGGGGCCTGACGTTACAAAGCAGCGGGATTTTCCATAGGACAAGAAATCCCAGGGCCCAAAGAACCAAAATCACCCAATACACATGGCCCTCCCTTCGGATCGTACAGGCAAGAATTGGGTCCGCAGAACCCAGGATTCAGCGCCTTGTTGATTACTTGAATTTTCGAAAAACAGTTCTCTCACCACAGGCTCCCCCTGTACAGGCACGGCACGCCACAGGGCAACTGCTGTGGCCTTTACAGGGATTGAAACAGAAAATATATTGGACTTTGGTCCAATGGGGAAATTCAAACCGTTGAAGAGCGGACCCCGAGTTTTTCAGCAAGCCGGACGAGGTCTGCAAGGGACTGGGCGCCCATCTTCTGCATCACCTGGGCCCGGTGGACCTTGATGGTCTTTTCGGTAATCCCCAGATCATAGGCGACCTGCTTGTTCAGCATGCCGCGCACCACAAGCCTGAAAACCTCTCGTTCCCGAGGGGTGAGCGTATCCAGCCTGGCGCGGAGGGTGTTCATTTGCCTTTTCTTTTGGCGCAGGCGGCCGTGTCTGGCAATTGCCCGGGAAACCACGCCCAGGAGTTCACTGTCTTTAAAAGGTTTTTGCAGGAAATCCATGGCGCCGGCCTTCATGGCCCTGACACTGTCAGGGACCGTCCCGTGGCCCGTGATGAAAATGATGGGGATGAAAATGCCCTTTTCAGTTAGGCGGTCCTGGAGTTCAAGACCGCTCAGCTCAGGCATTTTGATGTCGAGAACCAGGCACCCAGGCACATCGGGATGGTCGAAATCCATGAATTCGAGGGCCGAGGCGAAGGTTTTGGCGTCATAGCCGGCCGACCCCAGCAAACGCTCCAGTGCCTTTCGTATGGATGGATCGTCATCGACCACGTAGACAAGGGGGGTTTCCTCTTTCATGCCGGGTCTCCCTGGTATGCCGGCAGCGTCAAGGCAAAGGTGGCGCCGCCTTCCGGATTATTTGAAGCCTCCAGGGTCCCGCCGTGTGCCCTGATGATCGTCCGGCTGATGGCGAGTCCCATGCCCAGCCCCTCCGATTTTGTGGTGTAAAAGGGCTCGAAGAGACGCTCTATGGCGCTTTCGTCAATCCCGGTCCCAGAATCGATGACGCATACTTTCACGGCCCCGTCATCCTGGATCGCCGTCTTGATGATGAGTTTACGCCGGGCGGAAGGGGTGGACTTCATGGCGGCCGTCCCGTTTAGAATCAGGTTGATGATCACCTGCTGAAGCTGGGTCCGGTCGCCCAAGGCCGGCGGCAGGCCTGGAAAAAACTCGGCATCGATCACCAGTTCCCGCAGGAGGGAGTCGGCCCGCAGCAGGGACAGGACATCCTGAATCAAGTGGTTCAGGTCCAGGACTGCAGGAGGGACCGGTTCCCTTTTTAGCAAGGCGCGGATCTTGCGAATGATATCGCTGGCCCGTGTATCGTCCCGAATGATGTCCTCCAGGATCTGACGAACTTCGTCAGTGTCCGGTTCGGGTCGAGACAGGAAGCGCTGAGCAGCGTCTGCGTTGCTCTGAATGGCCGTAAGCGGCTGGTTGATCTCGTGGGCCAGCGATGCGGTTAATTCCCCCATGAGGCCGATCCGGGTTACATGGGCAAGTTGTTCCCACTGCTGCCGGGCCTCTGCCTCTGCGTTCAGGCGCTCTGTAATGTCGAGGGAGACGCCCATCAGGCGAACCGGTTTTGTAGCGGGATACCGTTGCCCGTGAGCGACCAACCAGCGGATGCTTCCATCCGGGAGGACGATCCGGTGATCGCACTTGAGTTTCTCCCCGGACTGGAGGGTCTTCTGCACGGTCTGGCGGACCCGGTCATGGTCGTCCGGATGAATCGCTTTGAAGAAACTTTTATAGGTGACCTTTTCATCCGGGGCAAAATGAAACAGTTCCCGAGTCTTTGTAGAAGCCCAGACTTCGTCGGTGTCAAGGTGTATGATCCACAGGCCCGCCCCCGCCGCATCTGTCGCCAGGCTCAGCCGAGCCTCATTTTCACGCAACTCACAATCCGCGCGCTTGCGGGCTATTGCACTGGCAAAGACTTGTGCGATAAGTTTGAACCCCATTACTGCAGTCTCCGGCCAGGTTCTCTCTTTGCTCATGGCATCGAAGGCCACCACGCCAAATACCGGCCCTTCTCCAACGGATAACGGAACACACAAGGTGGACTTGCCGCTGTAGAGGTGAAAACTCTCCCGGTCGCAGTCTGCTTCCGGGGGAAGGTCTGACATTTTTGAAATGGCCAGAACCTCCCCGGCCAGGAGCTTCTGCGTCATCCATGGGAAGAACTCCTGCCCTCTCATCCATTCAGGAGGCCTCTTGCTTCCGGCAGGTTGATGGATATGTGTCAGCACCAGCGTCCGGGGATCGCTATCGCAAGCCTGCCAGAGTGTGGAACGTTCAAGATCGAGGGATTGGCAGATGCGCGCCTGGGCGTCTTGAATGGCTCTGTCTATCTGTTCAGCCTGCAGGTTGATAAACTCCGCGGAAATCTCAGTCAGCAATGTCTCGAACCTCAGCCGCTCTTTAAGGGATTCTTCAGCTTGTTTGCGATCGGTGACATCCCGCGCTGTTGAGTAGATGAATTCACCGGCCGGCGCTGAGGCCCAATCCAGCCAGCGATAGGTCCCGTCTTTGCAGCGGTAGCGGTTTTCGAAATGGACGATGTCGCGGTGCGATGCCAGGGCGGAGACAGCCTCCAGGGTGGCATCCCGATCGTCCGGGTGGACGAAATCAACGAAGCGCCTCGTCATGAGTTCTTCTTTGCTGTATCCAAAGATCCTTTCCCAGGCCGGGTTCAGGCGAAGGAAATAGCCGTCGGTGTTGGCAATGCACATTAAGTCCAAGGAAATGTTGAAGAATTGATCCAGTTCTTCATTTTTCTGCCTCAGTGCCTCCTCCGTCATCTTCTTTCGGCGCCTCTGAACAATAAGGAAGATGATAAGAGCGGTTTCCATTAGAGAGAAGACCAGGGCCCCTGCAATATAATACCTGAAGTCCCAAAGCGTGAGTTCCTTATTTATAACGATGCTCCCCTCGGGCAAGGCTCTCTCGCTCAAGTTCCAGCGCCTGAGCTGACGCCAGTCGAACATGGCCAAATGGGGTATCTCCATTGCATCTGGGATATTCTCCGGGTTTTGGATTCCTTTCAGGATATCCAGCGCCAGTTCAGCCGCCCGGGTTCCAACGTACTCGAAACTGATCAAAGAACCCCCGACGATTCCGTATCCCAGGCTGACGTCTAACAGCCCAAATACCGGGGCCTTGGAAAGCTGACTGAGCAGTCGGCCAACCTCTCTGGTTGTAAAGGTTTTTCCGGTCACATCTGCAGTAACGCCGAGAAGCAGGACAATGCTGTTGTTGGGCGCCATGGAAACCGTTGCCAGGATCTCATCCATAGGCTGTTCGCCCAAGTAGAGGAATTCCAGGCGACCGTCCAACTCCTTAAACTCCTTTCGAGCCCGGTCTTCAAGGGATTTTTCCATTGGATTGGCCCCGCTCACCACATAGACGCGCCTGGCATCGGGTATCAGTTGGAGAGCAATCTCAAGCGTCCTTTTGATTGCCGGCGTGACGATCTGCCGGAGTATGCGGCTTCCTGTATCCGGCTGCTCGAAGTTGAGCGGCAAGTACAGGGCGACTATGGGGACCTCGGGAAAAATGTCCCTGCCCTCGTTGATGGCGAATTCCAGGGCCTCCCGGTACAGGGTGATGACGATATCGAGCTTGCGGTGGCCATAGCGCAGGCGCATCAAATCCACCAGGCGCTCCCGGTATTCAGGGCCGGGATTGCGCGCCAGGTCTAAGTATTCGAAGAATTGATTTCGGATGCTCATCCCCCCTGAGTCGAGGGCCTCTCGGATTCCACGGTCGGTCAATTCGAAAATAGGCACGTTGGATTCAAAGGCATGCAGGACCAGGATGTTCTTGCCGTCCAGGGGGTTCTGCCCCTGGACCTGAGAATGGGCGAGGCCGGCAACAGGCCCATAAGCGAGCAACAGGATAAAAAATAAGGAATAATAAAAGGACTTCCGTCTGTTTCGGTGAGCAACCGCCATCACAGGCCCCTCTGTTCAGCCAAAATATATCGCATCAAGTGTTTGGCCCACATGCTCTTTGCTTCGTAACTTTGATGGTCTCGTAAAAAGCCTTCCACATCGTCTTCCCGACGAAAGCCGGGATCCAAAACCTATTGAATCCCGCCTATATTTGTGCCAAATCGTGACTTTTTACGAGACCATCAACTTCGTGTTGGCGACATCCGTCTTTTGAATAAGGATCGTATGGGGGGGTTTTTAACTGACAGACGGGAAAAAATCAAGGCCCATGAACAACTGTATACTTAAAGCCTTTCGTTTGAGGGTGTAATACACCTCATGAAACCATTGGCCATTGGACCAAAGTCCAATATCTTTTTTCATTCGATTCCCTTAATATCGTACCGTAGCCTGATTCTCCAACCGGTCTTATTTTCGGAAAATTCGAATGGTTGCGTCGACAGAGGGCAGAGTCAGACAAACGTAAAAAATGTTTCTATAGACTTCAAGAAAAACATTTTGGGGTTCCGGCCATGCATCAACTTGTTTCTCAAGTCGTTGCTCAACCGACAATAACAAATCAACAATCACAAATCCTATATGCGGTTTGAATCATGGGTGATGCATCGGTTCATTTGAGTTTGACCGGCGAAGAAATTCTGACTGTCCATTTGAAGGGGAAATGGCAGATGGAAACGGATGTTCCCTCCACGGAAACAGCCATGGAACAACTGGACCGGCATCCGTCTATCAAGCGCATTGTATTTAATGCGATGGCGCTCAGTTCGTGGGACAGCAGCCTTGTGATCTTCCTTTTTGGAATATCGAAACTGGCTCTGGGAAGGAAAATTCAGGTTGACAAAGACGGCCTGCCCCCAGGGGTTCGACAATTGATGGACCTGGCCACCGCGGTGCCAAAGAGGGAGGACGCAAAACAATCTGTCAGCCGTGCAGGATTTTTTGCACGAGTGGGATCGGAGGCAACCGATTTTGCGAAATCAGCCGGGGATCTGGTGACGTTTACGGGCGCGGCGTTTGAGGCTTTTGTACGAATGGTCACGGGCCGTGCCCGGTTCAGGGCCTCCGACCTGTGGCTTTTTCTGCAGGAGGCAGGTGCCCAGGCCGTTCCCATTGTTTCCCTGATCAGCTTTCTGGTGGGGTTGATCCTGGCATTTGTCGGGGTCCTTCAGTTATCCATGTTCGGGGCCGAGGTGTATGTGGCAGACCTGGTGGGGATTGCCATGGTGCGGGAGATGGGGGCGATCATGACAGGCATCATCATGGCCGGCCGCACCGGGGCCGCCTATGCGGCCCAACTGGGGACCATGCAGGTCAATGAGGAGATTGACGCCCTTGAAACCCTGGCCGTTCCCCCCATGGAATTCCTGGTCCTCCCTCGCATGGTGGCATTGACCCTCATGATGCCGTTTCTGGTCCTGTATGCCAACCTCATGGGGATACTGGGGGGCGCCCTTGTGGCGGTTGGAATGTACAATATCAATATATTGGTTTACTTAAACCGGACCAAGGCCGCCATCGGGCTCAACGATCTGTTTATCGGCCTTTTCATGGGCGCCGTTTTCGGCGTACTGGTGGCCCTGTCCGGGTGTCTGCGTGGAATAGAGTGCGGTCGCAGCGCCTCCGCAGTGGGCGATGCAGCGACGTCGGCCGTGGTCACCGGCATTGTCGCCATCATTATCGCCACCGCGGTGATTACGGTCCTTTGCAGTATCCTGGGCATTTGATCTTGGAATGTGGAACAGTAAGGGTTCACAGGTTTTGGGTTCACCGTTCAGAGTTAGGGGCAAGATCACAATTATAGACCCGAATCTAAGACAACACGGAGCTGTTTTGTTAACAACCATCCGTTTGGCGCCCAATTTTCTCATTTGAAGTGACCAATCCGGGACCGCTTATGGCATGGTTGCCTCCAAAATAGGAGCAGGGGTCCAAGGATACAACCTTTGAACCTCTGAACCTTTGAACTCGTGAACGGTTATTTGAAGCTTATGGAAAACAAAAACCCTTGCATATCGGTGGTGGACCTCACCATGGCTTACGGGGATTTCGTGGTGATGCGGAATCTCAACTTCACCATCAACCGTGGGGATATCTTTATCATCATGGGGGGAAGCGGCTGTGGAAAAAGTACGCTCCTGAGGCATATGATTGGACTCAAACCGCCCGCCAAGGGGGAAATCCTTTATGGTGATTTCAATTTCTGGAAAGCGGAACCTGCCAGACGTCAGGAAATGATGCGACATGTGGGCGTCCTCTACCAGAGCGGGGCACTGTGGAGTTCCATGACCTTGGCCGAAAATGTGGCCCTGCCGCTTCAGCAATATACAAGGTTGAGCAAAGAGAAAATCAGGGAGCAGGTTTCCCTGAAACTGTCCCTGGTGGCGCTCGCCGGGTTCGAGGACTTTTATCCTTCGGAAATCAGCGGCGGCATGCGCAAGCGGGCCGGTCTTGCGCGGGCAATGGCCTTGGACCCGGAGATCCTTTTTTTTGATGAGCCCTCGGCAGGCCTCGATCCGGTGAGCGCCAAACGGCTGGACGACCTGATCCTTCAGCTTAGGGACAGTCTCGATGCCACCGTGGTGGTGGTGACCCATGAACTGGCCAGCATCTTTGCCATTGGGAGCAATTCCGTGTTCCTGGACCCTGAAAGCCGCACCATGATCGCTTCGGGCGATCCCAAAAAGCTCCTGGCGGAAGACCATGATCCGAGGATCCAGACGTTTTTGAGGCGGGGAGAAACGGAAGAGGATCAAGCATAGGTTCTGAAAAGGACGAACGCTCAACATCGAACATTGAACGTCCAACGTCGAATCAAACTGTAAACCGTAACCCCGACCAGGATATGGTTACATGCGAGCGTCGCTTACGGCCTGCAAGAAGGGAAACGACATCGACACACAAACCCGATAAGGACGAACGTCCAACGTTGAATAGATGGGGAATGAGTATCGAGTTTCATACGCAGGGGATTGAGGTGACCCAATTAGGGCTTTTCCGAGAATTGGCGGCATCAGGGGGGTGAAAAGAGATGGCCAAACAGGCAAGTAAAACCGTTATCGGCGTCTTCGTGGTCAGTTCTATCGCCATGTTGATTGCAGGTGTGATTATTTTCGGCAGTGGCGACATGTTTAAAAAGACAATGAAGTTCGTCATGTTTTTTGAAGACTCGGTCAAAGGTCTCAGTGTGGGCGCCCCGGTCATCTGGCACGGCGTGGAGGTCGGTTCCGTAAGCAGCGTCGTGTTAAAGGCCAACACGAAAAAACTCACTGTCGATGTCCCCGTTGTCATCGAAGTGGACCCCAGTCGCATGGAGATTGAAGGGGAAAGGATCAACAAACCAGCCGAAAATATGAAGCTTTTGATCGCGAAGGGTTTGCGGGCCCGGTTGGCGCTTCAGAGTTTCGTGACCGGTTCCTCCATGATTGAGGTGGAATTTTTTCCGAACACTCCCGTACGGTTGACCGGTCTGGATAACCGATACCCTGAAATTCCGACTGTCAGGTCGCCCATGGACAAGCTGGCCCAGAAACTGGAGGATCTACCCATCGAAAAAATTGCCGGGAAATTGGTGGACATTTTGGACAATCTCGACAAGTTGCTCGGAGATCCAGAGATTGAGGAGATTCGGCACAATCTGAATGCGGCCAGTCAGAAGCTCGATCGGTTGCTTGGAAATGCAGATAAGTTGGTTCTTGATGCGAACCGTCAGGTCAAAGAGGTCGCCGGGAACCTCAATACCAAGATGAATACCTTGTCTGACGGTATGCAGGCAACCCTGGCAGATGGGCGGACGCTGATGAAAGACGCATCGAAGGACCTGGATGGGGTGTCTTCCGATGTCAGAAAACTCCTGCAAGACGCAGACGTTGGGATTAAACCCCTGCTGAAAGACATCCAGGCCGCACTGGTTTCCGCAAAAAAGGCGATGGATGGAGCAACAAATACATTGGTTCATGTAGATGGTCTGGTTGGCGAGCGTTCAAATACCCGCCAGAAACTGAATCGAACCCTGGATGATTTTTCGGCGGCGGCAAAATCGCTCGAATCGCTGATGGAGTATCTGGAGCGACATCCGGAGTCGTTGCTGAAGGGCAAAGGAGGCTCAAGATGATGAAAAGAATAGGGTTTCGCAGTGTATGTTCGGGTTGGCTCCTTCTGTGTGTTGTCGGCGTGCTGCTGCTCGGATGCACAGGCACCAGCGGGCCTGCAACGTTTTATCTGCTACGTTCCACGGAAGACGCTTCCCGGGGCAGCATATCGACAGTGGGAGGCTCAAAGAACATATCCATTCTTGTGGGCCCCATTACGCTGCCTGACTACCTGGATCGTACCCAAATTGTTACGGTGGCAGGGGAACATGTCATGGCACTGGATGAATTCAGCCGCTGGGCCGAATCGCTGCAAGAAGGCTTCTACCGGGTCTTGCTGGAAGATCTCTCTTCGCTCTTGAACACTCCCGAGGTGTACGGGCATGATCGAAGTGGATCCATCTCTGCAGATTATCAGGTCATTATCGACGTCACCCGTTTTGACGCCGTGCCCGGAGGAAATGCCGTTTTAACCGCCTTCTGGTCGGTCAGCAGCAAGGACGGCAGCGTCCCCAGCATCAGGCGTAAATCCGTTTTTCGTGCCCCGGTTTCAGGCGCCGGCTTTGGCGGGGTCGTGGCGGCCCAGAATCAAACATTAACCGCCTTCAGCCGTGAAATTGCAGCAGTCATCAAATCGCTGCAACGATAAACCCCTGAATCCCTCAAGGAGTCGACAATCCATTACAGCGGAAGGATGAGATGGGGGACAATCCGTAAATACTCACCACACCTCCGGCAAAGCCGGAGGCTTGTAATATGTGAACCGCTCAAAGCGGTTGATTTATTGGCCACCTCAAAGGTGGCATGACCTTACTTGAAAGCGCCAAGTTGATCTAAGACCGACGCTCGGCTTCCTCTCAACCGTTAACATCGCCGAGAATCTTCTTTTCATCGCGACTCCAGTGGAGCAACTTTGCCCTGCAACCTTTGCCCCGCAACGTTTCTTCTATCGGCAACGTACATGGAAGCTTCAAGGTTGCATTCACTTTCGGGTCAGGGTTGTTTGGAATATTTGAAACAACTCCAATCAAGGCCTTTTCCCAATTTGAGAGGGTCACAACAACTGGACAGGCTTCCCTTGAGTTGATCGGGAAAATCTCCAATGATTTTGTCCATGAGTTGGGCCTCCTCTTGATATTGTTTTTCTTGGCACGGATTACACGGGTTACGCGGTTGTTTTCTCTGTTTTGGACGATGGTATCAGACGGTTTTGTCAGATACGGTCACAAACTCGGAACTTTTTTTCAGAAAAATGCACTTTTTTTGATATTTTTTTGGAAAATAAATTGGTATTTTTGTTGATAAAGTGATCGTTTTTATGCTTTATTGTTTTAGATTATATCTCACCCCAGTACGATGCAACACACCTACGGGGCAGGCAGAGCTAACAGGGTACGCAGAGTTTTCCCCACGACTTCTCCTCTGATGTGCAAAAGAAATTGAGTTGACATTTGTGCAAGCCATTGAGTAAATTTCCTTTTATGGTTGAGTAAATTGTTATCCTAAAGGAATTAATATGTTTTTAAGGCCTATATGCGATACGCTGTCGGAACGTTTAGCGGAACCCAGGCGATTCATTCAAGCCCTTATCGGCCCTCGCCAAACAGGAAAGACTACGGTCGCCCGCCAGATTATCTCGAAAACGAAAATACCGTCCCATTATGCAACGGCCGATGAACCCTTGCTCAAGGACAGGGCGTGGATAGAACAGCAGTGGGAAACTGCTCGTTTCAGTCTCAAAACCGATATTGGACAGGAAAAAGGGATCCTTATCCTGGATGAGGTGCAAAAGATTTCAGGATGGTCAGAGACCGTAAAGAGGTTATGGGATGAAGATTCCGCAGATGGCCTGCCGCTTCAAGTGATTATTCTTGGGTCTTCCCAGCTTCTCATGCAGGAAGGATTGACTGAAAGCCTTGCAGGGCGCTTCGAAATCATACCGATAACCCATTGGTCCTTTGATGAAATGCGGGACGCCTTCGGGTGGGATGTGGACCATTACGTGTTTTTTGGAGGGTATCCCGGGGCAGCAAGCTTGATTGCAGACCAGGAAAGATGGCGGCGGTATATCATTGATTCGCTGATAGAGACGACTGTCTCAAGAGATGTCCTTCTTATGAAAAGGGTGGATAAACCGGCGCTCCTCCGCCGTCTGTTCGAACTGGGGTGCCTCTATTCCGGGCAAGTCCTTTCTTACCAGAAGATGCTGGGCCAGTTGCAGGACGCGGGAAACACAACCACCCTTGCGCACTATTTGAACCTTCTGGAGGGTGCCGGGTTGATCATGGGAGTTCAGAAATACGCTGGGCAGAAGATCCGGCGGAAATCATCAAGCCCCAAGCTGCTCGCACTGAATACCGGGTTGATGGCGGCCCTCTCGACACTCTCATTTGAAGAGGCAAAGCGTCATCCTGACTTCTGGGGGCGACTGGTCGAATCCTCGATAGGCGCTTCAATTGCAAATGCTGCCCGCGGCCGGTCCTTTGAACTGTCTTATTGGTCAAGCCGAAACAAAGAGGTTGATTTTGTTTTGTCGAGAGGCGACGACGTCGTTGCAATTGAGGTAAAGAGCGGGCGAAAAAAAGGGACGCTTCCCGGATTGGAGGCGTTTTCAAAGGAGTTCCCTACCAAGCGGAAGCTATTGGTCGGTCCACAGGGTATTCCGCTGGAAGCGTTTTTCTGCCTCCCCCCAGAAGAGTGGTTCCGGTAATCAGAACGGTTTGCCCCAGACCCTGAGGCCTCCGAGGCCTCGAACGACCGGAGGGAGTGGGTGATCCGGGCTTACGCGGTTCATGGCTCATGGCCGATGGGTTATGGATCTATTGAAAATTAGGGGAATTTTACTGAAAGGAAAGGCGATGTCAGGGGAAATTAGGTTTTCCCCTCTCCCCTTCCGCTTCGGCGATCCTACTTGCGTTGCCAACCCGGGGGAAATTCGGCCGCCAATTCTACGAGGTCGGATGAAATGACTTGGCTGAAGGGGCATCATTTGCTCTTGGCCTTGTATGTCTTACCGATGTTCCACGCCCCGGCCACCGCTTCACCCAGTCGCCAATAGGAGGTGTCCGGCTGAGAGAGGATGAGGGGCTTCATTTTCCTGAAATCCAGTTTGCCTTCGGTCAGGAATCGATCTTCCGTGTAGGTCCCTGATATTTCGCCGATGAAAATTTCATTCGAATCGCCCTCCACGATGTCAACCACCTTACATTCCACATTGAGGGGACAGCCGTTGATCATTGGGGCTGTCTTCAACTCCCCGTAGAACACCTCAAAGACCTGGGACTTATCGGTCTTTTTACCCGAGACCATGCCGCAATAGTCCGTCGCTGCCACCATATCCTCGGAAGGGAGGCAGACGCTGAAGGTCTTGTTCTGTTTGATCCCAGGATTGGTATAATGCCCTTTCCCGAGAGCAATGGCGATCCTTGGCGGTTGATGGCTGACCATGGTAAACCATGCTACTGCCAGAAAATTCGGCTTGCCATCCACATGGGCTCCCACAAGGGAAACAGGCATGGGGTAGGCGGGGATCGTCGATCCCAAGTTGATCTTGTCCATTTATACCCTCCAGCATCTTTTTGTAGTTGATAGATAAAAGGCCTACGTCCAGGGCCGGCTCTTCAACCCACAGAAGAAAGCCTGGATTAACCTTCATCTTCCTGATAGGCCCATCCTTTCCAAAGTCAGCGACCTCCGGCAATGCCGGAGGACGCTGACATATCACCGGGCCAGGAATTCCAGGATCGAGCGATCCCTCATCCCATTCTGATCAAAAACAATGGAATAATGATTGGTCCCCGGTATGTCCACATATCGGGCATGGCGAATCTTCCGTACCATCGTCTCGACCACGTCCTGAGGCAGGAGGAGGTCGTCCTCCGCCACCATCCCTTCCGTGGCCCGAAGGATCAGCACCGGACAGGAGATTTTCTCATAGAACTGGGACACATCTACCCTACCCAGGTTTTCACGTTCTTCCTGGATATGTGCCGGATCGATCCTGGATCGCACCCCACTATCCAGTTCTTCGATCTCATACCGGTAATAGGTCTCCAGGGCCGGGGTCCAGGACTTGAAAAACGGAGCGGTCTTCATCAGATCCAGGTAGGCCTCAAACGACGGGAAGACCCGACCCAGACGGTCCAATGATGGCTTGATCCCTGCAAAGACCTTTGCCATCTGAATATCCGACAGCTTTCCGCCCCCGTCCACCAGGATGATGCGGTCCACCCGCTCTGGATGCTCTGCCCCGAAGACCACGGAGATAAACGCGCCCAGGGAGTGTCCCATGATCACCGCTTTTTCAAGGTGGAGATCATCTAAGAGCGCGAGGATGTCATCACAGTGATGCGCAATGGAGTACCCGGAATCGGGGCTGTCGGAAAGGCCCCTTCCGCGCAGGTCCATGGCCATGACGCGGTGAACAGGGCTCAGGCCGGATGCCATTACGTCCCAGCAGCGACAGTTGGCCGTAATGCCGTGGATGCAGAGTATCGGCTTGCCTTTGCCGTCCCATTGGGCCAGTTGAATTTTCACCCCGTGGCCCGCAGATCTTGTCATCGTCGGTTCAGTCATATGCAGTTCTCCCATTGGTTGTATGAATCAGAATGTCACATCTCGCCAATCATACCACTGCACCACGACGATATCAGCAAATTTCGCAAGGGCCAGTCCCATCATGGCGACGCTTTAATAAAACACGACTATTTTCACAAATCCACAAAAATGGCGTTGACACCGCCATTTTTTCATATAAAATGGCGACATGTACGCCAGAATCATTTCATACCCGGAAAACACCTCCTTCTTTCTGTTCGGGCCTCGGTCAACGGGAAAATCCACATGGGTGCAGAACCGGTTCCCTTCGGCCTTGCTCGTGGATCTCCTGAAGGCATCCACTTTCAACAAACTGACTGCTCAGCCCGACCGGCTGGAAAGGATGATACCGGACGGTTTCCCGGACTGGATCGTTATTGACGAAATCCAGAAGATTCCTCCTCTACTGGATGAAGTCCACCGTCTTATCGAAAAAAGAGGACTCCGGTTCATCCTGACGGGTTCGAGCGCCCGCAAGCTTCGCCGAGGGGGCGTCAACCTGCTGGGGGGGAGGGCTCTGACTCTCAGAATGTACCCTCTGACCGCAGCAGAGCTGAAGGGCGATTTTGAGTTGAGCAGGGCCTTGAACCACGGGCTCATTCCATTGGCCTATACTGCGCAAGACCCCAGGGACTTCCTCGAGAGTTACACTCAGGTGTATCTGCAAGAAGAAATCGCGCAGGAGGGCTTGATACGCAATATCGGATCCTTCACGCGTTTTCTGGAAAGTGCCAGCTTTTCCCAGGGTTCAATACTGAATGTGTCCACCGTGGCGAGGGACTGTGCGGTTCCCCGAAAAACGGTGGAGGGATATTTTGACATCCTTGATGACCTATATATCGGATACCGCATTCCGATATTTCAGAAGAGGGCCAAGAGAAAAACCCAGGCACACCCAAAGTTCTATTTCTTCGATGCGGGCCTTTTCAGAGCCCTAAGACCCGTTGGGCCATTGGAGACCCAGGGGGAAACCATAGGGCCTGCTATTGAGACCCTGGTGCTTCAGGAACTGCTGGCCTTGAACGCCTATCTCAGAAGAAGGTGTTCGATCGGTTACTGGAGATCCACTGGCGGCGCGGAGGTGGACTTCATCCTTTACGGAGAAGACACATTCACCGCGATTGAGGTAACCG
Source organism: Thermodesulfobacteriota bacterium (assembly GCA_030837545.1). GTDB lineage: Bacteria > Desulfobacterota > DSM-4660 > Desulfatiglandales > Desulfatiglandaceae > AUK324. The sequence continues at coordinate 4,184 of JAUPKI010000234.1, read as the reverse complement.
GGGCAAGTCGGGTCAGGGAGGGGGATGTTGCCGGGCTCAAGGCATTCCTCAAGGAATACCCGGATGCCGAGGCGTTTCTCCTATACGCCGGCGACGAGACCTATTATGAGGATAGGATCCACTTTCTTCCGCTCACGGATTTCTTCAGGGACGCGGCCGATATTTTTTCCCAACAGACGTCAGAATGAAGACACTGAAACGACCGTTGTACTACAAAGGCGGGTCAGGGTGCACGAGGGGTGATCAGGACCTCTTCCTTGCGATGGCCTTCCGGCGGCGAATCATCTCCCGTGCGGTCCCCACAAAGCCTCTTGGAAAGAAAAAGACCACCAGGATGAACAGGACCCCGAAATAGAGGATCCATCGTTCAGCCAGCCGGTGGAGGATCACCATGTTGGGAAAGACAGTCTCGGCCGCCTGTTGCAGGTCCGGAAGCCAGGTCTCTGTCATCTTGATGAAGGCCGCGCCGATGATGCTCCCGTACAGGGTGCCGAGCCCGCCGATGATCACCATCAGCAGGATGTTGAGCATGATCGGCGTGCTCAAGGTTGATCCGGGGCTGACATATCGGAGCCACGTGGCAAAAAGGATCCCTCCCAGGGAGGCGATGCTGGATCCAAACACAATGGAAAAGACCTGGTAGCGAAAGGTCTTGTAGCCCAGGGCTGTGGCCCGGGGCTCGTTATCTCGAATGGCCTTGAGAACCCTCCCGACCGGGGATCGAATGAAACGGACCATCATGACAAAGAGGATCACCGAGACCACCAGGATAAAATAGTAGGTCATGAGCCTGCCGTTGATCTCAATCCCTCCAAGGGTGGGGCCGGACCAGCCCAGGTTGAAGATCCCGGGCAGTTTGAAGGAGACCCCATCTTCTGCCCTTGTGAGATCATACCACTGGACGGCGAGGATATCGGTGAATTCCGCCAGGGCCAGGGTCATCATGGCGAAGAAGATGGCCTTTACCCTGAGGGAAAAAAAGGCGATGATGAGGGCCAGGGCGACACTCAGGGATAAGGCCACCCCGGCGGCCACAAGGAAATGATACCAGCAGGGTTGGGGCGCGTGATAGATCACCAGGGCCAGTGAGTAGGCCCCGATGCCAAAGAACATGGAGTGCCCCAGGGAAAGGAGACCGGTATAGCCGAGAATTAGGTCGTAGGAGGCCACGACGATAGTAAAGATCATGATCTTGGCCACCACATCCATGACCCGGAAGGAAGGGAATATCAGCGGGATCACGACCAGGGCGGCCAGGGCGGCCATCTGGATGAGAAAGCCCGGCCTGGAATACCGGGTCCGCTCCTCGTGCCATCGCTCTCGTTGAACCGGAGTCAAATCGGTCACTGTCCCCCCCTGTTTACCATGAAAATACACCTTCAACCACGATCACACGAATCAGACGAATGAATAATAAGGGCCTGATTGTCTTGTGAGAGAGGCTTTCCAGCCTCGACCCCGGTCGTGGCAAGATGCCACTCTCACAGGACTGTCTTCATGCGCGGGGGCAGCGATACCCCCGCCATAAGCGTTTACTTACGTCCCATGAGTCCGCTGGGCCGGATGAGCAGGATCACCGCCATGATCATGATGTTGACCCCCAGGGCGAGCTTTGGCACGAGAAAGGCCACATAGTTAAAGGCCAGGCCCACCATCAGGGCCCCGAGAAAACTCCCCGCGACAGAACCCATGCCGCCGATAATGACGACGATCAGGGCGAAGATCAGGGTCTCGTCCCCCATTCCGGGATAGATCTGCTCCTTGAAGATGGCAAACATCACCCCGCCCATGGCGGCCAGGGCCGCCCCTGCGGCAAATACCCCGGTGAAAATGCGCTCGATATTGTACCCCATGACCTGGACAATCTCTCGATTTTCCACGCCGGCCCTTACGGTGATCCCAAGCCGGGTCCTTTGAAGCACGAGCTGAATGGCCGCAAAGACCGCCACGCCAACCACAATGGCCACCCCCCGGAATTTGTTCACCACAATGTCAACCAGGTCCCACGAATCCTTAAAGGCCGCAGGCACGAGAATGACCTCATCATTGGGTCCCCAGAAGACCTTGATGATTTCCGTCATGACCAGGGCCGCGCCCATGGTGATGAGGATCTGTTTGAGATGATTGCCGTAGGTCCTTTGAATAATGATCTTCTCAAGGAGAATCCCCAGCAACCCGCCCACTACCAGGGCCGTGAGCAGGGTCAGGACCAGACTCCCCATGCTCTGACCCAGGGAGGCCATCTCCACCCAGCCCAACGTGTTAAGATAGTTCAGAAGAGAGAAGCCGGCATAGGCCCCCCACACAAAAAAGGCGCCATGGGCCAGGTTGAGCACGTCCATCAGGCCGAAGATCAATGTCAGACCCGAGGCCGTCAGAAAGAGGAGGGCCCCCATGGTCAGACCTGCGATGGTCAGGGTCATATAGGTGATGACATCGATCCACAGAAGGGGGATGAACCAGATTCCCACTGAAACGATCCAGGCCCCCCACCTTCTGGCATCAAAGCCTCCCCTGCCCGCCGAAACCGCCAGCCCGGTATCTGCCGCCATCTGATTCCTCCCTCAACCGATTCCCAGGTATTTCCGCTTCAGTGCATGATCGTTCACCAGGTCCTCCATGAGGCCGTGGTGGGCAACACGCCCATCGTCAAGAATGAAATAATCCTGGCCCACCTGGCTGGCCAGATAGAAGTTCTGTTCCACCAGGACCACCGTGGTCGTATCCTTGATCTGATTAAGCGATTTTCCCAGATGTTCCACCACCACCGGCGCCAGGCCCTTTGACGGCTCATCGATCAGGACGATTCGGTGATCCAGAACAAGGGCCAGGGAAATGGCAAGCATCTGTTTCTGACCCCCGGAGAGGACGCCGGCCTTCGAGTGGAGAAACCGCTTGAGATCTGGGAAAAGACGAAAGATCGATTCCATCCGTCGCCAGCCATCTTCACTTTCCTTGAACATGGCCAGGCGGAGGTTTTCCTCCACGGTCAGGGTGGTGAGCACGGCATGGTCTTCTGGCACAAATCCGATGCCGAGCCGGGCGATATGAAAGGGCTTGCGGTTTTGGATGGCTTCTCCATCCAGCGTGATGCTGCCCGACCTGACAGGATACAGCCCCATGATGGTCCGCAGGGTAGTCGACTTGCCCGCGCCGTTTCGTCCTACCAGTACAGTGGCCCTTCCTGCATTGACGTCAAGGGATACCCCTTGCAGGATATGATGCTGCCCGATGTAGGTATGGACATCCTTCAGAGAGAGGGTCGGTTCAGACATCCTTGAGCCCTCCGCCCAGATAGGCCTCTTGGACCTCCGGGTTTTGGGCGACTGCTTCCGGAGGACCGTCGCACAAAAGAGAACCGTCCTTGAGAACGGCGATGGTATCGGAAACGGTCATGATCATGTCGAATTTGTGCTCCACCAGCAGAATAGTCCGGTCCCTGCCCGCCTTGATCGCCTGGATGATCTCCAGAATAGCCGGGACCTCCTCCAGACTCATGCCGGCGGTGGGCTCATCTAAGAGGAGGACCTCCGGGTTGAGGGCCAGAAGGATGGCGATCTCCAGCTTGCGCTGCTCCCCATGGGTCAGACTGCCGGCCTCGTCGGCCCACCGATCCCCTAAGAGGACCTGCTGCAAAAGCTGGTAGGCCCGGTCTTCCAGATCGCTGTAAGACCGGTAGTGGCGCCAGAACACAAAGCCCAAGTCGGCTTTGGACTGGAGGCCCAGCCGCACGTTTTCCAGCACGTTCAGGGAGTGGAAGATGTTGGTCAACTGGAACGATCTTCCCAGCCCCAGTCTTGTCCTGTCTGCCGGGCCGAGACCGGTGATATCCTTCCCTTTAAACAGGATCTTTCCGTTTGTAGGTCTGTATTGGCCGCTGATGAGATTGAACAGCGTTGTCTTTCCCGCCCCGTTCGGTCCGATGAGGGACTTGAGGCGGAACGGCTCCACCTGAAGGTTGACCCTGTTCACGGCAACGTTGCCGCCAAAATGGATGGTCAGGTCCCTGGTTTCGATAATCGGTGAATGGTCCATTCCGGGCGCTCTCGTTGAAAACGGATGCTGGATGGTGGATTCTGGTTGCTGGTTTCTTCAAGTTTGAAGTTACGAGTTTGAAGTGCCTAATCACGCCTTGGCGTGATAGAAAAGGAAGAATTCCGATTTCAACTTTTAACTCCAAACTT
>JAUPKI010000233.1 GCA_030837545.1 Thermodesulfobacteriota bacterium | reverse complement strand
TTTTCCTCATTCGAATGCCCCAGCCCGTCTCGGGCAGGCAAGACATGCGAAATCTGGGAATTGCGAATTGGGACTCCCGCGAAGTCAGACGCAACCGGTCCTTTAAAAAGGGAGATGTCGACCTTTGCGGGCCGACCAAGAGGGCTGTGAGAAACGCCCCTTCGTTCGATGGAATGAAATGGCGCATCTCCGGGGCGTCTCAATGCCTGATTGTTAAGGATTCATGGGCCCTGCATGAAACGGGGGAGTCCGATATGAATGCCTAAAAAAATAGAGATATTATTTACGCATTTGTTTCCTGTCAAGGTTTTTTTGCATTTTGCATTTTTCAAGCTCTTTCTCTCGACCGGGGTGAAGCCGACCATCCCCGCAGGGGCGGCTATCCTTCCCCTCTTCCGGGCACAACGCATATGAATTCGAAGGATTCTTGGCCCCTGTTCTTGAAGCAGTGGGGCTGGTTGTCGTGGATATACACATAATCGCCCGGCGCCAATGGATGTTCCTCGCCTTGGGGATCAACAATGATCCCCTTTCCGGCTTCCACCTTGACCAGATGGGGAAAATCGTGGCGATGATGTGGGCTCGATCCTCCGGGTGCAACCTTGAAATATCGCAGGACAACCTCTTTGGATCCATCTTCCGGGCCGATGACGATCTGTTTGCTGATGTCGCCATGGCCTGTCATGTCCGCAAAAGGGGTGTCAGCAAGTCTCTTGATGATCATGGTCTCCTCCATTCAATACTCAGGTGATTGAGAGAAAGTTGCATATAACCTCATTTTGAATGACAATGAGCCTTGATGTCAAGAAGATCGTCGAAGAAACGATAAAGGGGCTGCACTGGGCCGCCCCCTCATCTCAAATGTCGTATCCAGCTATGAGCAACGAGCAACCAGAGAAGAGTTGTCATGGCCATCGCTTTGTGCTAATGAACGGATGAACTGTTTAGAGTGAAGTGAAGGAGGGACCTTACCATTCGGCCTCGACACCCCCTAAAACCCGTTGCCGTGTGCGCGATCATCATCCTGTGCCTGCTCCTGAATTCGAGCAGTCTCTTTGCAGGGGACCTGCTGACAAGAAGGGGGTTGCTGGACGATGATACGATTCCATGGAATATTACGGCCAACTCACTGACATACAATGAAAAGGAAGGCACTTATCTTGCGGAAGGGGATGTGGTGATAACAAAGGCGGGGCAGACCCTCTTCACCCAGCGTGCTGAGTTCAACGTAAAGACGGGGATCGCCAGGGTCTCCGGAGGCTTGCGGCTGGATACAGAGGGAGACGTGGTTTCCGGCAAGGAAGGGACCTTCAATCTCAACACCCAGACCGGAGAGATCGTGGACGCCGCCCTTTTCCTGAGGGCCAATCATTATTACATTCGCGGGAGTCACATGCAGAAGGTGGGGGAGGATACCTATGTGGTCCAGGAATGCACCCTGACCACCTGCGACGGGGCCCATCCGGACTGGACCATTACCGGGTCCGAGGTCAAGGTGACCATCGAGGGCTACGGCACGGTCAAAAATTCTGCATTCCGTGTGAAGGGTCTCCCCATTATTTATGTGCCTTACATGATCTTCCCGGCCAAGACGAAACGCCAGTCCGGCCTGCTTCCCCCGCGCGTAGGTTATTCCACCCTCAATGGCGGTGAATTCGAGATCCCCTTCTACTGGGCGATCTCTGACCAGACCGACGCCACCTTCTATGGCCGCTACATGACCCGACGGGGGTACATGCAGGGGGTGGAATTCCGTTATATTGAAGATGACAAGTCTAAGGGCGCACTGGAGTTTGATATCCTTTCGGACCAGGAAAAGACAAAAGATATGACGGATAAGGATTTGCTGGAGATCAGCCCCTTTGCCCGAACCAACAGCACGCGGTACTGGCTGAGGGGCTGGGCTGACCAGGATCTCCCCCTGAATGTGGCGGCCCGTCTCGACGCGGATTATGTCAGCGACCAGGACTATCTGAGGGAATTTGAGGAGAAGCTGTTTGGATTTTCTTCAAGGGAGGATCTGGCCGAGGAATCGAAGCGTCCGTTTCAGGAAAAGCGGTCTCCCACACGAAGGTCGGCCCTCAGACTCAGTCGCGACGGCGAGTCCTACAGTCTGCAGGGGATCGGCAGCTATTATCAACCGGTGGAAGATCCCGCTGTCAATAAGAAGATGGAGGAACCTGTAGGGGGCCTCAATTTCACGTTGCTTCCCGAGCAGATCAGAAGGCTCCCCATATTTTTCAATATCGAGTCGAATTACGATTACGTATGGAGCGATGAGGCGAACAGGGGCCACAGCATCTCCATCTCCCCCCAGGTCAACTTTCCTTTCTGGATGGGACCGTATGTCCAGTTTGAGCCGTCCTTCAGTTACACCTATAACGGGCTCTGGGCGAAGGACAATCAGGGGAGCAAAGACAACGAATATCAGACGTCCTATGAGGCTGGCGCCAGGCTGGCGACGAATGCGGAGCGGGTTTATGATCTTCAGTGGTTCAATGCAAAGAAGTTGCGGCATAAGATTTCTCCGGTGCTGACCTACCTCTACAGGGGATACCATACCAATGGAGACGGGACCCCCTGGTTTTCTCCGGTTGACAGGGGCGGATATGAAAGCCCGTGGTTTGATTCCATCCACCAGGACGACGATGAGGACGAGAGCAGGAACCGTATCGCCTTTGCCCTTGAAAACTTCCTGGACGCCCGTTTTGAGGACAGGAAGGGGAATGTCACTTACCACCAGTGGGGTACCTTTAAACTCTATCAGGGCTATGATATTGACCATCCTAAACAGGACGATGAAGACAGACCTTTCACCCCGCTCATGGCAGAACTGATTGTGAGACCTTTTTCGTTCCTTGACCTGCGGGGAAGCGCGGGGTGGGATCACTATGACCATACCTTTTCCCGTTCAACCCTCTCGGGGGGCCTCTCCATCAGTCGAGCCGGCGGTCGGACAGATTCCTATGAGGTGAACTACCAGTACTATAAGTACGCTCAGGACGGACAGACCAATATCAACTTCCGGGCCAATGTAAACCTCGTCCATGGTTTCTCGGTTGGGGCTTCTTTTCAAAGGGATATGGAGGCAAGGCAGACCATCTCGACCGCCGGCTGGG
>JAUPKI010000232.1 GCA_030837545.1 Thermodesulfobacteriota bacterium | reverse complement strand
AGTTAAAGAGGCTGAGATTGGACCGGCAGGATGGTGTGAAGGGCGACGAGAGGATACTGGTGGCGGGGATTTTGTAATGGAGGTGCTTGCCGAACGCGAACGAAGGATATTAGCGGAGATAAAGGTTCAAGAGCCTCGGGTACGATATATCGAGAGTGGAGCGAAAAGTCATAGAGCTGTTCAATATCAAAAATGGGATCTTGGGGACGTCCATGGCTTTCGTCCATACATATGGACGTCCCGAACGTTTCATTGAGGATTTGTGGTTCACGCATGCGTCACCTTATTCACAAATCCCCACTTGCTCACGCTCGAAGGGCCATCCCTCTTCTCTACGGGTTGGCCTTGAGGGCCGCCTCAATGCCCTTGCTGAAATCCGTTGGGACTGTGGTCATCCGGGCAGCCAGCTCCTTGTCGATCATAAAAAGACCGTTTCTGCCCCCCGCATCCCCGCCTACCAGATTGAGCTTTGCCAGGATATCGTTGTCGTTTTCTTCTTCCTCCACCTGTTCGGTAACATACCACTGGAGAAAGATGTGGCTCGCGTGATCCTTCTCCTGGATCGCCAGGTCCACCAGATCATTTATAGATTGGGTAATGAACTGCTCGTGTTCCAGTGTTTTTTGAAACATTTGAAGCGGCGATTCCCATTCAGAAGGGGGTTCCGAAACGGCCATCAGTTTCACCGTGCCGCCCTGCCGCTGGATATACTCGTATATCTTCATGGCATGCAGCATCTCTTCGTGATACTGGACCATGAACCAGTTCGCAAAACCCTTGAGTCCGATGGAATCACAGCGGGCCGACATGGCCATGTAGAGATAAGCCGAATACATCTCCTTGTTGACCTGTTCGTTCAGGGCCGTCTCCATTTTTTGACTGATCATGATGACACCTCCTTGTCTCTATTCCCTCCAGGATGTTGCAAAAAGCGATCGTTTCAGCCAGGATGTTGTACCACAAATGGCGGCCATTGCGCAATTACCGGACCCATTTTGCCCTCAAAAATGGCGTTCTAACGGTCCAAAAAAACCCGTTTTTGATATGTTTCTCTTGTAATATCAGAGGTTTGACCTGGTCCCCGCCCAGAAACAGTACAGGTCTTCAAAAGCCTTTCATCCCTCATTCAAGTCTTGCGGCCTCGCATCAAGAGGTCTGTTTCGAGAAATGACATGAATTAAGGGGGAGTGCTCCGCCAGGGTGCTCGAACAAACACCCCGATTTTCCTTGACTTCTCTATTACTTTCACTATGATTTCCAATAATTGACCCGGAACCTTGCGCCTTGGACTTTGAGCTTTCAGCTTTGAGCTTTTAGTCCGTCACTATACAGATAAGCCCGGCTCACCGATTACACAGTGCAGGTCAACGATTGACATCCAACGACCCAATAACCGATTAGATACTGAATAAGTAAAGCGCCCCGGCCAACACAGAGATGCGAGAGGAAAGAAAAGGAGACGTACATGCCCCAAATAGAACCAAAGGAGGAGGAAGATCGGCAGGAGGGGAATTGGGAAGACTATATCAAGGCCTATTATGAGAAACCCGTGAGTTTTAAGAGCTGGTCCGGGTATGACCTGAAGAAGATCTACACCCCAAAGGATCGATCGGCGGAAAACTACCAAAGAGATATCGCAGACGCCGGGGCATACCCCTTTACCAGAGGGATCCATGCCGACATGTTCAGGGGCCGTTTATGGACCAAGCGGGAGGTTGTGGGGATCGGTTCGCCTGCCGATACCCATGAGCGCCTCCTATATCTCTCCCGGCACGGGGGATCCGGACTCAATACCATCGCCGATGTGACCTATGAGATGGGCCTTGATGCAGACCATCCGTGGGCCGTGGATGAGGTGGGGCTCACAGGGGTCAATATCACCTCCTACAAGGATATGCAGACCCTGACCAGGGACATCCCCCTGGACAGGGTGAGCTGGTCGTTAATCACTGCATCGACGGCGGCCTCGGCAACCATGGCCCAGTATGTGGCCGTTGCCCAGGATGCAGGGTACGACATAAGGGGCCTGAGAGGCTCCATCCAGAACGATCCGATCCACTTCAGATATTGCGGGTTCAGGCCGGCCTGCCCCCTGGACCTCTCCATCAAGCTGGGATCGGACGTGATGGAATATTGCACCCGGAATCTCCCCAAATGGTATTACACCACCGTCAACATGTATGACCTGAGGGAACAGGGGATTACCGCACCCCAGGAGGTGGCATTCGGATTCGGGATTGCCATGTGCTACATAGACGAGCTGGTCCGCCGGGGGCTCCCTATTGACGCATTTGCCCCGAGGTTCACCTTTTATGTGTCCTGCCACATCGACCTATTTGAGGAGGTAGCCAAGATCCGTGCTGCCAGGCGGATGTGGGCCAGGCTCATGAAGGAGAAGTACGGGGCCAAAAACCCCAGGTCCATGCAGTTCAGGTTTGCCGTGCATACGGCAGGCTGTTCCCTTGTCCCGCAACAGCCCTTCAACAACATGATTCGCGTGGCCTATGAGGCCCTGGCCGCTGTCCTGGGCGGGGTCCAGTCCCTCCACTGCTGCTCCTATGATGAACCCATGTGCCTCCCCACGGAAAAGGCACATCTCCAGGCCTTGAGGACCCAACAGATCCTGGCCTATGAGACCGGGGTCACCACTGTGGCAGACCCCCTGGGCGGCTCTTACTATGTGGAGAGCCTGACGGACAAGATCGAAAAAGAGGCCCTGAAGGTGATGAAACAGGTGGAAGAGGTGGGGGGGATGGAAGAGGCGATCCGGACCGAATGGCTGGATCGACAATTCGAATCCGAAGCGGTGACACGGCAGAAGGAACTGAATACCGGGGAGAAACTCGTGGTCGGGGTGAATGTCTTTACCACCGAACAGGAAGAAACCACGCCTTTGGGTGTGCAAAGGGTCTCTGCAAACTCGGCAAAAAAACAGGCAGAGGACGTAAGGGAGTTAAAATGCACCAGGGATATGAACCGGCTCACAGACGCCATCAAGCGGTTGAGGGACGATGCCGGGGAGGGCAGAAACGTCATTCCCGCCATGGTGGAGGCCACACGGGCTTTGGGTACTACCGGAGAGCTGCTGGGCACTGTCAGAGAGGTCTTCGGCTATCCCTATGACCCCATGGAAACCCTCTCCTCACCCTTCAATGCATAAACCCTTTTAGGAGTAGCTGCGATGGTCAAAGAGAAAAAGATCCGGGTCTTGGTGAGCAAGGTCGGCCTCGACGGGCATGACAGGGGCATCAAGGTGGTGGCCACCCTTCTCAAGGAGGCAGGGATGGAGGTGGTCTATCTGGGGATGTATCAGACACCCGAAGGCATCGTCAGGGCGGCCCTGGATGAGGATGTGGACGTGATCGGCCTCAGCTATCTTTCGGGAGAGCATCTGGTTTTTACCCCCAAGATCGTGGCGGAGATGAAGAAACATGAGATGGATGATGTCCTCTTGATTGCGGGCGGGACCTTTCCGGCGGAGGACATCCCCACCATGGAGGCGATGGGCATCGACAAGGTCTTCAGGGCAGGTTCCCTCACAGACACGATCGTCAGTTATATCCATGACCATGTCCGGAGATAGATCACCCCAATTTCTCCATCTTCCCTGAAAACCCGCGTGGCCTTCGGGACGTCCATAAGAAACTGCTATGAAACGGGCCTGGATGTTTTTCTATGCAGCTCTGTAAAGGTTGGTCAAGCTTCTTGTGCCAGTGAAGCTACCAAAGAGATATATAGAGTTTCAAGCCAGGCGGAATACGAACTGTCCTTCTATTCGCTCCCGGACCACCCTTTCGTCTTCTACCAGGTATTTCAGATGGGCCAAGGCCTCGCCCGTGGCGAACCACTTCTGGGCCACGGGGAAGTCTTCCCAGCACCTGCAGTTGATATCCCAGGTCATTTCTGATGCGGTGTCGTAGGCGTTTCGGGGACCCTTTCCAAGGATTCTGAAAACCTCTTCCAGCCTCATTCGGTGGTGATGTTTGAGTTCCTCGATCCGCATTCGGCAGTGTGTAAAAATTCTGCGATGACCGGGGAGGACAATGCCAACATCCAGTTTGTAGATCTCGTCCAGGTTGGCCAGATAGCTTCGAAGGGGCTGCATCTCGTCCGACCAAGACTGGATATTGGGGGTGATGTCCTCTAAAATGTGATCGCCCGACAGCAGGATCTTCCGGTCTGGCTCGTAGAGGCACATGTGCCCCCTGGTATGCCCGGGCGTTGATATGCAGGTAAACGCGTAGTCGCCGATCGACAGAATTTCCCCGCCATCCAGGAGCGT
>JAUPKI010000231.1 GCA_030837545.1 Thermodesulfobacteriota bacterium | reverse complement strand
GGCTGGGTCAGATACCATGATCTGTCTGAAAACGATTTTGTGAGACACAACGGCCGCCTGAAATTCTGGCAGCGATTGACCCGACACCTCACCTTCAATCTGTCCGACAGCTACCTCAAATCCAACGATCTCTTTGACCAGGACCTGGCCCCGGACCTGAGATCCCAACGGATTCGGCACACCACGACGCCTTATCAGAGAAACGATTTCGATGCGAATCTGGAGTATCGTTTCGGCCCTCAAAGCAGTCTTTCCGCAGGGTACAGACATGGGTATTTGGACAACGACGACCCTTACTTAGAAGACGTTGTCGAACACAGCCCCTATGCGAAGCTGTTGTACTGGGTCAATAACAAAGACGGCTTCGAATTGGGATATAAGTACAGGCGATTTGACTACACTCTGGGGGAGACGTACGCCCAGAGCCGTGTGGACCTGGACGCCCACGACGTGGGTGTGGCCTATATGCATCGGTTTGACCGTCGATCCACCATTCATGCCCGTTACGGTTTTGCCAACAGGAACTTCAAGGGGATACCGGTAAGCTATCATGTGCACGACGGCGGCATAGGATTTGAATACGGTTTTTCCCCTTCGATGACGTTGGCCCTGGAGGTCGGCTATTTCAGCCCGACCGGCATCGACATCAACCCGGGGCTTGAATACACCGGCAGGTTTGAAAAGAGGTTCAGGCGGGTAAGGGCCTTTGTGTCAGCCCGGAGCGGCTGGGACGAGGGCTTCATGGATGTGGAGCCGAGGGCCTTTACACGGTACTGGGGGGGAGATGCGGGGGTCGAGTATGAACCGGTACAGGACCTTCAGGCCTATGCCGGCGTCGACTATCGCAAGAACGATTATGCCCTCGAAGACCAGGAAGACGACGATACCGTTGGCGGCCGATGCGGGGTCAGATACCGGTTTCTCCGCTGGTTCTCCGCCGATCTGGGATATGCGCACCGGAGGCGGATCAGCAACGATCCCAATAATGAATATGGGGATAATCGGGTGACATTCACCATTACCGCATCCAAGCCGCATCCGTATAATTGGGAGTTTTAGGGTTGCTTGAGTTGCTTGAGTTACTTGAGTTCATTGAGTTCGTTGGGTTAGGGGAGACGGTTTTTGCTTGATTTTTTTGTCCCAAATTATTTTGCTTGTTCCGCTCTCAACTCAATAAACCCAGCAAACTCAACAAACCCAATAAACCCAATTATTTTTCCGGTGTTGGCAGGGGTTCCAGCTTGACCCTTCGGTTGAGGGCCCTGCCGGCATCGGTTTCATTGGTGGCCCTCGGTCTTGAGAACCCGTATCCCACCGGGGTAAGCCTGTCGCTTTGGATTCCCTTTTGTATCAGGTATTTTTTGACCGCCATGGCTCGTGCCTCGGAGAGCTTCTGGTTGTAGGCCTCGGTCCCGATATTGTCTGTGTAACCCTCGATAACTATTCTTATTCTTAAAGATGGGTTGTTGTTTAACACTGCGACCACTTCATCAAAGATCGGGTAGAACCGGGGTTTGATTTCGTGTTTGTTAAAGTCGAAAAAGGCCTCATCAATAACCCAGCAACCCTCTGTGTCCACCCTTGCCCCTTTCGGGGTGCCGGGGCATTTGTCTAAGTAGTCGGGCACGCCGTCGCCGTCTGTGTCCAGTGGGCAGCCGGTGCTGTCCACCTTTACGCCCTTCGGCGTTCCGGGACATTTGTCTAAATAATCGGGCACGCCGTCGCCATCCGTATCGAGGGGGCATCCTCTGGCGTCAACCGCCACTCCGAGGGGTGTGCCGGGGCATTCGTCGATCTCATCCACAACCCCGTCGCAGTCCGAGTCTCTGGGTTCGGTGGGCGCGGCAAGATAATTGCGGATCCGGACATCGTTGAACATGGCCGTCACCTGTTTGGTAACGGCCCCGTCGCAGCTATCGTGAAGGTCAATGGCATAGTTGGTTCCCTTAAAGTCGAGGATGTCCCCGTCTCCGGTTATCACCCTCAGATTGAGGCTGCAGCCGATCTCCCTGGACTTCCAGTTCAAAGACGCATCCGTTATGGCGAGCTGGAGTATTCTGGGCGTCCTTTCTGTAAGGTGGACCTTCTCCTTTTTTAAGGCGGTTTCGATGGATTTGAATTTTTTCGGCCACTCGGGGACAGGGGCATAGAACCTGAGCATGTCAGACGCGTCCCTGTCTACGGCAATGCCCTCTTTTTCGAGTTCGTTTTTAAAACGGCCCATGACCGTGTCGGCAGGCTGTGAACTGACAACGTAGATCTCAGATGACTCTGAGATGTCTTTTGATGTGGTTCCCGGGACGCCGGGACCCTTTTCCCCGGACCTCATATTGTCGATCCTGAAACCCTGGGGGAGGGTCGGGCAATGGTCACGGTAATCCGGCAGGCTGTCTCTGTCCGTATCCAATGGACACCCCATGCGGTCCACGGCGACTTTCGGGGGGGTATCCGGGCATCTGTCGAGGTAGTCAGGAACCCCATCTCTGTCCGTGTCGAGGGGGCATTCCCTGGCAAGGACCCCGGTCAGGGCAGAAGCCTTCTCATCAGGGGTTATGTGCAGTTTGAGGATCAGGGGAAGTTCGTCCGTGATTGAAACGCCTCTTTTCTTCAGTTCGGTCGCCACAAGGCCCACGGCGGTGTCTGTCCATATGTTCAGATTTCCCCACCATGGGTGGGTAAAGGAGCCTAACAAGGCCCAACCCGTGTTCGTTCGCGCATTGATAAGGGTGACCGTTTTTGTGATATTGAATTCGGGTTTGAGGATCATCCCTGGTTTTATGGGGATCTGTCTCGGCGTATAGAAACGATCGGAAGCATTGATCTCATAGTAGGTCCGGTGGCTACAGCCGGAGGAGAGGATCCATACGGATAGAATTGAAAGCCCTAACAGTATGTATTTTAACATGCAAACCCCGTTTCAGCTCATGGTATTGTATTCAATTCGTCTTTTTTTCTTTTGATTCCTCAGCTCTGGGTATAATCACATCCGTGCTGATGACCCATGTGCCCCCTTTGCCTTCGCATGTGACCTGATCCTTTGCCACAGGGATCCATAGCCCCCCTTTAGCCTCGCAGTCGGTCGGATTCTCTGCCCTGGGCGCCCATTTGTAACCCTTTTCCTTGCAAGCCTTTTGATCGAGGTCGGGAATCCATTTTCCGCAGTTCTTATCACATTCAGCCCGGTCCTGCCCCGCGGCCCCTTCGCAGTGGGCCGCGCCGACCCGCTTGGCCTCAGAATCCGTACAGTATCCTATATCCGGATTCCCGTCAGGTCCTCGGCAGTAGGCCGTGTCCGGGTTTCCGTCCGGCCCCCGGCAGTAGGTGCATCGATAGGCATCTCCCCGCAGGCCCTCGCCGGTTCCCAGATTGACAAAGACGTGCGTTGCCCCGATTTCAGCGGCATTGTCGAGCAATTCGTTCAGGGCGTTGTTGTAGGCAACGTCACGCCATGCCAGGTAGGAAAGGCAGCACCCGCCCCAGAAAAAGGATGATCCCCTCACATTTCCAAGAAATTCACACTCGGATTCAACCCGCTGGATCTGAATGGCGGAAACCATATACACCCGGGATGCCCGTGTGGAGATGTCTGATGCGCAGGAAGAGAGGATCAGCGAGGTGAGCAGACAGGCGAGGAGGGCCATGGATTTTATGTTAAGGATGGGATTTGTCTCTTTCATAAGAATCTCCGCATGCCCAAGGTCGCTGTCAGATGTTTTATGGGTGTGAAATGTCATCCTTAAGATAAATGGAAAACAGAACGCATCGCTTGAGTCATCGGATTATATGGGCAGCAGATTCCCCTGTCAAGCCGGGATTTTTGCTCGAACTTCAGGTTGCTTCTGTCTTCTATCCCATTCATATCTTCGGGATGTGACCGAATATGGGGACGTCAACCGCAATGGTGATGTCCTTTTCGTGGCGGATAGGGCTCTTGAGAAAATCAAGGCCAAGGACGATGCCGATCCCGACGCCCAGACCCCCAAGGATCCCGATCAGGAGGATCTCGGGCTTTAGTGTCTTTGAGGGGGCCCCCGGCGAGGTAGGGGAATCCAACAACTTGATATTTTCTGCAATGCCTGATTCCTCCATCTGCAGCTTGAGAACGATCTGATCCAGATACTCAAAACGCTCTGTGGCGCCCTTTACCTGACCCTGAAGTCGCTCAAAGTCGGACTGAAGTTCCATGTCTCCCAGCCCTTCTTTAGGGGTGACATAGGTTGGGATTTCATAATGGTTTCTAAAGTCCATGAGTTTTTTTGCCGCTTCATTCAGATGGTTGCGGGCCGTATCCCTCTGCTCCAGCGCAAATTTTTTCTCGACTTGGATTGACCTCTTGTTGTCTTCCAGATTTCTGGCCATCCATACAGAGATATAGCTCGCGACGATAATGGGCGCCGCGTATTTATTTGTGGACGTTGCGGTTATCCAGAGCATGGCATTCTTGGATTTGCTTTTGATGATGACCCTGTTTTGCAGCGCACCGATCCGCTCCTTGTCTATGTCTCCCGGATTGGCGGGGACGGATTTCCCAACCTCCTGTGTATCGGAAGAGGTGAGCCAGTTGAGGCCAAGCCATTTTTTCGCCGCGCTCTTAAGCCCGTTGACAATCTGCTGATAAGGGTCCAGATTGATATCCAGTTCCTCCTTGACCTTCTCAGGGAGTATCTTGAGGACCTCTGTGACCAACGGAACGCTTCTAAGGGCTTCTGCTTCGGAAAGGACATAGGTTTCATCGGCTGTCCGCGGGACCATGGGATTGGTTTCGGTCTTGGAAGAGATCTTGGATCGGGGTTCCTGGACCAGAAGGCTGGCGATGCTGTAGAATTCAGGTTTGATGAACGAACTCAAGATGAATGAAACAATGCTGCCTGAGATGAAGAAGGCGATAATCAGCCACTTTCTCTCCAGGATCGGCATGAGGTATTTTGCCGTCAGATAAGAGATGTCTAACGGCGACTGTTTGGCTTCTGTCTGTCCGTTCATTTCTTGTAACCGTTCACGGGTTCAATCCCGTCGACTGCGCTCCTTCCCACACGACCCTTCAACGACGCGACGATGTGACATGGCTGGATCAAAATTGTCGGTTGTAAACAATGGCATTCACATCGCCGCCGCCGTCCCTGATGGTATCAACAGCATCGGTCAGCATGGTCTTGGACGTCATTTTGTCTTGAACAACAAGGATGACCATATCGCAGACCGTGCTTAGATAAACCGGGTCCACATTATTGATATTGCTGATCAGGACGGGCGACGTGTCTATGATAATCAGCTCAAACTCGCTCCTGATATCCTTTAACATATTTTTTATGAATGCGCGATTGAGAAAAAAAGACAACTCGCGACTCGACTCGCCGGCTGTCATGACCTTCAGCTCCGCAAGGCCCGTGTCCTTTATGGCGTCTCTCCAGTCTATCAGGTCCATTGCGACTTCATTAAAACCTCCTGCCAGTGTGAGGCCGAATGCCTTATGGAGAAAGGGACGCCGCATGTTCAGATCGATGAGAAGGACGCTCATATTGGTGAAATAGGCTGCATTAAAGCCCAGCACAGAGACCAGAAAGGTATTGCCGGCGTCGTCATGAGGACTGGTGATCAAGACGGTTTTCTGCTTATTCTCCTGAAGCGCCTTGACCACATTCTCTCTGATGCGGTTGATTTCTGCATACCGGTAGGCCTTGCTCAGCTTGTTCCTCAGGGGGGCCCCTACTTCGGACGCATCTTCAGAGGATGGGGATATCTGTCTCTGTCGGACCGGTTCTTCAGGGGCATGGACCTCGGCGTCCTTGTGATCTTCCGGCTGAACGCCCAGGTCTTTCATGTCGATTCCGGTGAGAGGATTGATGCGGTCAAGGTCTTCCTCCCTGGAACCGGTCCTCGGCCTTATGTTCAGAATGCTGATGTCACTCAGATCAACTCCCTTGATGGGACTGACGCTGGAAAGCTCCAATTCCTCGGGGGGCGCCCCTTCCGTGGTGTCGGGCCTGGGGATGTTGATGCCCTCCATATCAATCCCTTCAAAGGGATCAACGTCGATCGGTTTGGGGATTGACCCGAACAGGTCCCTAACCGTCACTTCCGATCCGTTGTTATTTTCTGACGTTTTCTTTCTCGACAATTTGCGCGATTTCCTTTGCCAGGGCCGCATGATCTTTGGCGCCGTACTTGGCCGGATCAAATTCAAATATGGTCTTGCGCTTCATGTGGGCCCGGTCGATGTCCACATTGTGCCGGATGGTCGTCTTAAAGACATAAATCCCTTTGCTGGAAAAGAAGCTGATGATCCTTTCCCGGTTTTTTACATAGACGCTGGCCCTCGAGTCATATTTGGTGAGAAGCACGCCCATGAGGCGCAGTTTTCCGTTCTGGCTGCGGATATTCTGCAATATTCTCAGGAAGGTCGCGAGGCCGTCCAGGGCAAATTGATCAGAGGTCGGAATCGGTACGATGGCATAGTCCGAAAGCATCAGGGCATTATTGACCATGGCGCCGATGTTGGGCGGCGTGTCAATCAGGACGAAATCATATTTGTTGAGTCCCGTATCGTGTTTTGCGAGCCTCAAAAATCCGAGAATAGAGTCGGGGGTGTTTGCGGCGGTCCTTTCCCAGAGCATGCACCGAATGGTATTGGGGATGACGTCCACATTGTCATTCGAGGTGGTGCAGGCCATAGAGGAGAGGTTCCCGTCCTCGATCGGCGCCTCCAATGCCTTCACCAGGGAAAACTGCTCCCTCAATCCGATCTCCTTTAACAGGATCGAGGTGCAATTCGCCTGCGGATCGGCATCGATCACCAGGACGCGATAGCCATCCCTGCCCAGGGCATCAGCAAGATTCACAACGGTGGTTGTCTTGCCGACGCCGCCCTTTTGATTTCCAATGGTGATGATTCCTGGCATGGTTTTTCTCCAATATGATGGGCTGTCTGATTATTAAATTGTCGTAACCGTTCACTGGTTTCCCGCTGTAGCGGGATTCAAGGTTGTATTTCTGCCCCTCGGATTCCCATTTGAAGGCGCACTGTCCTATAAAAAGGCCCGCGCTCACCGTTGCCGCTCGAAAAGCAGCGGCCCATTGGAACCTATTTGGCAAAGACAGCCTTCTTGGGCAGGTCTTCGGGTCGTCAATTCTCCCCTTGTTCCCAACCTTGATGGTCTCGTAAAAAGTCGTCACCCCGGTGAATCCCGCCGAATGGCGGGACGGGGTCCAGAACCACGCCTTGGCGTGGTTAACTATATGAGTTTACTGGATTCCGGCTTTCGCCGGAGTGACGAAAAAGGACATTTGCTGACTTTTTACGAATGCATCAACTTTGAACGTTGAACCTATGAACCCCTACAAATTGTCATATCATGCCAAAATGATAGCTACCTAATTATGGATGAATTTGAAATAGTTGTCAAGCCAAATGTGAATTTTGTGGGAACAGAAGGTCTTAAAAAGGGAAAAGACCGGGGTCTGTGTTCGAAAAATTCTATGCAAAGATTTGTTAAAGCATTAATATGGTGATAATTTCGGATAAAATAGGGATAAATGGGAATGCTCAAAGAGGCAATCTTTACAAATATGGTTAAGGAAGTATTGTAACCGTTCACAGGTTTCATTGTTCAGGTTTCAGGTTCCAGGAGTGATACGGACGGGCGGCAATGAAGGCCGATAAAGTTAAGAATATCATTAGCCTATAACCTTTGAACCTTGAACCCTAAACCTGGAACCGCTCAGTTTAGGTTCAAATGAAGCAGCGAGGAAGGGGGGCAGATGAACTTGCCTGATGAATCAGGAGTGTAGTATACTGGATACTGGTTGATGGCTGCTGGCTAATGGCTGATAAGCGGGTGTAAGTCTGAACAGCTTAGCAGCTCAAAAGCTAAAGAGCCTTGCGCCTTGTGCCAAGGTATATTGAGACGAGATCAGGTATGGAAAATGCCCTGAGAAAAGTGATCATTCTCTTGTCCCTTCTTTGTCTGGGGTTGGCGGCGGGCTGTTCTTTCGAGGACAGCCAAAAGCAAGCGAAACGACTGTACGAATGCGGTCTCAACGCCTTGGAGGAGAAAAAAACAGATGAGGCCGTATCCTGTTTTCAGCAGGCGGTGGAGAAAGATCCTGGGCATGCAATGGCCCATTACCAGTTGGGGACGCTTTATCTGAAGTCGAACCAGATCTATCTGGCGGAAAGGG
>JAUPKI010000230.1 GCA_030837545.1 Thermodesulfobacteriota bacterium | reverse complement strand
TTTGTGGGTCATGCGGCCCCGCAGATCATGATGGGCAAGAAAAGTGGTCTTGACAATATAGAGATCTGGTGCCGCAAACTGGGTATAGAACTTGACGAGGAAAAGGCCATGGATGTGCTTGCGGCGGTGAAACTCAAATCACATGACCTGAAGCGAGTCCTTACAGAGAAAGAGTTCAAAAAAATTGTTTTGTATGTTGAGAATGAGAAATAGCGTATAGATATTTCTATAACCTATAAATAAAGCAAATGCTGATTAAAGTATGAAAATTAAGTGGTTTGTTGAAAGGAGAATCAAAAATGAGCA
This sequence comes from Thermodesulfobacteriota bacterium, assembly GCA_030837545.1. Taxonomy (GTDB): domain Bacteria; phylum Desulfobacterota; class DSM-4660; order Desulfatiglandales; family Desulfatiglandaceae; genus AUK324. The sequence goes on along the minus strand of JAUPKI010000230.1, from coordinate 9,685 downwards.
ATAGTGATGAAATTGAAATCAGAAGATCCGGTCTTGACCATTCGTACATCAAGTATCCCCATCATTATTCCCCGAGGCGTCTTTTCAGCATGTCAGGGGCTGATTGGGAGGCACGGATCAATTTTGATCGCATGAGAAAGGAAAGGCTGGCACAGGCAAAGGCCGCCATGGAAAGACAAGGCCTGGGCGCCATGGTACTCTATCATGGCGCTAATGTAAGGTATGTGACAGGTGTATATCAGGGGATGTGGAAATACAGCATATTCATTCGATACGCTGTGTTGTGCCGGGACAGTGAACCGGTGCTGTTTGAAACCGTGGGATCGGACATGGAGGCCGCCAAGCTCAACGCTCCCTGGATGAGCGGACGCGTCAAGCCGGCCATTACCTGGACCTGGTCCGAAGGGGCCACAGAACGTCAGGTCGAGAACATGGTTTCCGATGTCGTGGACGTGCTGAAGGAAAGAAAGGTCTTTGGAGAAAAGATCGGCGTGGACATCATGGATATGTGGGTGCATTCGGCCTTTGAAAAAGCCGGCGTGAAGCTGGTCAATGCATGGCCGGCCATGTCCGAAGCGCGGCTGATCAAAACGGTGGACGAACTCGAATGTGCCAAGTACTCGGCGGCAATCGGCGACGGGTGCATGGATATGATCGCCAACGAGTGGCTTGCCAAACCGGGACTGACAGAGAGCCAGTTGGCAGGGAACATCATGAAATACTTTACCGATCGTGGTTTCGAAGAGGGCCAGGCTTTTTGTGTTGCATCCGGCGGCAACACCAACCCTTACCAGCGCTGGTGGTCCGACAAGCCCATACGCAAGGGCGATTTGGTCATTACCGATATCGGCGGCAGGGGGCCGGGCGGCGGTTATTACGTGGACTTCACCCGAACGCACATGTGCGGTGATGTCATGCCGACACCGGAGCAGAAAAAGCTTTACAAGGAGGCGATGGATACAACCATGGGTGCGGTCAGCGAGTGCTGCCCCGGAAAGACCACGGCGGATGCAGCCGCGCATTTTCCGGAATACGACGACGATATCTACAAGACCTGCAGTCTGTTTCAATTTGGCCACAGCATCGGCCTCACCCTGTATGAGGGCATGTGGATTTCCAGGGGATTTTCCTTTGATTACCCGGCAGAGTTCAAACAGAACATGTACATGGCGATTGAGACCTACAGCGGAAAACCGGGTTTGGAACAGGCCGTAAGGCTGGAACAGGATGTGGTGATTACGGACAAGGGACCGGTCCTATTCACCCTCTACCCCTTTGATGAGAGGTTCTTGGATTAAGTTCCCGGCACTTCCATGGAATCGGCAGTGGCGTGACCAAAGAATACAGGACTTGGAGAAATGTCCCTTGGTCGTGACAACAGGCAATAATTAGCGAACGCCCGTGAAAAATGGTTTTTTTATGGGCGTATCAAACTTGGTGGTCTCGTAAAAAAGTCGTCACCCCGGTAAAAACCGGGGTTCAGCACGATGTTGACTATATGATTTTACTGGATTCCGGCTTTCGCCGGAATGACGAAAAAGGACATTCTCTGACTTTTAACGAATGCATCAAACTTGATTATCCCATAACGCTTCAGAAAATAGACGGTTTTAGGAATTCATAAAATTTGGGAGGTATTTGATGAAAAAATACAGGGTCAGTATTAACGAGGTAGAGATCGCCCCGCATGCAAGAGGTGAGTCGGGATTTGCGAATATGGATATCAGGTTTCTGATTAGCGACAAAACCGCCGGTGCGAAAAAGCTTTCACTGTTTCGCACCGTCTTTCCGCCCGGATTTTCGGCACACGAAAAGCATTACCATGCTGATATTGAGGAGGTCATGTTTGGTATTCGAGGTCATGGCGTTGTCGGAATGGAGCATGAAGATGGTACTGTTGAGGATTATGAAATCTCCCCTGGGGTGGCCGTATTTGTTCCTGAGAATAAGATTCACTGGTTTCGTGCCCTGGATCCGAACGAGGAAGTTGAGATTTGCGGTGTCTATTCAACGCCGAACGCAGGAGAATATAAACCGGAAGATTATGTCTTTTTAGGAAAGATTACAGAAAAAGACAAGAAGCTCAAAGCGTAAAGTCAGGATGGAATTGGCTGTGGGCAAACATGCTCTCCCCGGTCTGGATAGGATTATTCGAAATGACCTCTTTTCAATGAATGTTGAGGAAAAGGAGAGGCTTTTGGACGCGGTCGCAAAAACGGCGCAGTCTTACGAGGAGGAATATGGCGGGTGTGGGAGGAGCACCCTTTCCGCTATACAGAAGTTGGTCGGAATTTGCGATCAAGAGAAGTTTCAGCCGTTGTTTCAGTCCATAGATGCTCTTGCAGGAGGTGTTGCGTATCATCAGGAGATGTGTGCTGCCGTAATCGCTGGAGTGATGGCCATCGGCTTGGTCTATGGACCCGATAAATTGGAACCTTTGCTGCCTCAAGATGACCTTCCCATGTCGGATGCTATGCGTAAACACAAAGAGGCGGTGCAGCGGGGACACGATTTTGTAAACAGGTTTAACGATGAATTCGATGCCATGACATGCAGGGAGGTTCAGCGAAAGGTTACAGGAAGATACTGGGATATGAGAAATCACGATGAATGGGCGTTGTTTATCACGAAACCTTACCATGACAAATGCGGGCTTGTTACCGCTAAGGCAGCGTCATTGGCACTGGAGGTGATCATGGAGCCTTCTGAAAATTATGTCTAAACGGTCTGCCCGAGTATATCTTCCTACTCTGAAAACGGAAGGCTGGATCTTTAGAAGCAGCCTTCATCCCTCAAATGGCAGTCTGTTCCCGGCTGATTCGCAAGCATCTCACTCTCGCCATCCAACACAACAGTCCTGATTTTCAAGGGACTGTCTCTAATTCATGGAAATGTGACCGTTGAACCGGAGGGTAATATTTTTCCTGGGGGTGGCACTGAATTTGGGTACGGCCCTGATGAATATTCCGGCCGCACTTGATGCGCTGATGCCCCTGTATCAGGTTTCCTATGTCCATATATCCATCCTGATCAGCGCCTTGTGGTGGACGCACGGCCTGATGCTGATTCCAGGCGGCATACTTGCGGATCGTTTTGGGGTGGGACGTATTATGGCCGTTTGTTTAGCTCTTGTGGGTTTGAGCAATCTCTTACCCCTCCTCAGTACGGATTTTTATTTTGCCCTGATCGCCCGCGCTATATGCGGCATCGGCACAGGGATGGGTTTTGCCGTCAACATGAAATTAGTGGCGCTCAGCGTTCCCCCCCAAAAAAGCGGTTCCTACCAGGCCTATATGGCCGGATGTATATCGTTGGGGAGCATCGTCGTTTATCTACTTATTCCCTTGCTCGTGCAAATGAACTGGCGCTTCATTTACATGATTCCCGGTTGGTTGAGCCTCCTTCTCATAGCGTTTATTCCCTTCCTTTCCTTTAGCAGGCCGAACCGTCTTTCAACGCGGACTTCGTCTATCAGACAGACGGTTTGGCTTCGCAAAGGTTGGATACTCGGTTGTTTACATGCCATGTCCTGGGGTTCAATTGTGGCTTTGGGTACTTGGATGCCGTCTTTTATTGCAGAAGCAAGGGGCGCCACGTCCACGATGCCATTTGCATGGGCCGGGGCTATGGTGATGTTCATCAGTGCAATCGGTCGGGTTTTTGGGGGCGTGGCGTTGATTAAATGCTCAGCGCAGCGTATTGCGGTTGGGTCTATGCTCGTACTCTGCCTGCTATATGTTTGCCTCTGCCTTGGGCCATCGGCAGTCCTTGTTGCAGTCTTTGGCGGAATGGCAGCATGGTTCGCCTCTCTCAACTTCGGTGCCATTTTTCAACTTGCCGCTCAGATAGTGAATGGCAATTCGATAGGGGCTCTCTTTGGATTTATAAACTTTATTGCCAATGTGGGCGCCTTTTTCTTCACTTTTCTGTTTGGCTGGTTCAAGGACGAGACGGGGAGTTTCGCCTGGGTGTTTGGCATCCTGGTTGTCTTCTGCCTTTCTTCTTTCTGGCTGGGCCGCCTCGGTCTCTACGAGAAGGCCGCCAGACCCACCAAAGGCCGATAGGATCAATTTGGGCGGAGTTTTGTAATTTGTCGACCCTTTTCAGGGGCACCCAATTAATGCGACAATTCAGATATGCCAAGTGATTTGATCCTGTCTATATCCTCACGGGGGATCGGAGGGGCCTTGCCGGCGGTAAGGACATAGACCCGGGCCGCCTCATCGATCTCTTCGGCAATATTCAGGGCCTCCCAAAAATCCTTCCCCGTGGTTACCAGACCGTGGTTTTTCAGCAAGATAGCGCAGGTTCTCTTGTCTGACAGCGCTTCAGTGACGCTTTTTGCCAGATCCGGGCTGCCGGGAACCATGAAGGGGAGCATCGGGAGGGGAAAGGCATGGTAAACGAATCCGGGCGTCAGTGCCGGCAGGGAAGTGGGGCCAGGATCGAGCAAGGTGGAGGCCGCGATGATGTTCGCGCCGTGCAGATGACAAACAACATTCATGTCGGGCCTTGCGAGTAAGACCCCCAGGTGCATACCTGCCTCTTTTGTGGGCCTCTCGCCCTGTATCAGGAGTCCCTCCATATCCACAACAGCAATGTTTTCCGGCTGCACGTCCCTGAGGGAACAGCCCGTTGAGGTCAGCCATATGCGGTTGCCGCAGCGTGCGGCCACATTGCCGCCCACACCGGCCGCCAGGTGACGATCGTAGAGGAGGCGACAGAATCCACAGAAGTCTTCCCTGGAAGGGGAGAAGTCGATTTCTTGAATATCCGGTCTATCCATGGTAGGCCGCGATCCTTTCAGGATTGGTAAGAGTTCAAGGGAGCTCCTGATCCCTGCCTACCTGGTGGTCATGGACCTCCAACGGTACGCGGAGCAGTAGTTTGCCGGAAACCGGCTTTTGAGGGCTGCGACCCGCTGCCGTGCAGTCCGCCAGGTAGAAATCGATAGCGTTATGGAAGTCAGCGGTTAGTTCCGCCACAGTGCTCCCTTCAAAGGTAATACTGTCGCTAATGCCAAGCACTTTCCTCCAAAAGATGTTGTCGCGCGGATCAAACTCGATTTTTGCAGTGTATCCTTTGTAATTCATGACGTTCATCATGGCGTCACCCCCTACTGCTCAAGTTAGGCGCGGATTTCTTCGACCTGGTATTTCTTCGCCTCCTTGCCCGGGTGTAGCCGATGCGCATGTTGTAACCGTTCACGGGTTCAAAGCCCATCCTGGTGCGGCTCATTGGAAAATTATCAGTGTGTGAATTGGCAGGCTTGCATAACGACTTTCGGTCATAGTTGCCATCATCGGTCGGGGCCAGGGGTCTATGGTTGCATTCCCGCCCCCCCCGGATTCCACGTCGTAGGCGGATTGTCTTATGAAAACCCCCCGTTCTCACCGCTGCTCCCGAAAACCGGTCGCACATGCAACCCATTTAGGGATCCGCCGCCAGCGTGTTTCTCTTCCCTTCAAACATCTCATCGGCCATGACGCTCAGATCAGCCATGATGAGATCCTCGTCGGGCTTGGGGTTTATCCATTTGATGGACGAAAGTCCTTCCCTGGGAAACGACTTCAAGAGGTCATGCAGGATGATCGGGTCGAGTCCAGCCTCTTTGGAAGAGGCCTCTCGTATGATATCGGCCCAGTTGAAGCTCCTTATCCTTGCCAGGGTCCACAAATCAACCACATCTTTGGCCTCGATACGATACAGGGCCGAAACCTTGTTGGAGAGGATGTTACGCCAACTGTCCACGCGGCCGAGAGTGCTATCCCGTTCGATATCTCCATAATGGGGGGCCACGTCGTTAACGAGATCCATTTTCAGGGTAACCGCTTCATTTCCCAAGGATTGCTGCTGCAAAAAGAGCTGAACGTAATCCTCAAACCGCAGAACCCTGTCGGTGAGAATGGCGAAGGACCCACGTCTGCTTTCAATCTCCAATGCAGCATAGAAACGTTCAGCCCATTTCGAGAATTCGGGATCCCTGTTGACAAACAGATCAAGGTCGTCTGAGTACCGAACAGGGCTATAGTGCCTGCTTAGTGCGGTACCACCTGTTAGATAGAAGGGAACGTCTATATGCCTCACGATGCTGAGGATCCCATCCTGAAAAGGATACAGGTTCTCCCTGTAGAATTTTTCGTATTCGGTCATAGCGCTTTCTTTGTTCAGGGAAGCGAAGTCGTGCAATCCGTTCCGGCGTCAAAAGCTGTTTTAACAGGTCTTTTCCTGCAAGTTCCAACACGTCGTGCCACGGAAGCCGCTCCAATACCCTCAGAAGGAGTTTGTCCTGATCGAAAGGCCCCGCCTTCTCTCGTAACCCAATTAATACTTCCAGTAGGCTGTCGCCTTGAACATGATAGTCCCAGGCGAGGGATTTAAGAGTGTCTTGCTTTTCAGCCCTGGTCATCATCGTTTAAGTACCCATACAGATATGCAACAGCGGCCACAATATTCATGCCATGGCTCCATAAAAGACTCATGCGTTATGGCTTATGGCTCAAAGCTGATGGTTCGTGGCTCATGGCGATGGCGCATAGGTTAGGGATCTATGGCATTACAATTATGTCTATTTATCCTTATCCTAATTTAGATTGTCTGTCAAGGGTCTATGTGAGTTGTTTTGTTGACATCATGTCGATCTACCGTGTAAATTAACCACCATGTTTAGAAGATACCTGCAAAACCGATTGCCGGAAACCAGTTTTTTCCATGCCATCACCTATCTCAGAGAAGAGGTTAAGGCGGAAGCCCTTGTGCGCAATCTTCAGGCGTTTCAGAATTTTCTGGGTGTTGCTGTGGACCAATATTCCGAACAAATCAATTTTTCTGCTGTATTGCGCGATTGTCAGGTGGCCTTTGCCACGGTGAGGGAGTATTATTCAATCCTTTAAGATACGCTTATCGGCTTTTTTCTATGTCCGCATTTGAAAAGCGAGAGAAAACCGATGAGCCGCGAACCGAATATGAATTTAAGGAGGAGCAGTTGAATGGAGACGATCAAGATCATGCCCTGTCTGGACATGAAAGAGGGGCGGGTGGTGAAGGGGGTCCATTTTGTGGACCTGAAGGACGCGGGCGATCCGGTGGAGAATGCGCGATTCTATCAGCAGGAGGGGGCGGATGAACTGGCTATGCTGGATATTGCGGCGACCCTCGAGAATCGGAAGACGCGGCTGGAGTGGGTGAGAAACGTTTCCGGGGTGATCCGCATCCCTCTCACCGTGGGCGGGGGAATTGCCGGTCTCGGGGACATTGAGGATGTCCTTGAAGCCGGGGCCGCCAAGGTTTCCATGAACAGCGCCGCGGTGAAGCGGCCTGAGTTGATTGCTGAAGCAGCGGCAAAGTTCGGCAAGGATCGGATCACCATAGCGGTGGATGCCAGGAGAAACAAGGCTATGCCCTCTGGGTTTGAACTGGTGGTTTCGGGCGGAACCCTCCCTGTGGAGAAAGACGCCATTGAATGGGCCAGAAAATGCCAGGAACTGGGCGCGGGGGTGATCCTCCCCACCAGCATGGACGGCGACGGTACACAGGCGGGCTATGATCTGGAGTTCACCAGGGCGATCTCCGATGCTGTCGATCTGCCGGTGGTGGCCTCAGGGGGGGCCGGGACCCTGGAGCATTTCTATGAGGCGGTGGTTTCAGGGGGCGCGCAGATTGTTCTGGCCGCCTCGGTGTTTCATTTCCGGACCCTCAGTATCCGGCAGGTGAAAGAGTATCTGAGGGACAAAGGGCTGCCGGTCAACCTATAAAAAATCCCTATGCGGTTCAAAGGTTCCGGGTTCAAGGGTTTGAGGTTTTTTGGAATCCCCGGTGGAGACATAAATCCTGCTGTAATACAGGAAACCCCTGGTCCTCTCAACCCCTGAACCTCTGAACCTTGAACCTATGAACCCCTTCACGTCTACCAGTACCGCATGGCGTCCTTAAAAATCTTTTCCAGGTCTTCAGCGCCCACGGGGCGGGGGGCCAGCTTGATGACGCGGTGCTGAGGGAGAGTCCCCTCCACCAGTTTCGGGATGTCGTCCACGGTGTAACCGATGGCGCCGAGACCATTCGGAATTCCGAGCCGTTTCATGTATACGATGATCTGATCTGCGACCACCCTGCCGGCATCCTCTAAACGGGCGCCGGATATGTCCGCGCCCAGTGCCTCGGCCGCCTGCAGATGTCTTTCCGGACAGGCCGGGCCGGTGAAGCGGAAGGCGGCCGGGGCGTTCAGGACCACGGCCATGCCGTGGGGAACCAGGGGATGATCCTTTGGATACCCCTCGGCGATATATTTCTTGACCATGCCCGAAACAGGGTAGGACATCCCATGCGGCAGGGTCACCCCGGCGTTGCCGAATCCTACACCGGCAAAGGAGGCCGCAAGGGCCATCATGCTCCGGGCCTCCACGTCCTCTGGATTTTCAACCTCGCGAATGAGATACTTGGCCACCATTCTCATGGCCTGAATGGCCCAAAGGTCGCTGACCGGGTTCGATCCCTGGTATGCGGGCCGAAGAATGGGATGCTCGGGCCGTGGTCTCTTGTTGAAGGGGAGGGCCGTATAAGACTCCACTGCATGGGTGAGGACGTCCAGGCCGGTGGAGGCAGCCACCAGGGGGGGGAGGGTGGCGGTATTTTCCGGGTCGATGATCCCCAGCGTGGGTTTGAGCCGGCGATGGGCGATCCCGGTCTTGGCATGCATCTCCTCCAGGTCGAATATGGCAACGCCGGTCGTCTCGCTCCCTGTCCCGGCTGTCGTGGGGATGGCAAAGAGGGGCTTGACCGATCCCGGCACAGGGAGTCCCTTGCCGATGGGCGGGTTGACGTAATCAAGAAAATTCTGGGGCGGATAGGTCGAATAGAGGTTGGAGACCTTGGCCGTGTCGATGGTGGAGCCGCCGCCCACGGCCACGAATGCGTCAGGGGACTCGGACACGGCAGCGGCGATCGCCTCCTTCATGGAGCCATCGGTCGGCTCGACCCTCACCTGGTCAAAGACCGAATATTCAATGTGCTGATCTTTCAGAGATGTCAACACCTTTTCCACTGCGGACGTGTTTCTGAGCCTGGGGTCGGTAAGGACCATGGCCCGCTTGACGCCCAGTTCGGCCAGGTCCATACCCACCTCCCGGCTGGCGCCGAGCCCGAAGCGCAGGTTTGACGTGGCCATTTCAAAGGCATAGTCGTATTCCATGTTACCCTCCTTTTGTGATCGGTTTGAATGCTGCGTCGCAGCAGTTTTCCTTCCACTCATCGATCTGATCCTGATACGCGTCGAGCCCGGTTGCCATGTTGCAGTCCATGCACCTCACTTTGGCATTCATTCACCGGCCGACGATCGTTGCTCTCCCCTTGCAGAATATGCAGACGAGATTATCCATAACCAAGAAATTCCCACACGAAGACACGAAGAGATTTCTTAACCTGATGCAGATGTTTCCCCAGCCGCTTCATAAACTCTTTTGCATCATACGCCAAATCGGTCAAGTTTGTCCACATTGTAATTATGTGAGGAAAAAGGTTGTATGATGATGATCATAAAGCGTATCATCCGCTCCATGAGCGCTAACCTCTGCGCATGCCTTCAAGATGAGACAGGTCTGGCCGTGATGCCGTCACAACCGGGTTGATACGCTAATCAACCCTACGACCATCTGCGTGGGAGCTTGGGCAAGAAAGAACAAACCCAACA
>JAUPKI010000229.1 GCA_030837545.1 Thermodesulfobacteriota bacterium | reverse complement strand
TACGGAAATGGCCTTCGATCCGGATGCCTACCTTCATCGGCCCGTTTTCCTCGATAAACCAGGAGGAAGCAGAAGTTGGCGCCGCGGTATAATCGGTCCCCGTGTAGGTGGCCGTGAAGGCATTTCCCTGTATCCGAAGTTCAGACTTGGCAAAAAGGAAATCCGCACTGCCGGTGCGGACTGTTAACGTATCTGTCTGGTCATCCACCATAATGCCGTTGACCGGTCGGGCGTCAGCCCCGGCGCGCAGGGTGAAGGGCGCCGACCCGGAAGCACCAAGATCTGTCTGAAAATCGCACAAAAGCCATCGGACGCTGTTGTCCGGCCACCTGGCCGTAATCAGGAACTGCGCAGGCAATTCCGTGTGCTGCGAATCAAGGATGGTCACTTTCGATGAATCAGCCAATACCCCCTCGGCAAACGGGACCCCGAAGGTAACCGGCTCTGAGCTTTTCCATACAGGTTCTGGATTTTTGACCGTAAGCGGTACATCCAACGCAAAACCCGCACGGACAGAGATCAGTATGCACAGGAAGACGGTCTCCAGGGCAACCCATTTTCTATTCACGCGCATCTCTTCACGGGATATAAAAATGTTCGATATTTGAATAATCGCTGCTGCCGACGCTGTCGTAGGCCTTAACAGCAACGAAGAAGGAAGCGCCGTTCCAAAGATGGACGGACATCCCTGTTTGATTCCCCATGTCAATGCCTTGGATTGAATCAGGACCGGTATAGGGGGCTGGGGCGTAATATAGGGTATATCCAGTAGCATTCGGCACAGTGTTCCAAGAAAGAGCGACCGTTGTTTCATCAACCGTCAACTCGAGAGTTGGAGGGACGATGTCTTGGGACGGCCATCCGGCCAGCCTGGCCCAAAGCCACCAGGCGGCATAGGCCTTTTGGTTGGCGTTCAGGGGCTCGGAGTGGGCCGCGTCGCACGTGTACCAATCGACGCCCTCGGTGTGGGCATCCTGCCACTCGGTGGCCCAGTTGCCCAGCCAGGGACCGGTGGCCGAGGCGTAGTAGTCGCAATTGTCGTTGGGGAATTCGTAGAAGGTCCCGTCGGGGTCGTGGCTCTCGATGTCCGCGAAGTCGTAGAGGATCTTTCCATTGGTTTGGCAATAGTCGCGAATCACGGCATTGGCGGCCTTGTTGTCGGCGTCGTCCCAATGGTCCACATGGCCGGTCATGTAGACGAAGGCCACCCCGGGGTAGTCCATCTCCAGCGAGGACATCGGCGTCAGGTACTCCGAGTGGAGGGTGCCGGATCGGTATTTCTCGGCCACTTGGCCGCACCAGGACCAGATGACGACATTGCACTCCGGGTGGGCCTGGCCCCGGCCGGTGCCTGGCTCGGGGGCCCCGAGATAGGTCCGGGTCTCGTTAACCCATTGGGGGTAGTAGCCGCAGTCGCCGGAGAGTGCCTCGGACAGATGGAGGCGGTCCGGGGACTGGTTAGCGTTGCTCCAGGCAAAGGCGTTTGCCGGATGGGCAAGCCCCTTGCCGCCCGCGTTGGCGAAGTCGACCAGGCCGGTCATGCCGTCGGTCAATTGGCTGCCGTGGGAGGTATGACCGTAGACGATGTGGAGACTGGCCTTGGCCTCTTGAATGGCCGCCAGGGGGATTTCGGTAATTGCAGTGCCGCGGTGGTCGATGATGAGGGCCCCGGCCAGGGAGGCTGTGGGGGAAGCCAGGAGGACGAGAAGGAACAGGGCCAAGAAGGGATGAGAGGTTTTCATTCGTGATCTCCTGGTTGTTTTGCTCCCGGATGGGGCGATTGTCGTTGAACACGCTTCTTCCGAAGGGGAGTATGAGAGAAACGGGCTCTCGGGTCAAGAAAAACCCGGCCGCAGAATGTCATGGCTTGGATTCGAGGGGGCGATAGTGACCCAGAATTTACCATTCAGATGGTTTTCTGATGATCAGTCCGAATTTCGTAGTGTAGGGGTTTGAGAATTGGTGTTTCACGAATTGCCCTGTCTTGAAGCTGAAAGAACCTGGGGCCAGTTTTGCAAGCTCACGGTTTTTTCGGTAAGGTGGGAATGCAAAGAGAATCCTTTTGTCGGGAAACAATCGATGGGCCGTTCTTACGGCCGGCGCCAAGTCTGTATCACCTGTCATCAAGAACACCGCGTCACATTCATTGATCAGGAAAACCTCGATGAGCTTTAAGGCAATAGCAACGTCGGTCTCCTTCTCTTCATGCTTTACGAATGTTCTCCCGCACTGTGGATGTGGACACTTGATCTCCTTTGCCTTGAAACGGCTCAGTTCAACGATAACGCCTGTATCTTCAAGGCACTTCAGGAATGCCTTATGGCGTCTTGTTATACCGGGATGGGAGTCTTCCAAATGATCGGCAAGGGCTTAGAAATAATAGATGTTTCCCAGTTCTGTTTTTTCCCCAAGAACTCGCGACGCTATATGGATGAATGAGGAACAAAGGGCATGTATATTTAACCATTTCGTTGGAATTCTCAATTTCCATGCGGCTTGTCTTGCGGAATGGTAGAGGTTGAACCCGTCAACGATGAAATCTATCGCTTTCATGAGGAAAAGGGCCCGGTTTTCGGTGGGTGGTAAGTTGGTCCACAAAAAAAACCCGCTGGATCGCGATCCAACGGGGGCCAAGAGGCCGTTAAGTGCCCCTTGGGGATGATTCAGGAACAAATTAGCAAGTGGTTTTGATAAAGTCAAGGAGTTTTTCCTTCCTCTGATTGTATTTCTGCCCCGTTCGTCCAGCCGTCAATTGCATTGAATTAGGGATCGCGTCCCTGTCCCCATCATCGACGACGAGAAGGTGAACGTGGTTAGATGTGACCATGTAGTTCAACATCATCAGGCCATAGCGCTTCCGTGCTTGATACAGCCGCGGCAGATAGCGATGCCGATCCTTCGAGAACTTGAGGGGGAATTCTCTCTTATGGCATCGATGGGTAATATGCCAAATGTAGCCTGGAATATGATGCCGCTTTGCTCTTCCCATAGATTCTCTGCAATACCGGCTTTTTGGCCCTCAAAAAACGCATTATAGGCCCACTTCAGGGAGTCAGTTTCGCACTATTCGACTCAATATCAGATAGTTGCCATAGCCAGACCCCATTACAGGCAAACATCCAATGTCAAGTTATTTGATTATTTAAGGACGTCCCCAATCCATCATTCTGAAACCTTTCTTTTATTGAAATATCAAATATAGCGCTTGATTTTTCAATGTAGATCGTCTAAGATGCGACCATGAATCTAATCGACAGAAAAACGGATCGCGCCACACTAACCAAGCTCATGTCTGTATTTCCCGTCACGGCGATT
>JAUPKI010000228.1 GCA_030837545.1 Thermodesulfobacteriota bacterium | reverse complement strand
TGACCCACGTCCAATTTCGGTAGCCACTCATACCCGAAGTCGTTTTCCTTGGTGGCCTTGTCACCCCAGAATGTCTTGAGGAGACTCACGGCATATTTTGGCCCGTTCTGCCACCAGTTCGCCGACATGGGATCCGCGGTCTTGGGGGTGATGGCCTTGAGATATGCCTCAAGGTTGGCAAGGTTGGCTGTGGGCGTCCTCAGATACCCTGGCAGGATGTGGAACAACAAAGCCTGGTCAGTTGAGCCCTGCACATTTGATTCCCCACGCAACGCGTTCACGCCGCCGCCGGCGATACCCATGTTACCCAACAGAAGTTGAATCATACACATCGCCCTGATGTTCTGGACACCGACCGTGTGCTGAGTCCACCCCATGGCGTACATGATGGTGCCGGCCTTGTCCTTGGCTCCTGTTGCCGCATAGGCCTCGTACACTTTCAGGAGATCCTCTCTTGGGGTTCCTGTCAGCTCGACTACTTTGTCAATGGTGTATCGGGAATAGTGCTGCTTGAGCAATTGATAAACGGACCGCGGGTTCTCCAGAGTCTTGTCACGTTCGGGAACCCCTTTATCATCCCTCTTAAAGGCCCAAAACGAAGCATCATACTTTCTCGTCTTCGGGTCGTAACCGGCGAAAAGTCCGTCCTCGAAATTATACTTGTCGCCGACGATGAATGTCGCGTTGGTGTAGTTGAGAACATAATCCTTAAAATACTTGTCGTTGTCGAGAATGTACTTGATCATTCCACCCAGGAACACGATGTCCGATCCCGACCGCAGTGCTGCGTAAATGTCGGCTCGAGCGGACGTTTGGGTAAACCTGGGGTCCACGGATACAAGTTTTCCGCCCTTATCCTTGGCTTTCTGGACCCATTTCATGGAAATCGGGTGATTGGAAGCAGCATTGCTGCCCATGACGAGAATACAGTCACTGTTCTTGAGGTCGATCCAGTGATTGGTCATTGCGCCGCGTCCGAACGACTCTGCCAGAGCCGCAACAGTGGCGCTGTGTCAGATACGGGCCTGGTGTTCGATATACACCAGCCCGAGGGATCGCATGAGGGCCTGGATCAGCCAGCACTCCTCATTGTCCAGGGCCGCGCTCCCCACATTGGCGATGGCGGTGGTGCGGTTGACCACCTGTCCCTTGGCGTTTTTCAGTTCAAAGCTCTTGTCCCGAGTATCCTTGACCCTCTTGGCGATGGTCGAGAGGGCCCAGTCCCACTCTACCTTCTTCCATTGGGTGCTGTTTGGGGCGCGGTAGAGGGGGGTTGTCAGCCGATCCTTGTTGTTGACCAACTGACTCAGGGCCGCTCCCTTGGCGCAGAGGGCCCCTTCGTTGATCGGATGGTCCGGATCTCCCTCGATGTTGATGATTTTTCCTGCCTTTCCGGTGCTGCAGATGACGCCGCAACCCACCCCGCAATAGCAACAGATGCTGGTGGTTTCCTTGGCAGAGCGAATCTTCAAGGTCTGGGCGTGCGATTGAAATGGCTTCAAATCAAGGCCTAAACCGAGAATCGCGGCGCCTGCGGCCGAAGCCCCTGTGATCTTAAAGAAATCACGACGCGTAACGTTCATGCCTCCTCCTTTCTGTTATCAGGTTTAAGGGTTTGAGGTTCGAATGAAAACATCCCCGCCCGGAGGCGGACATTCAACGCCGAAGCATAAAGTCCTATGCAATCCTGAGAGATTGCGGAATGGCCCTTTTTGCGGGCACAAAATTTCGTTTATGACTGGTGTCGATAGTGAAGTGATCAGGGAAACCCCGCGACATATGGATTAAATACCCAAAGAGATCCCGTTGTCAACAACTTTTTTGCTTAGAAATCAATACGTTATATATATCAAACCTGATATAAGCCATATTGAAGTTTGAAGTGACGAGTTTGGAGTGCCTGAAGTTAAAAAAAGCAAAAATTCAGATTTGAACTTTCAACTCCACACTCCACACTCCACACTCCACACTCCACACTCCACACTTCCTTGCACGATCGTGACGATGTTGCGGGGTATTGTGTCATATTCTCCCTTGGCCGCGTCAGAGGGATTGAAGGGATCGGTCATTGATGGTAATAAGTAAAGACGGTTCCCAAACCGACAGGAAGGGGATAACATGAAAAACGCAACCATTCTGCTTCTATATACAGACCGGTACTACCTCATCAAACAGGTCTATCCTTTCGGACTGGATCTGATCGCCGATGACCTGCGTCAACACGGACATCGGGTAACCATTGAATACCCTTTTCTTCCCGACCCTGATCCTGAGTTGAACCTTCTCAAAATACTGAAAGAGACCCGACCGAATGTGATCGGCCTCGGCATACGCAATCTGGATACCTGTCTGTCATGCGAGCCCTATGGCGACTATGTCGGCAATGATTTCAGGACATTCTATTTCCTTCCGGAAATAAGAAGGATCGTGGATGTCGTCAAGACGCATTCTCCCGAGATCCCTGTCATTGCAGGCGGAGGGGGATTTACGATCTCCCCGCAGGCGATGTTGAATGACCTGGGCCTTGAATACGGGGTGACAGGGGAGGGCGAGGAACCGTTGTTGGAGTTTGTGGATGTCTTTCCTGACAGAGAAAAGATCCGGGGGATCAGCGGGCTCGCCTATAGGGATGGCGGGGGTGTCAGGGTCAATCCAAGGAAGGCGTATTCTTTTAGGGAAGGGGCGTTTTCAAACGGCCGGGAAGGGCGGTTTCAATTCGCCTTTGAGACAACCGGGCTTCCGGTACAGGTGAAGCGCGGGTGCAACCAGAGATGCAGCTACTGTGTGGAGCCGATCATCGAGAGAGGCAACATCGTTTTCAGGGAGATGGATCGGGTCATTGAGGAACTGAAGACCCTGTCTCAGTCGGATGACGGCATCCGGAAGGTATTTTTTGTGGACACGGAGTTCAATCTCCCGGATCTTGCCTATTGCACCCGGTTGATTGAGCGGATGATCCAAGAAGGACTGCATGAGCGATTTGGCTTTGCCTCGCAGTTCTTGCCCAAGCCCTTTGATTCGGAATTTGCAGGGATCCTGGCCGAGGCGGGTTTCTCCGTTATCCTGACCTGCGACAGCTTTTCAGATACGGTCCTGAGGCGGAATTACGCCTCCTATCGCCGAAGGGATATCCGGAACACCCTGGAGATCTGTGAACAAAAAGGCCTCCCCTGCACCCTGTCGATGATCTTCGGACTTCCGGGCGAGACCTATGACACCGTGAACGATTCCATCGACCAGATGAAACGGTACGGTCCGGGGCCTTTGAGACGTTACGAGTATACCGTCGGGGGGAGGATCTATTCGGGCACCCGGCTGTGCCGCATGATAGAGGAGAAAGAAGGCTTGGAACATGTCTACGGAACACTGTCCGAAGGATATCTGGCCCCCTGCTATTTCTGCGCCCCGGAAAGCCCATTCAGGCTCAAACAATACATCGAGGAACGCCTCGGTTATGCCATCGCCTATGACAACCGGTATGATCCGGCGGCCCAACGATCCCTGGCCCTGGCCTATCTGACGGACCAGGGACGATGGGAGGACGTCGTGTCCCTGTTCATGGAGAGCAGCGTTTCCTCCCGCTTGGCGATATATGATTACCTCTTTCGAAGGTTGACCGGGGCAGGAAGGGCGGCCGATGCAAGGATCATCTCTGAAAACCTGCTGGCCGTCTTAGCGGCGGACCCAGGGGGCGACGACCGTGAATGGATGTCGCTGATCCAGTTTTATTTGAGTTGTCTCAGGGAGTGAGGTCCCGCTTACTTGAACCCCTTCTCTTGGGCCAATAGGTCTAAATGGAGGGTGGCCAGGCTCTCCAGTTCGAGGGGGGCAGCCTCTTCAAACACCTTTTTGTCTATCGTCTTGATATATCTGAGGCATCCCTGGCAGAAATAGACTCGAAAGCCTTCTTCTTCTTCGGCCTCGAAGTAACCTAACTTCTCCTGTTCCTCGGTATTGCAGAAGGGGCACTTGATCCGTGGATAGGGCCATTCCTCGCCGCAGAGTTCACAGTGAAGATATCGCCTCCCGGTTTTTTCAAAGCAGGCCATGTCCGGCTGAGACCCGCACAGGGGACAATAGCCCTTATCCCACTGGCTCTTGTCGATATCTCCACTTACGGTATCCCGAAGAACCTGTATCGAAGGCCGCAATGCAGTCCTGCCCAGAAAGAGAAGCACGTTGGGGTCCAGGTTCACCTCTGTCGCCAGTTCGGCCACGGCCTTTCCATCCTGCCCCAGAATTCCCTTGAATAGTCTTCCCGACCAATCACCGTCATGCTCAACCTGTTTTAGGGCCTTTTTCAGCCCTTCCGAGTCATCTCTCCCCGTTGCCCCCAGTTTCACCAGGAATTTTTTCAGGAGGTCGGAGGCCGCATCCATATCGAGGGGGAGATCCGCTCTCGAGAAGAGAGGAAATCCTTCCTTCTGCTGCACATCCCTCACCCGCTTTTCAATCTGAACCGGCCGGGTAGCGGGCGTTATCTGTGCCATGAGGATGGCGAGTTCGCGGAAGGCTTCGAGAGCGGTCTTAGAGGCCGGTCTCTGTTGAATCAACCGGTCGATATGGGGTATGAAATCCTGGGTCATCGGTCGTCTCCCTTTTCTGTATCGTTTTAAAAGTGAATCGTCTCAGGGTTTTTGTTTCAGCCCCGGTCAAGGCGGGATTTCCGGTCACCATGAGGGGTGCAGGCGCGGGGCTCAAGGCGCAATCCGCAGGGAAAACTACCGATCATCGGTAACGAGTGACTCGTCCTCCGCACAGAGCTTTATATCAGCCGGCAAGTTTGACGGTTTCGTAAAAAGTCTTCCACTTCGTCACCCCGGCGAAAGCCGGGGTCCAGAACCTATTGAAAATGTCAATTGTATTGCGAGTGTATTACGAGGCAGTTAATATTACGAATGCATCAAGTTTGGATAGCTTATAGGATGGATATCCCGCCTGTCAATGGTTAAGACATCCTGTAACCGTTCACGGGTTCAAAGGTTTCCCGCTGCAGCGGGATTCAAGGTTTCATTCGTGCCCGCAAATTCCGATTTGTGGCCTTTGGAATGCCTCAGGTTGCAACTGGCTAAAGGTCAACCGCTTCAAAGCCGGGGGGCGGCTCTTGCCGGAATATGCCCTCGGGGAGCTCCCTGTTGAAGACCATCTGTCTGATGTCGAGCGTCAGCAGCGTGGTATTTTCACCATCGGTCACTTGAATTTTCCCTGCATACAGGATGCCGCTGAGGTCCTGAAAGTCGGAAAACGCAATGACGGTCCCTTGTCGGCATAACCGGACCCTTCGAGGATGACGGTCGGGATAGAGATCAATGACCTGGATGTCGGCATCCCGTTCATCCATCAGCGTCATCTGGTTGTCTTTCATGGATTGCGCGTGATGGTAAGAGGGCAACACCGGATAGGCCCTGGCGAGAGACCAGATGAGGTCGGGATCGAGGGGGAAAGGGATCTGTTTCAAGATCCAGGGAGTCCCGAGGCGGCCTCGGTAATGTCGCTTTTCAGAAAAGGAAATGACATTTAGGCGGGATCCGTTTACCTGGATATGAAGGAGGGGCTGGCCCCAGGGATGGGTAATCTCGATCCTGATGGAGGGTGGGTCCCGGCGCGCGACGATGAGCACCTCTGCTTCGGATTGGGCCCCCTGGGTTTCCAGCGTGAAGGTCCCGGTGGAAAACAGGGAGTGGACGGCCTTTTCCTGATTTTCGAAGGCCGACACGATAGCTGCAATCTCCTGACGGTCAAAGGGGGGCGATGGCGGGCCCATCGCAAACCAGGCACAGCCGCCTGAAAACAGAAGCCCCATGAGCAAAAGGAGAATCAGAAAAGAGTGGGTTCTTGGTCTCAAGGGATTCACTTCTGTCGCTTCAACAGCTCCCGCACATGGGTTATTTTCTCTTCAAGCTGTTTTTCCTGGGCCGGTTTCAGGGAGAGGGCCTTTTCATAGGATCGAAGGGCCTTTTCATAATCCTGTTTCTTGAAGTAGGCATCTCCCAGATGCTCATTGATGGTGGGGTCATCTGCTGCAAGTGCTGCCGCCTTCTCAAGGTAGTGAACGGCCTTATCGTAGGCCCCTTTCTTGTAGTAGACCCACCCAAGACTGTCGATAATGTACCCGCTGTCAGGCCTTATCCCCAATGCCCTTTTAATGAGCGTTAGCGCCTCGTCCAGCCTGATCCCCTGTTCGGCATAGGTGTACCCGATGTAGTTGAGGGAATCCGCATGGTTCGGGTCGATTTCAAGGATTTTTTGCATCTGTTGAATGGAGGCCTCCTTGTCGCCTTTCTTATCTAAAAGAACGCCTAACCGAAAGATGAGGTCGATATTTCTGCCGTCTGATTTCAGCCCCTCCTGGATCACCCCGATGGCCTCGTCATAGGCCCCTTTGGCCTCGTAAACAGATGCAAGCAGCAGATAGAGTTCAACCTTTTCCTGCCCCAGCGCCATCGCGTTCTGAATGACCTGGATGGCCTCATCGAACTTTTCCTCTCCGGCCAGAAGATGGGCGATGTGCATCTGGGCGTTGATAAAGTACCTGGAACCGGAAGGGATCCTCCTGAACTGTTCCAAGGCCTTGCCGACATCTTCCTTCTCCTCGTATGCGGTGGCCAGATAGTATCTCGATTTGTCGTCATCCGGCCACGCCTTCACGATCAATTCCAGCTCTGCTATGGAATCGTCGATCCTTCCCTGTCTCAAATAGATGAGTCCAAGGGCCTGTCGCTCCGGTTCCCCCGGATTCGAGTGTTTTTGGATCTCCTCGACCTGGTCTTCGGCCTTTTCTTTGAGGCCCATCTTCATATACAGAGCCACCAGCCGTTCTCGCCCGGGGATATTATCCGGATAGAGTCCCACCAGTTTTTCGTAGGTTTTGATGGCGTCTTGTTGCCTGTCTGTCATCTGATACAGGGTAGCCAAGTCAAAAAGCGCCGGCTCCAGAGCTTCATTGAAGCGCAATGCCTCCTTCAAGGCCTTCTCCGCCTCCCCATACTGATTCATTTCCAGATTGATGCGGCCTCGGTAGTAATGGGCGACGACCAGATCCGGATTTTGTGCAATCAGTGTGCTTAGATGGGCAAGGGCCTCCTGGAGCTTCCGCTCTCTGACGAGTATGGTGGTCAACAGGAGGCGTATTCGTTGGTTCTCCGGTTCCGCGTCGAGGATCTTGCGGTACTGTTCGACGGCCATCTGATCATTGCCGGTGAGGGTGTAGAGATCGCCCACCAGTGTGATGCTCGTTAAGTCTGACGGGTCCAGATCGACAGCCTTTTTGGCATATACCAGTGCCTCGGGGTAATTCCGCAGCTCTTTCAGGAGCAGCGCCATCTTCTGGTGCAGATAGACCGAATCGGGATCCCTTTGAATCGCCAATTCAAGGTAGGTGCGGGCCTGTTCGCCATCGCCCTGGGTCAGGGCGATGGCTGCCATGGTGAAATTCTGGTAGGCCTGCTGGACCTGGTCCTTTTCGATTATTTGGCCCTTCTCGTCCGGCTGTTCGAACAAGGGTTCCTTTTTTGGAATGGCGGAAGACGTGGGCATGCAGGCAAAGGCCGCACCTGAGAGGAAAACGAGCGCATAGACCCGACAGGAGGTCAGAAGTCGAACCATGAAAGGCCGTTGATTGGCGACGAGATGTCTGTTAAATGGAATGAAAGTCTGTTTCATTCTTCCTCATATGAAACTTCAGGTTACTTGAGTTACTTGAGTTCTTTAGGTTTATTGGGTTTTGGATTGTGTGTGCGACCTGCCTCGTAGGCCCTCGTGGGGTCGATCACCCTATCGACCCTATCCGCTTCTCATATGAAACTGGTTCAAGATTCAAAGGTCCAGGGGTTCGCGTTGCTCGTTACGGGTTGCAGGTTCTCAACTTTAGTCACTTTAGTCATTTTAGCTCATTTTAGTCACCTGCAATCGTTTCCGCCTGATCTTTTGGCTTCTCAATCGTTAGTCGTCACTTCCAAAGGTTGCCAATGGTATGGGTTACTTGAGGAAATCCCCGAACTCCTCCTCGAAATTGGGGATTTTCTCCTTTAGCCATTTCTTGATCTGGTTGATGATCTTTTCCTGAAGCTGCCGAATCCGCTCGCGTGAAATCTTGTATTTATCTCCAAGATCTTGAAGGGTCAGGGGCTTCTCTGCCATGATCCGGTTGTCAAAGATATCGGCCTCTTTGCCTGAAAGGGTCTTGCGGAATTCGCGCAGGTTCTTGAGGAGCAGGTCGCGGTTTTCCACCTCGGAGAGTTGATCATCGATGGGCGTCTTCGGATCGGGCAGAAAGGCGTCAAAGGCCTCTCTGGAGTCCTCACCCACAGGCGAACTGAGGGAAACCTCCCACCCCCCTAATCGTTGAGTCATTTCAACGACTTCCTCTTCCTTGACGTCGAGTCTTTCGGCTAACAATCTGGGTTCGGGAGCAAAGCCCTGGGCGATCAGCTTGTCCCGCTCCTTGGTGAGATTAAAAAAGAGTTTGCGCTGGCTCTGAGTCGTTCCAATTTTGACTAATTTCCAATTATCCATAATAAATTTTAAAATATAGGCCTTTATCCAGAACGAGGCATAATAGGAAAACTTTATTCCTCGATAGGGATCGAATTTCTTCGCCGCCTGGAGGAGTCCCAGGTTCCCTTCCTGGATCAGATCTAACAGGTTTTTGGTCCAGTACCGGTGGAAATCCATGGCGATCTTGACGACCAGCCTCAGGTTGGCCGTAATGAGCCTGTAGGCGGCCTTGTCGTCCTTCTGTTCCATAACCCGTATGGCCAGTTCTCTCTCTTCCTCTCTGGTAAGGAGGTCATAACGCTTTATTTCAATGAGGTAGATCTGTAGTGGGTCAAAAGGGACTAAGGCCGTTTCAGCGATCTGAACGGACGGGGGCAGTACGGTGTCTTCAACCAGTTGGGTGTCCGCCGAGTCGTCCATCTCCTCTGATGGGTATGTCTCCTCAGTGCGCTTCATAGAAATACGATGTAACCTCTCAACAATCCCTCAATCCCATCCACAGATTACTCAGATTTCGCAGATGCCGATTCCCCAATTCCTGAATTCCTCAATCCTCAATCCACCATCACCTTGATATACCGTTTCTTGCCTGCCCTCAGGAGCAGGGAATGATCCTCCATATCTTCGGTGGAGACGACCTGGTCAAAGGTCTTGATTTTTTTGCCGTTCAAATACCCTCCCCCCTGGGCAATCAACCGGCGGGCCTCGCCCTTGGTCTTGCAGAGGCCTGTATCTTCAAAGAGGATATAGGAAGGGATGCCCGATTCAAGGCGTGCTCGGCTGATTCGACAACCCGGGGCAGATTCAGATGAGGCGGATGAATCGGGGCCGAACAACTCTCTGGATGCCTTCTGTGCCTGGTCTGCCGCTTCCTTTCCGTGGCACAGTCGGGTGGCCTCATAGGCCAGGACCTCCTTGGCCTTTCGAATATCCGACCCCTCCAGCCCCCGCAACCCGTGAATCTCATCCATGGGCAGGAGGGTGAAGAGGGACAGAAATCGCCCCACATCCGGATCATCTTGGTTGATCCAGTACTGGTAATATTCGTAAGGCGAGGTCAATTCCGGATCCAGCCAGATGGCCCCCTTGTGCGTCTTGCCCATCTTGATGCCCGACGCTGTGGTCAACAGGGGAAACGTAAGGCCGTGAATGATCTCACCCTCCAAGCGTCGGGTCAGGTCCGCCCCGGCCAGGATATTGCCCCACTGGTCGTTTCCGCCCATTTGAAGACGGCAGTCATAGGTCTTGAACAGATGCCAGAAATCATAGGCCTGCAACAACATGTAGTTGAACTCAATAAAACTAAGGCCTGTCTCCAGTCTGGCCTTGTAGCTCTCCGCGCTCAGCATTCTATTGACGCTGAAGTGCCGGCCGATATCTCTTAGGAAGTCTATGTAGTTGAGTCGGGTCAGCCAGTCCGCGTTGTCCACCATGAGCGCCTGATCTTCGCCGAAGTCAATAAACCTGGCCAACTGCTTCTTTAGGCAGGCGGCGTTTTCACGGATCTCTTCACGGGTTATGATGGGGCGCATCTCGGTTTTCCCGCTCGGATCGCCCACTAAGGCGGTTCCGCCCCCGATGACCGCAATCGGCCTGTGGCCCACCCGCTGCATGTGCACCAGCGCCATGATGGGAAGCAGGCTCCCGGCATGGAAGCTCTTGGCAGTGGGATCAAACCCGATATAGCAGGTTGTCCGCCCCTCCAACAGGCTAAAGACAAGGGACCTGTCCGTAACCTGCTCAACAAAACCCCTTTCCTCGAAAATGTCTAATACGTTTTCCACGTTAATCCCTTGGAACGCTCCTTTCATTTACCGAGGGAAGTCTCAATCGGATGACCTGCCCCTGTTTACCCAGATGTGCCACTTTTTGTCCGTTGAATTCAAGATCGATCCCCCCGGCGTTGCCGATCAGCAATTCAAACCCCTTATAGGCCCTCCATTCACGACTGCTTTCAGGATTGAACATGTATTCCTTGGGTTTTTGGTCGTCGATAGTCACCCTGACCCAGGTCCTTTCCCTGACGGCGGCCTTCAGGACCAAGGGCGGCATGTCGCTTTCAGAGGGCTGGGCCGTATCCGGAATGGGTGTTTCCGGTTCCGTTTGGTTTTCGGGTCTTGAAGGGGAAAGCCGCTCTTCTGTCTGAGGGGAGGCTTCCGTCGGTTGATCGACGGACCCTATTTTTTTCGGGCCGGCGGCATGGACCGAACTCCCCTGGGGCAATTCTCTGCCAGTGTCCATAGGACCGGACGTTTGTCTAACCTCATTGGGAGGCGCTTCTTCCTTCTCCAAACGGGCGTCCCGGCCTACGGGCGTGTCATCCGACCTCCCTTCCGCAGGAAGAGCAGTTCCATGTTGCGCCGGTTTTTCCCTGAGATCCGGTGCTATCCAGCGATAACCGGCAACCCCACCGGCCAGGACCGCAAAGACCACGATCAGGTAAACAAGCCCTCTTTTTCTCTCAGACGCCGCCTGAATCGGTCTTGGCATCGGTTGGGGAGGGGGGGCAGTCTCCTGGTAAAGAGCCACAAGGCCTTCTTCTGACAATCCAAGGACCCGGCTATAGGAGCGAATAAATCCTCTGACGAATGCAGGCGACGGGAGACGGTCCCACTCTTCGTTTTCCAGGGCC
>JAUPKI010000022.1 GCA_030837545.1 Thermodesulfobacteriota bacterium | reverse complement strand
CTGGACCTCAACCCTATCCCCGGCCTCCAAAGCACTCACCCCTTCCGGGATCCTGATCAGGGCCTCGGCCCGGGCCTGAGACTGGAGACGGCTTTTCATCCGTTGAGGCACGGCCCACCACTCACTGCCTCGTTTCTCGAGGGCAGCCTGGAAGAACTGGGTCCAATCGATATCCCCGCTCATGGTTTCGGCTATACGGGCCTCTTTGATCTGAAACGGGATGGGCGGCCTCCCCGCTATGTGAAGGAGCCCGGGCAGGGCAATCTGGAGGAAGGCCATCTCGTTGGAAGGGGGCCCGCCAGGCAGGCAGAACACTGTCTTTTCTCCGATCATTCCAAAGGCCACTGCCTTGCCGGGCCCGATGCGGACCCTGTGGAACAGCACCCTGCACCCCATGTCTTGAAGCACCCGAACCGTCAGATCCCGCTCGCTCTTCCACGCCCCGCCGCTGGTCAGAAGGACGTCGGCCCATGAAAGCATGGCGGAAAAGGCCTCACGGATCGTGTCCGGATGGTCCCTGACCACGGCCGTCTTTCCCTCCATCCTGAAATGCCGCAGCCACGAATAGAGGGTTACCAGATTGCTGGCATAAAGCTGGCCCGATTTGAGGACGCGGCCAGGGGCCGCCACCTCATCGCCAGTCGCAACGACACCTACCCGGGGCATCGGGATGATACGGACTCGGTGCACTCCTCCGGCGGTCAGAAGGCCTGTCAACCCAGGGGTTAGGACCTCCCCTTTGGCCGCTACACGCTCGCCGGTTGCCACATCCGTGCCTCGGAAAAGCACATTCTGTCCGGCCGGGGCGTATCGGTAACAAAGGACATGGTCGTCCTGCTCGCGGGCATACTCGACCGCAACGACCGCATCCGCCCCCGTCGGGAGCCGGGCGCCGGTCAGGACCTTTATGGCAACCCCCGGGTCGATCGCTCGATGGTTCACATCTCCGGCGGCTGATGTTCCAGACACCCTGAGCCTCACGGGTTTGGCTTCAGAGGCCTCTTCAGTATCCTTCGAGACTATGGCGTATCCGTCCCTGAGGGACGATGTGGCAGAAGGGGAGTCAACGGTTGCAAAGAGATCCTCTGCCGCGACCCGATCGCAAACCTCTTCCACCGGCAAAGTCACCGGCGATAGCCGCTTCACGGCGCCAAGGGTTATGGTCAGGGCCTCCTCCAGTCCAATATCGTATTTTTCGCTGACGTGATGGTTATCTGTCATGGCGCGGTTCCTTTAGAGATTCCCGTTTCATGGATTCACTATAGCCCAGGCTCCCCTGGCTAAGGCCCCCATGCTTTATCCCTTCCCAAAAGGGAAAAAATACGGTAAGCGTTTACAGGTTCCGGGTTCAACGTTTCCCGCTGCAAAGCGGGATTGGGGGCAAGAGCAGGGTTAAAGACCCGAATCGCAAGTGAGAGGGCGCTGGTTTGTTCCCCTGCGTCCGTTCGGTCCCCTATTTCCTGGTTTAACGTGACGAGTCCGGGGCCGATTATGGCAGGTGCGGCTCCAAAATGGGATTAAGGGACCAAGAATACAACCTTAAATCCCGCTGTAGCGGGAAACCTTTGAACCCGTGAACGGTTACAAAATACGTCATAAGAGGGGATGACTATAGGAAAAGCGAGGACACAAATCAAGGACCGGTTTTGCCGATCGTCTCAGTTAGAATTCATATGAACACACCATCCTACAAATGGCGGGCCCTGATTACCGTCGCCATGGGGACCATGATGGCCACCATGGATGCGAGCATCACCACCATCGCCCTCCCTGTCCTCACCAAGGTATTTGAGACGGACCTCGCCGTGATCATGTGGGTCACCGTGGCCTATATCCTGGTCAGCAGCAGCCTCATGCTCATCGTGGGGAAGATCAGCGATCTGATCGGGCGTAAGCGGATCTATGCTGCCGGCATGGCCATTTTCACCGTGGGCCTGGGCGCCTGTTCCGCAGCCCAGAGCATCGAACATCTCATTCTGTTCAGGTCGCTTCAGGCAGTGGGCGCCGCCATGTCCATATCCTGCGGCACGGCCATTGTCACCGAGGCCTTTCCTGTCACTGAAACCGGCAAGGGGCTCGGACTCTTGAGCATGTCCGTTTCCATCGGCTTTATCCTCGGACCCATCGTCGGGGGGTTCCTTCTGAACTGGCTGGACTGGCGATCCCTTTTTTACATCCGGGTCCCGGTGGGAACGGCTGTCTTTCTCATGGCGGTGATCTTGCTGAAGAGGGACAGCCTCCATTTCGGGAAGGTCAAACTGGATCTGGTCGGCGCCCTTGCCTCGTCCGGCGGGCTTTTCTGCCTGATCTTCGGGATCAGCCAGATCAAGGAATACGGGCCGACCGCGCCCCGGGTCCTCCTTTTATTGGGCGCCGGGCTCCTCGTCCTGGGCCTCTTCATCTGGGTGGAACATCGCGCAGCCGATCCGATTGTGGATCTGTCTCTATTTAAAAACCGCGTCTTTCTGTTTGCCGCGGCAAGCCTCTTCCTCTTTTTTGTGGCGGCCCCCCCATACGTCCTGGTCATGCCCTTTTACCTGATGGAGGGGGTCGGGTTCACTGCCATGGAAACAGGCCTCCTACTGGCTGTGGTCTCCATGGTCACCATCTTCAGCAGCCCCATCAGCGGCGCCCTTTCAGACCGTATCGGAAAGGTGTGGCTCTCTACGTTCGGAGCCGCTGCAACAACAGCCGCATTTTTCCTGATGCTGGGACTCGACCTGCACACAAAGGTGACGGCCATTATTCCGGTCCTGATTCTGCTGGGGATTGGCGTGGGGAGTTTTCAGCCCCCCAACAACAGCACCATTATGGGGGCGGTCGCCAGGGAGCGGCTTGGGTCCGCCTCAGCCCTGATTGCCACCCAGAGACAGGTGGGATTATCCCTGGGAATGGCCCTTGCCGGGGCGATTTTTTCTGAAAGACGTATGATCTATATGAGCAGGCTCAGCCAGGAGGGGACCGCAGAGGCCGACGCCTTCAGGCAATCCATCCCCCCGGCCTTCCACGACGTACTCCTCATGTCGGTCATCCTTGGGGCAGTAGCCACTATCCTTTCCCTATTATCCATCAGAAGAAACAAAAGTACAGGGACGCCCCCTTCCGGACAGACATGCATCCACAGGAACTGCATCACAAGGCCCGTTCCAGATCCTCAAACAGATCTTCCATGCGGTACAGTTCCTGATCCAGGTCATTTAGACGTCTGGCCAGAAGATGGTCCCTCGCAACCTCTTTCAAACCCATGATCCTTTCCGCATATGGAGAGACCGCATCCCGGATATCCGAGGGCGTGTCGGGGTTTTCAGCAATGGTCTCGAGGACATCGGCCATTTCATACAAGGAAGCCTCTTTTTCCACGAGTTCTGCATAAGACATCTGGGTCAACAGATGTGCGATATTAGGGAACTGGTTTTTGAAACGCCGCTCATAAAAGGGGATGAGACGGATGTCGATCTGCATATATTTGCTCATGTAG
>JAUPKI010000227.1 GCA_030837545.1 Thermodesulfobacteriota bacterium | reverse complement strand
TTGCCAGCATTTCTTCGACACCAGGATCAACACTCCGATCTGGCACCGGGTGCTGTTTTTATTCAAGGTCGAGGCCCTCGTAAACATGCTGTTGGGGATGCTGGAGCAGCACGAGGCAGCGGCCGTCGTAGCCAACGCGGCCGGGGCCCTGGGGCCCATCAACCTGATCATCATTGCCGCCATTCGCTGGCGTCAGGGATTCGAAACGGCCAAGTATTATATCCTGGCCAATTTGTCCTTTATGTTCGGGACGTGGTTCTACGTCTTCTGGACCATCGGCGCCCTACCGGTTCATATTCACAGCAACATGTTTTTCACCTTGGGGCCTGCCATTGAAGCCGTGCTTCTTTCCTTTGCCCTGGCCGACCGCATCCGGGCCCTTGAGAAAGAAAAGATCGTTCTGGCCAGGGCCCAGGCTTTGTACAAGAAGGCCAGCGAGACCGACGGCCTGACCGGCCTGTACAACAAGAACTACCTGATGCAACGCCTCGAGACGGAGGTGAGGGAAGCGGCGGAAAGCGGCCGGCCCCTTTCCTTCATTATCATTGACGTGGACAACTTCAAGACCTATAACGATACCTATGGACACCCGGAGGGAGACGCCGTACTGCGGTCCCTGGCCGAGGTCATTCTGGCCGAAATCCGTGAGCAAGATGCAGGCTGCCGGTACGGGGGCGAAGAATTCACGGTGGTCTTTCCGGACATTGCCGGGGCTCAGGCCTTGAAGGCTGCGGAGCGCATTCTCCAGGCCTTTGCCGGGCTGACCTTCCATCCCGGGGGTGGGCCGGGCGTTTCGGTCACGGTCAGTATCGGCCTAGCCCAGTTTCGTCCGGGTGAGGGACCGGACGACCTGATTCGACGAGCGGACCAGGCCTTGTACCAGGCAAAAAACCGAGACAAAAACCGGGTGGTCATAGCGCCCGGATAAGCCGGAAGGACTGGGGGCACAGTAATGGGGCCGAACCGCGTGCAGCCGTCTGTCTTGGAGCCGCAGCCTGTGATGCTTCTAAATGTGTCTCCCACGGGCAAGCTGACCACAGACCGGAGAAGGATGCTCGTTTCACCCTCTGCTCTCCCGACGACAGACATCGGAAGATCAAATACATCTTTGTCGAGAGAACCTCCGTCATCCATTTTGCTATCAACAATGCCGCTGAGCGGAAAATCGCCCTGATCCAGCTTGCTGAAAGGGGCATTTGCAATATCAAAACCGCAGGCGAATTGGGGGAGGGTTGGGGGTTGTCTATGCTCTTATGCGTTTCATCGGGGATCGGATATGACAGAGGCGACTTATGCCACGGCAGACGCGCGACCCTGGCCGTGGAACTGATGGACTGTTCGGTGTTTTATTCGCAGGATTCCATCCAGTAACCCGAGGAGACGCTCAAGAAAAAGGTCAGCAAGATCGTCGTGGAATTAAGGGGTCTGCCTTTGGCTCATATGTCACGGGGGATGAATAGGACGACCACAGATTTAAGGTTTATCGAAGGCAGCTCCGGAAGGGACCTGAACTCAAAATGAGTCAAGAGGAGACTTGCCCCATTTCCTTTCGCGGTGGGTAGAGGAATGCCTGGGAGACGGGGCAAAGGAACGCCAAGACGAAAGGACCGCCAGTATCGCTGTGGGGGGAAGGTTATTTATTGAAAAGGGGAGAAGTCTCCTTGGCTTCCGTGCTAAGGGTCGGGATGTGGTTGAAGCCGGCGAGGCGTATCAGCCCCGAGAAGGCGCGGGTTCCTATAAAGTTGTTTTTGTGCCCGAAAAGGACAATATAGGGGCTGAAAACACCTAGTTGTGGGAGACAAGAATTAAATAATCAATAAGTTACCATGGCCCGACCCCGGGATAGCGCTTCCTCATGGCACTGGCTTTTGAAGTCGAAATCGTACCGAGCCTGGGTATGACTCGTCAAGAAAAAAGCACCAACATTTGCAGCACTGGGTTCCAAGGGGACATGGAATTTTTGAGAAAGAACCGGATGGCCCATTTTGCATTTCTCATTTCTCACTGGTGACCGGTTATCCGGCCGATGGCGCCGAAGTCCCTGTGTTAAAAAGGAAATCCCTGGAAAAGGTAGCCGTTCTTGTTTGATTTTATCCTTTGAAACAAGCTTATGAGGATATAGGGCATGAGAACACTTGTTTCCAGGATGGTAGGCAATGATATTCAACAAGTTATCATGACTCGGACCGGGGGTGAGGAAGGGCGTTGCCACAGGTCAGCAGAGAACATTTTGTCGCGCCCGTGGGGTTTAAATTCGGGCGGACAGGTCGATCAGGGCCTGGTTGAATGCTGCGGGCTCCTCCCAGAAAGGGAGATGTCCACTATCCTTAAAAATCCGCAGTTCGCCCCGGGGCAGTTTGCCGGCCACGTAATCGCCGCAGGCCTCGCCAAAGCATGTGGGGGCCTCGCGGCCTACCGCGACCAGGGTCGGCGCCGTGACCGTGGGCAACACATCCCGATAGTCGCGCAGCACGTAGTCTGAGTAGAGCGATGCCGCGGCCAAAGCCGGGGTTTTGAGGGCCTCTGTCAGCATGAAGGCATGGTCGGCCTCTGGAGCAACTCCGCCGTGGAACATGCCATGCACAAAGGCCTTCATGTGGCCCCGGCGGTTCTCTTGCACGGCGCGTAGGCTGTCGGCCAGGCCATCCAGATTCATGCCGGCCAACCGATGGGTGTTCCATGTGCCTGCTGCGAGCGGTGCCGGAGTCATTTCCACCAGGGCCAGGGCTTGGATGCGATCGCCGCCATAACGTTGCCAGTGCTCCAGCACCAGGGGTCCGGCCAGGGACCAGCCGGCCAGCACCACACCGTGCAGGTCCAGGGCCTCAATCACATCTTGCAGGTCCCGTGCACACCGGGGCAGGGTCAGGCCGAAAAAAACCTTGGACGAATCGCCGTGGGCCCGCAGGTCCGGCGCTACCACCATGAAACGATCCGAGAGCGATTCAATCTGCCGCCGCCAGAAGCAACGGGACATGGACCAGCCATGCACCAGCAAAAGCGGGCGCCCAGCGCCCGCCGTCTCCACCATGATAAGCGCTCCGTCCTCGGCCTGCACCAAACCCAGGCTGACCCGCCCATCCATCCTAAGCCGTCTCAAATCAACCATACATTCCTCCTGCGCGTTTCATAACCCGCTGTACCAGATGTCTTAAAGCATGGCACTAATGAGTTCAGCCGTCAACCGAAATACGTGCCTTCAGAGGTGACAGGCCCTGATCTGGAATGGAAGGATGATGGCGACGTCTATGCGTTTCTGCGTTTCATCGGGGATCGGATGTGACAGAGGCGACTTATGGAGCAAGGGGACGTCCTTAAGTAATCAAATAATTTGACATCGAATGTGTGGAAAGGGAGTCAAGTCTACGCTTGACTCATAGTCTGCTGTAAAGAAGGATTATGTCCAGACCGCTGAGAAGGGAATATCCGGATGCTTGGTACCATGTAATGAACAGGGGGAGAAGGGGGGAGTCTGTTTTCCGAAAAAATGAGGATTATCTCCACTTTATTGTCACTGTGGGGACACAATTTGGAGATCGGCAGGGAATTCGATATTTCCCGATTCCATTCGGTCAGCCGTGTTGTAGAGAGGATGAGGGGGAAGATATCCGGGGATCGCCAATTGAGAAACTGTGTCGAGGAGATCAGCATCGTCTTACAGATGAGTCAAGA
>JAUPKI010000226.1 GCA_030837545.1 Thermodesulfobacteriota bacterium | reverse complement strand
TTCAATACCCCATTCAGGTTACGAATCCGGGTGCTTCGCTTCTAAATACGAACCCGGAATGGGATCCGGAGACAAAAAGCAACCCTGAACCCCTGAACCTTTGAACCCGTGAACGGTTACGTATATTTATTAGGTTCCAATGGGGATCTTGAACGCGGGGTCTCTTTTCAAAGGTTGACGTATCCCCATTCCCCTGGTATATCCTACGCCCGTGATTGGATATTGACAATTGACTATCGATTCTGATTCTCAACTTTAGTCACTTTAGTCACTTTAGTCACTTCAAAAGGAGTTCGCATGAAAATCATGGTCACCGGCGGGGCCGGATTCATCGGGTCGAATGTGGTGGATGGTTTCATCGATGCCGGCCACCAGGTCGTGGTCGTGGACAACCTTTACACTGGAAGGCGCTCAAACGTCAACCCCCAAGCGAAACTTTATGAAATGGATATCCGCTCGCCTGAGATCTCGGAGCTGATCCAGATGGAGAAACCCGATGTCCTGAATCACCATGCGGCCCAGATGAGCGTCCCGGACTCTGTTGCAGACCCCCTGTTTGACGCGGATGTCAATATCAAGGGTCTGCTGAACCTGCTGGAGGCCGCTCGAAAACACGGGGTCGGGAAGATTATCTTTATCTCCTCGGGCGGGGCGATTTACGGCGAGGCCTCCGAATACCCGACATCCGAGGCGTATCTGCCAAGTCCCCTTTCCCCGTACGCGGTCTCCAAATTCGCGTCGGAACACTATCTGGAATATTATCGTCACCAGTACAGGCTGGATTACACCACCTTGCGCTACGCCAATATCTACGGCCCCCGCCAGGTTCCCCACGGCGAGGCCGGTGTCGTGGCCATCTTTATGGATAACCTCCTTCAAGGAAAAGGCTCCACACTGAATCATTTCGCAGAGGATGAAGCCGGCATGGTGCGGGATTACTGCTATGTGAAAGATGTGGTCAGGGCAAATCTGGCCGCCCTGGAAAAGGGGTCCGGGGACTTCTTTAATATCGGGACCGGCGTTGGGACCCGGACCCTGGATCTTTATCGCGTTATATTTGAAATTTTTCAGGAACGTTTTCCTGACATGCCCGGATCTCTCGCCACACTGAACCGTCAGCTCGCCAGGCCCGGGGATTTGACAAAAAGCTGCCTGGTCGTCGAAAAGGCCCGGCGCGTCCTGGGATGGATGCCGAAGACCCTCCTCAAAGAGGGCATCCGCGAAACGCTCAAGTGGCGGTTGAATTAGGTCTAACGCTTCAACATAACACGTTTTTATTCCCACCTCGGCCGAACGTTTTTTTGACCCTTCCTCTTGACATTTAACCGGTCGATATTATGTTTTTTTATATCTGCGTTGTGGGCTCACGGCCTTTTTCTGCGTTGAGGATTTCAGCAGGAATTCCTTTTGAAGCCATCAAAACCGAGCAACCGAAAAACCTGCCGCCCCTTTTGACCTCGAAACGCACGGTTAACAGTGCGTTTTTTCGTCAAGACCTCGTGGGTTGGGGAGAAAGGAGAACGATTCTTAATGATTCGATGCGTTCATAATGATAAGGGAGGTGAGGTTCAGCTTTCTGAGAGGGGATTTTGGGTTTGTGAAACTACTACTATTTTTTAGGAGGAAGAAGACAAAATGAAAGTAAGACCATTGCATGATCGCGTGATCGTAAAGAGAGTGAAAGAGGAAGAAAAGACAAAGGGGGGGATTATTATCCCTGATACTGCCAAGGAAAAGCCGGTTGAAGGGAAAGTCATTGCAGCCGGCGACGGCAAGGTAGCCGATGACGGGAAAAAGATCCCACTGGAGGTCAAGACCGGGGATAAAATCCTGTTTGGAAAATATGCCGGGACCGAGATCCAGATTGATGGTAAAGAGCACCTCATCATGAGAGAAGATGACATCATTGCCATTGTCGAGTAGATGTCTTTCATGGAGAGCTTTCCGTTGACCATGCGAAAACACATTTTAAGGAGGAGATGGTAGAATGGCTAAAGAGATTAAATATGATGTCAAGGCCAGGGAATCGATTCTCATAGGGATCGACACCCTTGCCAATGCAGTCAAGGTCACCTTAGGACCCAAGGGGAGGAACGTCATCTTAGACAAGTCGTTTGGCGCCCCCAACATCACCAAAGACGGCGTGACGGTTGCGAAAGAGATCGAGCTGGAAGACAAATTTCAAAACATGGGCGCCCAGATGGTCAAAGAGGTGGCCTCGAAGACCTCGGATGTCGCAGGCGACGGCACCACCACGGCCACGGTTCTGGCCCAGTCCATGTACAGAGAGGGTTCCAAGCTGGTCGCCGCAGGCGTCAACCCGATGGCCATCAAGCGGGGAATTGAAAAGGCCGTGGAGTGCGCAGTCAAGGAACTGAAAAAGATTTCCAAACCGACCAAGGATCAGGAAGAGATCTCCCAGGTCGGCACCATTTCGGCGAACAATGACACCACTATCGGAAACATCATTGCCGAGGCCATGAACAAGGTCGGTAAAGAAGGCGTCATCACGGTAGAGGAAGCCAAGAGCATGGACACGACCCTGGAGGTGGTTGAGGGGATGCAGTTTGATCGCGGATACCTCTCCCCCTATTTTGTGACCGATGCGGAAAAGATGGAGGTTACCCTGACCGAGGCGTATATCTTGCTGAATGAAAAAAAGATCAGTTCCATGAAAGACCTGATCCCGATCCTGGAGCAGATTGCCAAGATGGGGAGACCGCTCCTCATTATTGCCGAAGATGTGGAAGGCGAGGCCCTTGCGACGCTGGTCGTCAACCGCTTGAGAGGAACGCTTCAGGTGGCGGCGGTCAAGGCCCCAGGCTTTGGCGACAGAAGAAAGGCCATGCTGGAAGACATCGCCACCCTGAGCGGCGGGAGGGTGATCTCGGAGGACCTTGGCCTGAAGCTGGAGAATATTACCCTCAATGACCTCGGGACAGCCAAGACGATCCGGATTGACAAGGACAATACCACGATCGTGGACGGCGGCGGCAAGCGGAGCGACCTGGAAGGGAGGGTCAAGCAGATCCGGGCCCAGATTGACGAGACCACATCGGATTATGACCGTGAGAAGCTCCAGGAAAGACTGGCCAAACTGATCGGCGGCGTGGCCGTGATCAACGTGGGCGCTGCCACAGAGACCGAGATGAAGGAGAAAAAGGCCAGGGTAGAGGATGCCCTGAACGCTACCCGGGCTGCCGTGGAAGAAGGGATTGTCCCCGGGGGCGGCGTGGCCCTGCTTCGCGCCATTCCGGCCCTTTCCGAGTTGAAGCTGGAGGGTGAAGAGCAGATGGGCGTCAACCTCGTGATGCGCGCCCTCGAAGAACCGATCCGTCAGATCGTGAACAACGCCGGGGCCGAGGGTTCCGTCGTAGTGGAAAAGGTCAAGAGCAAGAAGGGCGCCTTTGGCTACAATGCCGAGACCAATGAGTACGAAGACCTGATGAAGGCCGGCATCATCGATCCTACCAAGGTGACCCGGTTCGCCCTGCAGAATGCGGCATCGGTTTCGTCGCTCCTCCTGACCACTGAGGCGATGATCGCCGAAAAACCGGAAGAAAAATCGGACATGCCTGCCATGCCTCAGGGCGGCGGCATGGGCGGCATGGGCGGTATGGGCGGCATGGGCGGCATGATGTAATGACGCCATTTCAGGCCTGAATAAAAAAGGGACCCTGTCCCGCTTGCAACACCCTTAAAAGAGATCGTATCGGGGCCTAAGACGTACCCGGTGTGGTCTCTTTTTTTTCGCTGCCCTGAGCGCTCCAGATAAAATCGATGGATTTTTCTCCTCCCTTCTGATAGGAAGTCTTTGCGCAGGCATTGGAGTGAATAGGAGGCCACAAGGTGACGAATCATCACGAAACCATCCTGGTGACAGGATCGGCAGGATTTATCGGGTTTCATCTATCGAAAGCCCTTTTGAAAAGGGGGTATGCCGTCGCCGGGGTGGACAACCTCAATCCCTACTATGACGTGGACCTGAAACGGGCGAGACTGGAAATGTTGAGGCCCTATGAGAGGTTCAGATTTTACCATGCAGATATCCAGGATCTCGGGGCGCTGAAAGGGATCTTCACGGAGCGCCCGATCGCCAGGATCTGCAACCTGGCGGCCCAGGCCGGGGTTCGGCATTCCCTGAAAGACCCCTTTTCGTACCAGAAGAGCAATCTGGAGGGTTTTCTGAACATCCTTGAGCTGGCGCGTGAATACCGAGTCCAGAACCTCGTTTACGCCTCATCGTCATCCGTTTACGGCAAGAACGAGAAAAGCCCCTACAGCGTCGACGACCGGGTGGATCACCCCATTTCCCTGTATGCCGCCACCAAGAAGGCCAATGAACTCATGGCGCACGCCTACAGCCACCTTTTCGGAATTCCCTGCACCGGGCTGAGGTATTTCACGGTGTACGGGCCGTGGGGTCGGCCGGACATGGCCCTTTTTCTGTTCACCGACGCGATCCTGAACAAACGGCCCATAACCGTCTACAACTACGGAAAGATGCGACGGGATTTCACCTACATCGACGACATTATCGACGGCACGATCCGGGCTATTGAACGACCTGTTGCCTACGATCTCTTCAACCTGGGCAACTCCGATTCCGTGGGGCTGATGGATTTTATTCGGATTATCGAGGAGGAACTGGGGCGGGAGGCGGAAAAGAAGATGATGCCCCTTCAGCCGGGCGATGTGCCCGAGACCGTGGCCGACATCGAGCGATCGAGAGAATGCCTGGGATTCAACCCCCGCACCCCCCTGAGAGAGGGGATCCGGGCGTTTCTCGCCTGGTACCGCGAATACTATGGGTATTGAGGGGTAAGGATTGAGTATGGCGGGTTGCAGTATTATTGAAAATGAGGATTCCGCAAATCCTCAATTGTCAATCATCAATCAAAAGGCCTTGCCCATGAGGGGGATGGCCACAAAGACCCCCAGTGAAGCCCCTATGTTGGTGAGGACCACGATCAGCAGAATTCGAGTGATCTTGTTTTTCCAGAACCCCTTGACAGACCCGATGTCTTCGGGGAGCCGTTCAAAGTCCTTCACCTTGGGCTTGCGCAGAAATATCTCCACGAACCCTGCGACCCAGCCTGCGGCGATCAACGGGTGGAGGCAGGTGATGGGGGCTGCGGCGAAGGCGGTGAGGATGGTGAGGGGGTGAGCCAGGGAGATGGCCGCCCCAATGCCTGCAAAACTCCCGGTCGCCAGGACCCACCCCATAATCATATGAGATCCGACGTCCGCGCCTGCCGTGAAGAAGCCTGCGATGATCAGCCCGACAACAAACGCCGGGATGGCCCATTTCAAGAATCCGATGAATTTCCCCTTGGGCGGAAGGACCTCCAGGGCCGCGATGTCCACCGGCTCGGCCCAGTTTTTCTGGATCCCCGGCACATGACCGGCCCCCACCACGGCAACGATCCGTTTGCCGGGGGCCGTCCGGATCTTGGCCGTCAGATAGAGGTCTCTTTCATCAATCAGGACCTGTCGCAGCTCGGGAAGGAGATCCCCGATTTCCCCAAGGAGGGCCTCGAGGACATCTTTTTCCTTCATCTTTTCGATGTCCTCTTTTTCGATGCTGTCCACCTCGCCAAATGAGGTGATCAACTGGACCAGGAGCCTCGTCTTGGTCCAGAGGCCCATCAGCCGCCAGGCCCTGGACAGCGTGGTGCGGATATCCCTGTCAGCGAGGTGTATTTCGGCGCCCACATCCCTTGCGGCCTGAATGGCGCGGAGCATCTCGGCCCCCGGTTTGATCCCCAGCTTCTTCCCGATCTTTTTCTGGAAAGAGGCCAGCATCAGGTTGGAGAGGAGAAGGAAGGCCTTCTTTTCCCGAATGACCTTGATGAGGTCGGTCTCCTGCCAACGGTTCTCCTGGGTCATGGCCTGGTATCTGGATTCGCATAGTTCCACGCAGACCGTGTCGGGCCGCTCTGCTTCTATCACTGCTGCCACGAGGTCGGCGCTTTCCTCGGAGACATGGGCGGTCCCTAAAAGGATGACCTCTTTGTCTCCGATGGTCAGTCGATCCCGGTTTTGGCTTTCCATCATTCCCTGTTCCTCGATTCGAATGTTCAGTCAAACAGGTTCTGGCTATTAACATAAATCCCCTCCGTTTCCAAGGGGTTTTGATTTCTGCTTGACCTGAAGCCCTATCTGTGATGGAAATAAGTTTTCTTACGCCGTGAAACTTGCTTGAGGGGTTGTATAGGCCGGCCGGTCAAAAGAGGCGGCACTCAATAGCTTATCCGCTTGCCCGTCCCTGAACAGTGAGGTTTTCTATGCTAAATAGAGGGTTGCAGACGCACCATCCTCCACGCTCCCTGTGGATGATCACCCTGGCGTTCCTGACGGCCCTGATTTTCGGCTGCACGGTCGCCCCTGACTCGGGACGGATGGAAAATATCCTG
The DNA here is from genome assembly GCA_030837545.1 of Thermodesulfobacteriota bacterium. Classification (GTDB taxonomy): domain Bacteria; phylum Desulfobacterota; class DSM-4660; order Desulfatiglandales; family Desulfatiglandaceae; genus AUK324. The sequence continues at coordinate 24,146 of JAUPKI010000226.1, read as the reverse complement.
GTCAGCAGCGAAGATCCGGTCTTTGACAAACGCTTCCGTGACCTCTCTTTTCAGGACATCGATCTGAGCCAACTGTGGATTGAAAGGGGTCAGGGGAGATGGCGTGAAGACATCCCGATCCACAACAACACCTTTGCGGAGATCACCGAGGCGACGCGGCACGGGGTCGTCAATATCTATACTAATCGGCTGGAAGAGAAGGAGGCGCAGTTCGGGCTCTCTCCGAACGATATCCTGCCGTTCAGGATTCCGGGGATTTCAAACCTCTTCGATATCATTCCCTTCAAGGTTCCTATCCCTTACAGAGATCAGGGATTCAGTCTGGGTTCCGGATTCATTATCAGCGAGCAGGGGTATATCCTGACCAATGCCCATGTCATCCATAACGCGACAGATATCCGGGTGGTCCTCTCTGAGGGTAAGCGGGAATACCCGGCCACGATTATCGGCGCAGATCGCATCACCGATACGGCGCTCATCAAGATCGAGCCGGACCGCCTCCTTCCGGCGCTCCCACTGGGGGACTCCGATGTGTTGCGGGTCGGCGAGATGGTCCTTGCCATCGGGAACCCTCTCGGGCTCAGGCACTCGGTGACCTTCGGGATTGTGAGCGCAAAGGAGAGGGTCTCTCCGGCGCTCAATGAAGATCTTGTGGACTTTATTCAGACCGATTCAGCCATCAACCCGGGGAGCAGCGGCGGTCCTCTGATCAATTTTTATCGAGAAGTCGTCGGCATCAATACGGCCCTCGTCTCCCAGGCCCAGTCCATCGGCTTTGCGGTCCCCATTAATACGGTCAAAGAGGTGATGCCGATGCTGGTTTTGGGCAAGACGGAACGGGGATGGTTCGGCGTGAGGGCCGTGCCGCTCACAGGAGAAAAGGCCGCTGAACTGGGGTATTCGGCCGAAGGGGGAGCCCTCGTTATCGAGATAGACAAGGGGAGCCCGGCCGAGGCAGCGGGGATCCAGCCGGATGATATCCTTACCGCATTGAACGGGCGGCCCTTAGAGAGCTTTCTCCTCTTCAGGCGGAAGCTCTTAAGCCTGGCGGCCGGGCAGGAGATCCAACTGACCGTCTTCAGGAAAGGCGAAACACGGGACATATGGAGCACCCTGGGCAAGAAGGCCGCAGACAAATAGGGTCTCTGGGTTAAGGGTTCAGCGCCATGAATGATTTCTCGATATTTTTTTTGAGACCTTTGCACTCTGGATAGCTTTAGTGAATTGAAGCTACGATTGAAAAGAGCCGAGAGGCAACGTTGGCTGTGACTTTCAGGAATCATTCGATGACAGCAAGATGGGTGCGGGTCGCCTGCATCCTGCTGATCTTGTTTTTTGTCGGGTCCTTCCCCTCGTGGGCCGCAACCGTCCAGGTGGAAACGCTCCGGTCTATGGGCGAGGTCTCTGCCGGCGGAGCTTACCCTGTCCGCCTTCGAATCCGGGTCGCGCCGCTGTGGTATATCCATGGGGCGGAATCGGGTCACGATGGACTCGTTCCCACGAGGCTTTCCTTTACCGATTCTCCCCTGTTCCAGGTGACAGACATCCAGTTCCCTGCCCCGGAAAAAAGGCAGTTCCCCTATGCAAAGGATCCCCTTGAGGTCCTTTCCGGAGAATTTCAGGTCAGCGCTCAAATTGTCCTCAGCAAAGATGCACCGTCAGGACAACAGGAAATAACCGGTACGTTTTCTTATCAGGCATGTTCGCCCACATCCTGCCTCCCCCCCGAAACCGTGCCGGTGACGCTCTCCCTGACGGTTGTCCCGCCGGGAGGAGATGGGAAAACCGGCCCAGGGCCCGTATGGGATGCAGCCGTTCAAGAGGCGCCCTCAGGGCCGCCTGTGTCAGGGAGTGCGTCCGGGGCCGGTCTCTGGCTGGCCCTCATCGGGATTTTTTTTGGCGGCCTGGCCCTCAATCTGACCCCCTGCATCTATCCCCTGATCCCGATTACGGTCTCCTACTTCGGGGGGAAAGGCCGGAAATCCGGAAAAGCGATGGTCATCCAGGGCCTCGTCTATATCTGTGGGCTCGCCGTTACCAACTCCATCCTGGGCGTCATGGCCAGCCTTTCCGGCGCCATGTTGGGCTCGGCCCTTCAAAACCCGATCGTTCTGATGGCGGTGGCCGGGATACTCGTGGGTCTGGCCACAAGCTTTTTCGGGCTCTGGGAAATACGGCTTCCATCGGGTCTGACCCGTCTGGCCTCAAGGAATTACGGCGGATATTTCGGGACCTTTTTCATGGGGCTCACCCTGGGGATTGTCGCAGCGCCGTGTCTGGGACCCTTTATCCTGGGGCTTCTGACCTATGTGGGACAGAAGGGAGATCCATTCTTAGGGTTTCTTTATTTCTTTGTTCTCAGCATCGGCATGGGGCTTCCGCTTGCTGTCCTGGCGGTGTTTTCAGGGGCGCTGGAACGGCTTCCCATCTCCGGGGGCTGGATGGAGTGGATCCGGAAAATTCTGGGGTGGGTCCTGGTGGGGATGGCAGGGTATCTCCTTCAACCCTTGATCCCTGATCCTGAGGCGCGGATGATCCTTTTCACTGCCATCGCCGTAGCCGCCGGCCTCCATTTAGGCTGGCTTGACCGGGCCCGCCACGGGTCTCCTGTTTTTTCAAAGGTCAAGAAGGGCCTGGGCGCTGTCCTGATTGCCGGGGCGATGGCCTTCTTTTTCGTCGCCCCTCGTCACGTGGAGGGGGTCCCCTGGGTCCCCTACGGCAAGGGAATGCTATCGGCCGCCGTCCGTCAGAAACGGCCGGTTATCCTGGATTTCTACGCGGACTGGTGCGGGCCCTGCAAGGCCATGGAGAGGAATGTCTTTGCGGCCCCGGAGGTTATGGAACTGAGCCGGCACTTTTTGCCTATCCGGGTGGACCTGACCCAGCGGCATCCGGATCAGGAGATCCTTCTCAAGCGGTATCAGATCCGGGGGGTCCCCACCATCCTGTTCCTGGACAGCCGGGGCACAGAGGAAAAGGGATTGAGGATCGAATCCTATGTCGGCAAAGATGAGGTGCTAAGGAGGATGAAGCAGGCGGCAGACCCAACCTTAAAATAATGGAAACGGAAAGGAGAAGATCATGGCTGAAAGTCAGAAGGAACTGAACGAGAATCGAATGAGGAATCTGGGAAGATTCGCGGAACTCCTCCCGAATGTGCTGAAGCAAGTCAGGAATCAAGGGGCCGAGGCCTACAAGGACGGGGTGCTCGACGCCAAGACCAAACGGCTCATGGCTATGGCGATTGCCCTGGGGGCCGGGTGTCGCAACTGCGTGCTTGGACAGGCCACGTATGCCCTGGAGTGCGGGGCCACGAAAGAGGAGATTCTGGAGACCATCTCTGTTGTGGTAAGCATGCGGGGTACGACCGGGATCGCCGAGTCCCTGAGGGTCATACAGCTCCTGGATGAACTGGGAAAGTAGCACAGTCACGACGGAAACGCACGGATTCCAAAATCAACCAGGGGAACCGTCATAAAATCCGGTATATGTTGCGGATGACCAAGACCCCTGGTCATCGATTTTTCACTGACCGTTCAGAGGGTTAGCGTTTCTCGGTAAAATTTTATCGTATTTAGATCTTAGTCGAGGTTGACGGGAAACCCGGAACCTGTGAACCCTTGCCGTTTTTGCTTGACAATGGTGAACACAATGGGATAATAAGTACACAATATTTGCTGTTCCTGGATAAAAAGATGAAAAAGACGATATCGCAAGCCCCGGAATGCGTTTGGGGCTTTTTAATTAATTGAACAGATAGCCGATCTCAAAACCTCCTTATCGATCCTATTCATTTTGCTCCTCTAAAGGGGGGCTTGATCCTGCCACTCCCCGGCAACCCGCGGGGCCAGCGAAAGTACAGGTTCCCAGTTTCAGAGCAGTGCCATTGGAATACTCACCACGAGAAATGCAAGATCGTCTCAATGGGGTGACGTATATTCCTGAGGCCTAAACCAGCATCCGCCACAGCGGGGCCCACTTCCCTGGACCAACCGCTCGCAAGGCCTAACCTATATTAATGTCATGTGATTTCTGAAGGGAAGGTGTAATCTAACCGTGCGTCCGAGATCGGCTCAACAGAAGAAAGGGATTTATGGAATTTAAAGAATTTAATCTGAACCCCGGCGTCGAGGCAGGTGTTGCTGCTGCCGGGTTTGTCACACCGACCCCTATCCAGACCAAGGCCATTCCGTCGGTCATGAACGGACGAGACATCATGGGCCTGGCCCAGACCGGCACCGGTAAGACGGCGGTCTTTGCGCTGCCGATTTTACACCGGCTCATGCAAGGAAAACGCGGGCATGTCAGGGCCCTGATCATCGCTCCCACTCGCGAACTGGCTGAACAGATTCACGATGCCATTACCAGCCTGGGAAAAAAGACCCCGATGAGAAGCGTTACCGTTTATGGCGGGGTAAACATCAACACGCAAATCAAAAAACTGAATCAGGGCCCAGAGATCGTGGTTGCCTGCCCCGGTCGGCTCCTTGACCACATGAACCGTGGAACGATCGACCTCAAGCGGGTAGAAGTGCTGGTCATTGACGAAGCCGATCAGATGTTTGATATGGGATTTCTTCCGGATATTCGACGAATCCTGAAACATCTCCCAACGCAGCGGCAAACGCTTTTGTTTTCAGCCACCATGCCCGATGAAATCCACTCCCTAGCCAAAGACATTCTTAAGGACCCGATGACCATAAAAGCAGGGGAAACCGCACCGGCAGAGACCGTCAGCCACGCCCACTATCCGGTGGCGCAGCATTTGAAAACAGCGTTCCTGCTGAAACTTCTAAGTCATATCAACTCCCAATCCGTGCTGGTGTTCACCCGCACCAAACACCGCGCCAAGCGGCTGGGAGAACAACTGACCCGGGCCGGTTTCAATTCCACTTCGCTGCAGGGAAATCTTTCCCAGGGCCGCCGTCAGGCTGCCCTTGACGGCTTCCGCAACGGAAAATTTCATGTGCTGGTAGCCACAGACATCGCTGCGCGCGGCATTGATGTCTGTCAGATCTCCCACGTTATCAATTACGATATGCCGAACACCACGGATGCGTACATCCATCGAATTGGCCGGACCGGACGGGCCGACCACAGCGGAGATGCCTTCACGCTGATCACCCGTGATGACAATCAAATGGTCAATGCCATCGATCGTGTCATGGGTTCAAAAGTCGAGCGCCGCACCTTGACGGGCTTCGACTACAATGCGCCGGCCCCCGCGAAATATATGCAGGCAGCACCGATTTCAGGGCGGCATGGGGCCACGGGGATGTTCGGCTTCAAAAGGACGAAGCATATGGCAAAGGGGCGAGTCGGGGTCGCCCCACGCTAACTATTCGTCTTGCCGAGCGTTCGCAGGGGTCACCTGCCTCTATGGAGAGCCAGAGGAATAGAGGCCACGCGGAAGGATACCTTATGCCGGGTAGGCCTCTAATCCGGCTTTCATTGCACCTTCGATTGAACCATCTACGTAGTGATCGCCAGGAAAGAGCCACTCTTCTGGATCATATTTTTCGATGCTCCATTTGAAAATAGCGAACTCCCATGCGTCCATACTCCCGGTATAGGCGAGTCGGCATACAGGGCCCAGAATGCCATCATCACTTCGGTCAAGATAAAGAAACCTCCCTTTGAATCGGGCTTGATAAAAGCAATCGCTTTTGCCGAGGGTTTTTTGGTTGAATTTCTTGACGATTTCTTCCGCTTTCTGTCTTACATCCAATGGAATGCCTTTAGTTTTCATGCCAACTCCTTTCTACACTTAAGCTATTCGGACTGCCGTCATTCCGGCGAAGGCCGGAATCCAGCTTGCTTTTAGATGCCGCATCAAGTCCGATATGTCAAGGCTATTATGAGACAGTTAATAATGAAATAAGGAAGCCACGTAAGAATGGGAATACCACTTCGGTCGTCTATGACTTTCGAGAATATCATTGCCGATAAAAAACGACAATAACACCATATTCGGCTGAAGCTGCAAACCTTCCCTTATCAATATCGAAAGATAGTCCTTTGGTCCGATACTCGGGATACCCATATTGAATACTTCGGCGTTGATCCCTTCTTCCTGGAGTTGGGACTCAAGAAGAGTAAGATGATTAACGGATAACCCACTCCCATTTTCATGCGCGGGCATTATGACGACGCCCATGATCGGAGTTGTGGAAGCATGAAAAAGTAGTCAAAACAGGTTTCAATTGGCCGATTAGCATATTTCATCCCCTTTCTCACGTATTGATTTTTTTTGATTTTTGAGAAATAAAGGGCATAGGAGAAGAGAGCATCAACATCTACAACAATGGCATGGAAGGACAGGGAGGCGAATATGCGGGAATGGAAACGGACATTTTGTGCGCTTTGCTACCACAACTGCGGTCTGGAGGTACAGACAGAGGGAAACCGGATTATGAAGGTGAGGCCGGATAAGGCCCATCCGAGGACCCGGGGGTATATCTGCCGAAAAGGGGCCAAGATCGCCCATTACCAGACCCACAAAGAACGTCTGACCTATCCCCTCAAGCGGGAAGGGGACCGGTTTGTCAGGATAGGGTGGGACCAGGCCATCGCCGAAATTGCCCACAGTCTGAAGGAGGTCCTTAGAGACCATGGCCCGCGTTCGCTGGCCTTTATGGGAGGCGGGGGCCAGGGGAGCCATATGGAGACCGGTTTCGGCAGAACCCTTCTTACGTCTCTTGGCTCCCAGTACCATTACTCGCCCCTGGCGCAGGAATTGACCGGGCTTTTTTGGGTCAACGGCAGGGCCTATGGTAGGCAACATCTTCATTTGGGGCCGGATCTGGATCAGGCCAAAAATTTCCTGGTGATCGGCTGGAACGGCTATGTCAGCAATGCAGGCGTCAACCGGGCCAGGAGCCGGATCAACGAATTCGCGAAAGACCCAGAAAAACGGCTCATCGTAGTGGACCCTTTGCGAAGCGAGACGGCCCAACGGGCGGACCTGCACATCCAGATCCGAATCGGCACGGCCGCCCTCTTCCTTAAGACCATGATCGCCATCATCCTACAGGAAGGATGGGAAGACAGGGCCTACATCCATGACCATACCCTTGGATTCGAAAAGGTTTCCTCGTGGTTCAGGCGAATGGATGTGGCTGCCGCGCTTGAGGTCTGCGGGGTTGGGGTGGACGAGGTGAAGAAGGCGGCCCGGATCTACGCCACCGAGCCGACCGCCATGAGGACGGACCTGGGCCTTCTGATGGATCGACAGAGCACCCTGAATTCCTATCTGGAGATGCTGCTCATGGCCGTCTGCGGCCGTATCGGCACGCCAGGGGGAAATGTGTTCTTGGGACACCTGATGCCGATGGGCCCCCATTCCGATGAACGGGACCCGAGCACCTGGCGCACCGTGGAAACCGGCATTCCCGCCATTATGGGGTACTTTCCCCCCAATGTGGTTCCGGAAGAGATCCTATCCGAGAACAAGGATCGCCTCAGGGCCATGATCGTCAGCGGGTCCAATCCCCTTCGATCCTATGCCGACACCACTGCCTATGAAAAGGCCTTTAATAAACTGGACCTGCTGGTCACCATTGAGATCGCCATGACAGAGACCGCCCGCCTGAGCCATTACGTGCTTCCGGCCAGATCCGCCTTTGAAAAGTGGGACGCCACCTTCTTCAGCCTCACCTTTCCCGAGGTCTATTTTCAGGTCCGGCACCCCTCCTGCGAGGCCCTGGGAGAACCTTTGGAGGAGGGGGAGATCTACCTGCGGCTGGCCAGGAAACTGGGCGTCATGCCCGACATCCCCCCATCTCTGTATGAGACTGCACACGGAGACAGAAAGGCCTTTGCCCTGGAACTCCTCAAGTTCACGGGACAGGACAGGGGTGCGGCGCGGATGCTCCCCTTTGTGGTGGCCGATACCCTTGGGAAATCGCTTCATTCCGTCCACCTGGCTGCGGTATGGGGGCTGATGCTCATGTATCCGCCCCACGCTGTGAATGCCGTGACCCGGGCCGGGTATGAGGTATCGCCATTTTTGGGGGACGATCTGTTTCAGTCGCTCATGAATCATCCCGAAGGGATCCTGATCGGCCGATTGGACCCGGACAGAAACCTTGAGGGTCTGAGGACCCCGGATAAGCGGATTCACCTCTACATCGAGGAGCTGGATGGATGGATGGAGGAGATCGAGCCTGAGTCGGAACAGGCGGCCCTCAAGAATGAGTCTTTCCCGATGGTCCTGGTGGCAGGGAGGCATTTTCCCTATACCGCCAACAGCATCATGCGGGACCCTGCATGGAATGAGCATCAACAGATCTGCACCCTCCTCATGAACCGGGAAGACGCACGGGCCCTCAATATTAATGATGGGGAAGAGGCATGGGTCATTACCGAGGCATCCAGGGTCAGGATACCGGTTGAAATCTCAGACATACCGGCTCCGGGTACGGTCATGATCCCCCATGGATTCGGCATGGCGTATGATGGCGAGGTGGTCGGGGTCAATGTCAACCAGTTGACCCGGAACCTACACAGGGACAGGATTGCAGCCACTCCGCTGCACAGATACGTTCCGTGCCGGGCAGAAGCGGCCTGAGCGGGGAAATGGGCATGGACACCGCGAAGATGACCGGGATTGAAGCATTTCGGTTTCGGGACCTCCATCCCAGTTTTGTCTTAGGGACCGCCAGCGACCGGTATGCCGGATGGATCGGCCAGATCTATACGCGAGAACGCTGGGCCGGGGGGCTCATCCGGCGGGCCAAGACCGTCGGGGGAAAGCCCTTTGTGGAAGAGGTCCTCCCCGTGGACTCGGTTCAAGAATATTTTGAGCACTTTGGGACCCTCGAACTCGATTTTACCTTCTACATGCCCCTGCGGGACAGCCGCGGGGAACCGACCCGGGTCTTTCACCTTCTGCGCGCCTATTCTCAGCACCTTCGCGATGGCGACCGCCTGGTTCTAAAAGCGCCTCAAACCATTTTTGCAAAGCATCTGTATCGACGGGGCGACTATGTTGAAAACAGGGACTATCTGAACCCGGAGGTCTTCATCCGCCAATTCTATGAACCGGCCCTAACGGTGCTGAACCCCTGGCTCGATGCCATTGTCTTTGAGCAGGAATACCAGCGGAAAGAGAGCCGGACCCCTCTGGCCGAGGCGGCTGCGGCTCTGGAGGCCTTTTTCAAGGCCATTCCGGCGGATGACCGCTACCATGTGGAGTTTCGCACCGAGACATTGTTGACCGGCCCTGTCCTTGAGGTCCTGAAAAGATACGGGGTGGGGCAGGTCCTGTCCCACTGGACCTGGCTTCCTACTCTTTCAAGGCAGTTCTCCCTCTCAGGGAAACGGTTTCTCAACAAAAAGGGGGCGGTTATCCGCCTGATGACCCCGAAGGGGATGCGGTACGAGGACGCCTATGCACGGGCCCATCCCTTTAATAAGCTGGTGAGCGGGATGGAGAGCCCGGGAATGGTGGAAGACACAACACGGATTGTCACGGCGGCCATAGAGGCAGGAACCCGCATCACGGTTATCGTCAACAACCGCGCCGGCGGAAACGCCCCCCTCCTGGCACAGCAGATCGCCCGGAGTTTCCTCGGCGCCTCTCCCGAAGCTGCTTAATCCAAAAACTTGGGCGGAAGCCCTGACTGACCTTCCAACTGCAAGGACTCGAGGACCATCATAGTGGTGGTGCCGTGGGCCAGGAGCCGGCCGTCCTGGTGTGAGATGAGGGCCTCGCTCAGGCAGATGGTCTTTCCGGTCTTCACCACCTTGCCCTCTGCCATGAAAACGCCGCCCGTTGCCGGGGCCAGGTAGTTCAACTTCATCTCCACGGTGGTCAGGGCAAGGGGGTCTTCAATCTCCGTATAGCTGGCCCAGAAACTGGCGGCATCGATCAGAGATGAGTAAACCCCTCCATGGACGATCCCATAAGGCTGGAGATGCTTTTCCTGTATGGTCGCCTTCAAGAGAGATCGGCTCGGCTCAAGCGAGACAATCTCCATGGAAAGAAGCCTGAAATAGGGACAGGCATTGACGCGGCTGGCAACGGCCGCGATATGGTCGGGATTCAATTTCCTCATTTGGTCCTCATATGAAACTTCAGGTTATTTGAGTTTGTTGGGTTCTTTGGGTTTATTGGGGTTGTGCTTGTGTGCGCGACCTGCCGCGTAGGCGCTCGTGGGGGTCGATCACCCTGTCGACCCTATCCGCTTCTCGTGTGAAACTGGATACTTGATACTTGATACTGGGTTTTCAAAGTTTGAAGTTTGGAGCTTGGCGTGCCTAAAGTTAAGGATAAAACATACCGATTTAAACTTTCAACTCCACACTCCACACTTTAGCTCACTTCACTCCGCGTACGTCCCTGTCAACTGGCCACACGCGGCCAGGATGTCCCTCCCCTTGCTCTTTCTGATGATCGCCGTGAAATGATGGTCTGTCAGGATTTCCTGAAACTGAAGGGTCCGCTTCATCGGGGGCGGGGACATGTCAGCGCCCGGTGCGGCGTTCAGTGGGATGAGATTGATCTTGGCCCGGAGGCCCGAGAGAAGGCGCGTCAGGTTTAATGCATCCTGGTCCCGATCGTTGACGCCATCGATCAGGATATACTCAAAGGTGATCATCCGCCGATTCGGAAGGGGAAACCCCCTGCATGCCTGGATCAGAAGCTTAAGAGGATACCTCCGGTTGACAGGCATGAGGGAACTCCGGGTGGCATCGTCTGCCGCATTCAGAGACACGGCCAGGTTGACCGTCGTATCGTGTCCCAGCCTCTCGATCTCAGGGACCAGACCGCATGTGGAGAGGGTCACCTTTCGGTGAGAGAAATTCATCCCGTCCTCGGCAATCAGGTTTTCGAGTGCCCTGATCACGGCATCATAATTGGCAAGGGGTTCCCCCATCCCCATGAATACGATATTGGTCAATCGCTCCGGCTCACTCAGCGATCGCTTGATGAAAACGACCTGTTCGATGATCTCTGAAGGAGTCAGGTTTCTCTTGAATCCCTGTTTTCCTGTCAGACAGAAGCGGCAGCCCATGGCGCAGCCCGCCTGGGAAGAGATGCAGAGTGTGAGGTGGTCCCGTTCGGGGAGGAGGACCGATTCGATCAGATGGCCATCGTGAAGCCTGAATAGGTATTTCCGGGTCCCGTCTTCAGAGGCGAGGGTCGTGACCTCTTGAAGGGGCACAATAAGGGCCTGTTCACTGATAAGGGCTCGAATGGTCTTGGGGAGATTCTGCATCTCGTCGAATGATAGGGCAAGCCTTGTCAGAAGCCAGCGACGGATCTGCCTCCCTCGGTAGGGTTCGAGGCCGTTGTCCACGGCCCATTGTTCGGTTTCGCGGGCATTCAGCCCTTTGAGATCGGTTGTCATCTGATTCTTTGCCTGTGATGCCAGGTACCATGAAGTTGTAGTATAAATGTGGAGTGTGGCGTGCCTAAAGTTAACCAGAAATTGACTCCCAACTCCCAACTCGTCACTCCCAACTCGTTGCTTCAAGTCTAACCCGGAACCTAATTTTTGTACAGAAAGATCAGAACTCCACAGTCCAAAGTTCTCGTAATATTGATATTATTAGATGTGCAAATTCCACGCCGTCATTCCGGCGAAAGCCGGAATCCATTATTATCCCAATGGGTTAGTCGTGCTGGATGCCGGATTCCCGCCCAGGCGGGACATGACGAAAGAACTTTGGACTCTTAAGATCAGAAATTAGATGAAACTTATGGAAAAACGGGGTATAAGATCTGCAGGCGAACCCTTAGAAGGAGGAGATAATTATGACAAAGAAGGACTTGATCAAGGGAAAACGGATCCTGATCGTGGATGATGAACCGGATGTCCTGGAAACCTTGGAAGATCTTCTGCCTACCGCCAAGATTACGACGGCCGGTACCTTTGAAGACGCAAAAAAGCACATGGAGACCGATCACTTCGACATTGCCATCCTGGACATCATGGGGGTAAATGGGTATGAGCTGCTGAAAATCGCCAACCAGAAGAAGATGACGGCCATTATGTTGACGGCCCACGCCTTCACCCCTGAAGATACCATGAAGTCCCATAAGGAGGGGGCTGCGCTCTACGTGCCCAAGGACAGGATGATCGACATTGTCACCTATCTAGATGATGTCCTGGAGGCGGAACAGAAGGGGAAAACCACTTGGTGGCGTTGGATTGATCGGTTCGCGGACCTGTACGACAAGAAGTTTGAAAAGGACTGGCGTTACAAGGACAAGGCCTTCTGGCAGGGATTTCCCTATGCATGATGCGTTCCCACGCGGTGGGTGGGAACGACTTCACTTTTCTATCTGCTGACGCCGCATGGTCCTCAGTTGGGCCAGTTCCCAGACATAGTCGTACAGATGAAGTCCCTTGCTGGCCGCGATGATCTCGCCGTCCTGCACCCCAATGCACGAGGCCATGTACTCCTTGAGGAGCTGGATGGCCCCTAAGTTTGCCGGAAGCCCATTCCAGAGGTCCCACGACCTGAAATATACAATGAAATGGAGCTTCCCATCCCGGATGCGGGTATCGATCCCCCGAAGGCAGGGCGGATCGCCTAAATAGATGGCCTGCGGATCGCCCACCGTCATGTAGGCCTGGTTGGTCCCGAAACCGTCCTCCCGGTACATGCGTATGACCTCGGCGATCTGCGGTTCCAGGTACTGTCCATAGGTGTAGTCCTCGCCCGGCTGCCTGGCCGATGTCATGAGGTAGGGGAGGTATTCTTCAAGATACCCGTCTGCCACCGGGTTCGGGATGCCGAGGGCCGGCGGGATATCGGGAATAAGGGGCCTCACCCCGGGATATCGAATCTGAATGGTGATGTAATCGAATTCAAGTCGCTTCTGACCCGCATAACTCCCCCGGTCGATCACATACTCCCTTCCGGTCTCGAGCAATCGGTAGACGCACTGAAACCAGGCGTCCGGCAGGTCCCGTGCATCAATGAACTCCAGTTTCATGCGACACGATGTCCTTTCAGTCAAATTCAACCACCAGGAAGGTATGATCGGAGGGCTTCTCCATGGCCCTGGCCTCCCTGTCAATCCAGACGCTTCGGGACCTTTCGGCCTGTGATGCCGTGCCCAGGATATAGTCGATCCGCCACCCCATGTTCCGTTTGAAGCCGCTCGGGATACGATAATCCCAGAAGGTATACTGATTCCCCTCCCTGATGTGTTTTCTGAAGATATCTACCAGACCCCAGTTGAAAAACCCCTCGATCATGGCCTGCTCATCCGGATGAAACCCCACCTCCCCTCGAAACCCATCGGGGTCATAGAGGTCCATGTCCGTAAGGGCCACATTGAAGTCCCCTGCCACCAAGAGCTGGGAAGACGGGTCATAGTTGGCGGTGATATACCCCAGGAGATGCTCGAGCCATGCCAGTTTGAACCGGAACTTGTCCGAACCGGCCTCAAACCCCTGGGGCACATACGCGTTGATCACATGAATATCCCCTATGCGTCCGCTGACAAATCGCGCCTCGTCCACCCCTTCAACAGAAAGCTGGGTCTTTACGTCGTCCAGTGGGGATTTACTCAGAATAGCGACCCCGTTGTAGGATTTCTGCCCCCGAAAAACGGCATGGTACCCGGCCTCCTCCACCGCATTGACGGGGAAATCCTTGTCCTGGACCTTGGTCTCCTGCAGGAACAAAATATCGGGGGCTTCCCGTCCGATCCAATCCAGTATGATGGGGAGCCTCACACGCATCGAATTGGCGTTGAATGTGGCGACTTTCATTGCTTGTGGAACCTTTGAACCGTAAAAAGCCGTTGAGCTGTTGAGCCGACCCATCACAAGTGTGTGACTGATAAGCTCCATGCGCCTTGCGCCTCATGCCTTCCTCCTATATCACGCCGGTGATTTCTTATCAATACTTAAAAAAACGCCGTGCCCGGCCGATGAACAATCCGGGTTAATCCTTTTGATTTTACGTGACAAATGGTCGATGCGGGGCCATCCTTCTGGCAATACAACGACCGGTTTGGTTTACCGCTTTCTGATCATCAACAGGTCAACACAATGCCATGGATACATCTGATAACCAATGATTACGTCGGTAGGTTTCCAGAACTTCACTGAGCAACGCCTTCGGGACTATACACCCGAAGGCGTTGTTGTTGTGCCCTCCTGTCTTGCGGGAAACACGGAACGGGAATCATGCACTGCCCCGGGGATGCAAAAGAAGTTGGCATGTCTCATACGGCTCTTGATAGGAAATTGGGGATAAGTTTAGCCGGCGTTGGATTTTTAGTGGAGAGGGGAGAATCAATCGCAAAAAAGCGCAATTATTCGCTTGAAAGGACAGTTGTTAAATTTTAAAAGAGCGTCCGATTGCACATGAAAAGGCCTTACAGCTTTCATGCTTCCCTTTTTTCCTTGCCTTTGCGTACAAGAAGGCCAACGCCCTCACACAGAAAATATATAGCAAAACCCCACCACACCGTGTAAAGCACATAGCACACCACAATAGACGTTATGCCGAAGGCATAATCACCCGCAGATGCCGCTTCCACCCCATAGTAGTTAAATGCAGGTTCGAGTGCTTTGATTCTCACCTTGCTTACCAATTCCATTTCCTCGAATTTCTTTGCCTTTCTAAATGCTGCCTCCATTGCCTTCAGTGACGTCCACCACCGCTTTATGACTTCTTTCCCGGCAAATCCGTACTTGTCCTGCAACCTCTTATCTTCACCCTTAAAAAGCAAATCGGCATCCTGAACGGCGCTCTTTTGTATCTCGCCCAGATCCCCATTTATTTTCAGCTCCATATTCTCAAGCTCGATTTTTGCATTCGCCTTTTCGAACAGTATCGCCGTCTTTTCATCACCCTTTATTTTGATATCGATGGTTCTTCCAACATATTCATTCGACTTTTTGATCATTTCCGGGATGAAATAGACTGAACCTTTGGATACGGATACAAACATCCCATCGGTGTAGTCGACGAGGGATTTTCCGTTGAGGTCAAACATTGTTCCGGAATGTATGACAAACAGGATGATAAAGAAGGTGGCTGTCAGTATGACGCCCACTGTAAATTTCGTTTTTCTCACGACGATTGACATCTCTACCCCTCCTTTACAGCCCTCTACCCTAACGGTTTAACGACATCCGTGGGCTTTATCCCAATGGCTTCTTGCCTTAGCATCTTGACGTTGGCCAAAAAGTGGTAAAAAACCCATACTGCGAAGAAGACAACGATTCCGAACAGTATCACGACTCCGACCAGTTTCAGATTGTCCGAAACCGTCTTGGAGATATCGATGACGCCCAATTCTGAAAACTTAGATGGCAGGGCAAACAGCCTGTTCATGAACCCGGCGAGCATGGAGAGTCCGTAAAATGCCCTGATGTGCATGCCACGCACCACTTTGGTTGTGAGCGCACCGAGTTGAACGCCGAGAAGCGACCCCAAAAGGAGGCCCAACGCCAGAGACACGTATACGAAACCATATACCGCGTATTGGGCGATAGCTGCGTAGCCGGTCGTAAAGACTATTTGGAGGATATCTGTTCCAACTGTCGTGAAGGATGATATCCCGAGCACAAAAACGAAGGAAGGAAAAGTTAGAAACCCACCGCCTACTCCCATGATTGCAGCAAAAGTCCCAACGAAAAAACCAACCGTGGTCACTAAGATGAAAGATATCCTTCTCCCGCCCGGGACCATTTCTTCATCGAATTTTACCATGGGGGGAATTCTCACCGACTGAAGCCTTTGGGCAATTTTCGTGATTTCGGTACCCTTTTCACGTTTTTCAGCAGAAAGGCCTCCCATTCTTTTTAGGCGAAAGTAATCAAGTATGGCATAGGAACCCAGGTACCCGAGGAGCACCACATAAACAACGCTTATGAAAGCGTCGCTCAGCACCGGATTTATGGCGTAGACGGTCCTGTTGATATATCCTCCCAGACTTACTCCCAGAATAGATCCAACAACAAATGCGATTGCGAGCCTGTAATTCACGTTTCCCAGTTTCTTGTGCACAACGCTTCCCATGATTGCCTTCGCAAACATGTGCAATAGATCCGTGCCGACCACGACGATTCCTCTAATTCCCACACTCATCAAGGCCGGAGTAACGACAACACCTCCCCCGACTCCTATGGCGCCTGTCATTAAGCCTGCCGCAAAACCTACTCCGATGGCCGCCAACAAAGCCCCAAATGCGAAACCTACAGGAGGGCCGTATGCTTTGCCCCCTCCAAGTATTGATTCATCCTTCGCATAAACCAGGATCGTTGCCATCGCCGCCGTGATGGCGAAAAGCAGCATCAGAAAGAGCAATTTCCTCTTGTTTCTCAGGATCGACATGCTGGTTTCATATTCCCATTTCCCGTGGGCGTACGCGCCGTACATGAGCATGTCATAGATCTTTCTCGCAACCTTCATGTGTGACCTCCTTTCTTCACCAGACGACCCGGGGAATTGAGGCACCTCTTTCGTTCATGGCGCACCAAAGGCCCATAATCTTCTCTGGCTGCATGGTGTGTGCCAAGATAGACGCTTGAGAGTTCATGCTCAACATGATGAAATGATTATCATTTTTACTACTGAAGGGATCGCGCGAGTGGGTCTCGGTGTCCGTATTTTTTACAGAGTGGAAAGCAATCACAAACTCATGGCACAAACAGGAGCCCGGAATGGTCAAACCAACCCTGTGGCGGAAGAACATAAGGCGGCTATTACTATAGCAAGGTTAATAAAGTTGGATATAATTATGTTCTCTTGTTGGAGTAGGCTACGGTCTATCCCGAATCGGCGCCAAAGGGGTCCCCTGTACAAAGACCGGTTTGGTGCGACCCGGGGTTTTCGATCGTCTCGAGATGCGACCACTTCCATATTGACACAAAAACTAAGATCACCTATATTCTTTTGTAATGGGGTCGGGCCACGGCAACTATATGATATTGTGTCGAATAGTGCTAAACTGACTCCCCGAAATGGACCTATCATGCGTTTTTATAGGGCAAAAAGGCCGGTGGCGCAGAGAATCTATGGCAAGAGCGGAGCGGCATGATATCCCAGACTACATCCAGCATATTACCCATCGATGATGAGCTTGAGTCTTGAAGTATTTATTTGCCAGCAGCATGATCAAACCTTGGGTCTTTCTACTCCTTACACTTACCCTGTTTTTATTCCTGTGTGGGCGCCCTATTTCAGCCCAGAAAACTATTTCTCTGGCCACCACCGAATGGGAACCCTATGTGGGGGAAAATCTCAACAACTATGGTTTTGCCTCTGAGATCATAGCCGAGGCGTTCAAGCGGGTAGGCTATGGAGTTCGGTATGCGTTCATGCCCCCGAGGCGGGTCATGAAGCAGGTTGAGGCCGGCGAATATGATGCCGGCTACCCGGCCTACTATTCCGATGATCGGGCTGAAAAGTTCTATTATTCTTATCCCTTTGCCGATAGTGCGGTAGGTTTTTACAAGAGAAAGGACACGGAGATACCCTATAAAGCCCTACGGGATTTGGCTCCCTTCAAGATCGGTGTATGCTTGGGCTTTGCATACCCGCGTGAATTTACAACGGCAGACTATTTGAAAAAGGAGGTAGCCATAAACGAGGTCCTGAATTTGAGGAAACTGGTCGAAAAACGTATCGATCTATTCATTACCGACAGGGCCGCTGCGCAGGCCGCTATCAACGCATCCGTTCCTGAGGGGAAGGATCTGTTGGAGTTCATGGAACCCCCACTTGAGACGCGCAAACTGCATCTGATATTCGGGAAGCGTAAAGGCAACGAACTGATACGCAAGGACTTTAACACAGGCCTTCAGATGATCATTCAGGAGGGAACAGTGGAAAAGATCCTGAAGAAACACGGAATCCGGCAGTGAATCCGGGAATAGCAACTCGCGTCATCTTGACCGATTGTTCTATTTTGGCAAAGCGCCTTTTTCCCCTATCGCACGGGCCGGGTCTTTTCTGGCCTGCGCTACCCGTTTTTAGGTTTCAAGTAGACGGCGCCCTCTTTCCTCTGAAATCCGCTGGCCCCGAGTAATGGATTCACTGACATAAGGAATATCTGGATAACCTGAAGGGCATCGGTTTTCCCTGACAAGTAAATACCGTAGGTTTTTGGGTCTATCAAATCGAAGGCGTATCCTCCCGAAGAGGACTGCTTTGGATCGGATTGTTACCATCAAGCAGGGGAAAAAGGCATGGTTCGTCAAGGATACACCCGGAAGCGGCCTTGCAGTATTTGCCGCCGCTGGTTCACGCCCCATCCGAGGCTCAAAGATCGCCAATGGACCGGTGGTGATCCTGAGTGCAAACAGGATCAAGCCGCCCGCAAGGTCTGTATGATAAGGCCTGCGCTCAGTCTTTTCCTTCAAACAAAGAGAGTGCCGTTTGTCATGTTTCATAAGCCAACATCCCGAATTTCGAATCTGTAATTCCATCATGACGGCCTGCAGCCAAACACATCCTGTCCCATCTGATCACATATCTCCATTCTCCAGCGCTTGTTAGTATCGTTCAGAGTCGCGCAACGATTAGAGAATCAAACCTCTTTTTGCCGAATCCGGAATTGAAAAATGGCCATCAATCATCTATGATGGCACTCCGGGAAAAAATCCGGCAAAGATGCGTGTAACATGTCAAAAAGAGAAAAAAACCCACAAAAAAATAAAAAGCGTGGGTTCCAAAGGATACTCCTTTGGAGCCTGGTCCTGGTGCTCCTTTTGGTAGGGGCTATCGTCCTTTACGGCCTACAATTGGGAAAGGATGTTCACAAGCGCTTCTCCGGACGGCGGTGGACAATCCCTTCCACGGCTTACTCGGATTCCACTATTCTCTACCCAGGCCAGGCAATAAACCCGCTCCTTTTCAAAAACAAGCTTAAACGCCTGCATTACCGGCCGGTTGCCGAGCGCCCGCAACACATAGGCGACATGCAGCTCACTGAAGGCGCGATCCGAATCTTCCTCCATGATTTTAATAAGGGAGGAAGTCTGCGGGAGGCCTTTCCCGTGGAGATCCGTATCGATAGCAACCGGATTTCCCACCTCAAACGCACGGACCGAAACGCCGACCTGACCCTTTTAGAGCTGGAGCCCGAAGAACTCATGCACTTTTTCGGACTTGAGAGAGAGGCGCGCAAGCTGGTCGCCATCGACGATGTCCCGCGGCATGTCATCCAGGCCGTGCTTTCCGCTGAGGACGCCCGTTACTACGATCACGCGGGCATGGACCCGCGAGCGATCCTGCGGGCTTTCTACACCGACCTGATCCACAAAGAATTCCGCCAGGGCGGCTCCACCATCACCCAGCAACTGGCAAAGAACTACTTCCTGACTCCCGAGAAAACCCTTCGGCGAAAGCTCAAGGAGCTGATGCTTTCCTTCACCATGGAGGCCATGTACGGCAAGGACGAAATTCTGGAAATCTATCTAAATGAGATATATTTCGGCCAGAAAGGGTCTGTTTCCATTCACGGCATCGGCGAGGCCTCGTGGTTTTATTTCGGAAAGCCCATAAAGGATGTTTCGCTTGCCGAGGCCGCAACCCTTGCAGGAATTATCCGCGCTCCCAACTACTATTCTCCTTACACGAATCCCGGACAGTGCCTTGCCCGGCGAAATTCGGTACTTGCCGCTATGGGCGAACAAGGCCGGATTTCTGAGGAGGAACTGGCCGCAGCCTCGGCGGAACCCCTTTCGCCTATCCCCTACCAGGCCTATGGACGACAGGCTCCTTACTTTCTTGACTTCGTGGCAGCACAGCTGAAAACGCTCTACTCCCCGGATGACCTGGCAGGTCTCGGCTTTTCCATCTACACGACCCTCGACACCCAGGTCCAGGAGGCCGCCGAGAATGCAATGTCCCGAGGCCTGGAAGAGATCGAGGCCCGGCATCCGGCGCTTAAAGACAGATCCCCGGACAAAAGGGTCCAAGCCGCGGTCCTGGTGATGCAGCCCCGAACCGGCTACATTCTGGCCATGATCGGGGGACAAGACTATGGGGCAAGTCAGTTCAACCGCTCCACCCAAGCCCGGCGCCAACCGGGAAGCGCTTTCAAACCCTTTATTTTTTTGAGCGCACTGGACAGGCTCACCGCGGCAAGCTTTCTCTCCAACGTTCCCAGAACCTATATCGTGGATGGCAAGCCCTGGCGGCCGCAGAATTACGCCTCCATAGACGCGGACCGTGTGACCATGCGCACAGCCCTTGCCAAATCTGTCAACCGGGCTGCCGTGGACCTGGCCATGCAGATCGGCCTCGAGAAAATCGTCGCCACGGCCGGCCGTTTCGGCTTCTCCACACCCCTCGCTCCATACCCTTCTCTGGCCCTGGGGTCTGCAGAGGTGATCCCACTGGAGCTTGGTCGTGCCTACTGTGCCTTGGCCGCCGATGGGGTGCTTCCCCAGCCGCTTTCCCTCAAGGAAGTCACCGACGAGAACGGTAAGGTTCTGCAACAACGTCATATGGATATCGAAGAGGTGACCTCTCCGGGAAAGGCCTATATAGTGACTTCCATGTTGCGAACTGCTGCCGAAGAAGGGACGGCTAGAGACCTTCGCAGGCGGGGGATTTCGTTTCCCGTGGCAGCGAAGACCGGCACCACCAACGACTTCAGGGACGCATGGTTCGTGGGCTATACCCCGGATATCCTGGCGCTGGTGTGGGTTGGCTTGGATGATGGCGATAGCATCAAGGAGACGGGCGCGGCTGCGGCGCTTCCCATTTGGGCGGAGCTCATGAAGGCGATTCCCCAGTACACCTCTGGAGGCTGGTTTGAGACGCCAACGGAAGTGACGATCCGGAAGATCTGCCCGACAAGTGGACAACTGGCCCTGCCAGGGGCATGTCCGAATCCGAAGGACGAGGTCTTCCTGGCTGAGCGGGTTCCGACGGAACCCTGCGGGCTCCATGGAAAGTCGAAAAAGCCCGGAATCCTGGAAAGGTTCATCAATGTTTTCAAAAACTTATAGACGCATCCTGCTCTCGGTGATCGGGGCGAGCATGCTTTGCGCCTGTGCGGTGGCCCCAGGCAGGATCCCTGAGCCCTCGGCCACACGGCATGAGGCGCCTTCCCCTCTATCTGCGGGGTCGCCGAAAACCGGGGGCAAAGGCCCTCCCTCGCCTTCTTCGCCCTCGGCTGCTGCCATGGAACCGCGTGTCGTAGCTTCTCTGGAACTTACCGAACAGGGGAGGCTCCTGCTCACAGCGGGACAGCCGGACCAGGCCATCGGAACTCTTGAGCGGGCCCTGAACCTAAACCCCGGAAACGGACGGGCCTGCTACTATCTTGCCGAAGCCTGGCTGGCCAAGGGGGGCTTGCGGCAGGCGAGATCCTCAACCGGCTGGCGGAGATGTATCTTCGTAACGAGGGGGAGTGGAAGGAACGGGTTCCTGCACAACGCGAGCGCATCGAAAAGCGGCAGGGAAAAGAAATGTCGCAATAGATGATTTCTTTTATGATCAGCATCTGAATCTGCACCAGGCAGCGGGTGAATGTCAGCGAGTTAAAATCCGGAAGTCGAATACGGGAAGTTGGTCGGGAGAGACCCCATCTGTCTGAAACGCCGGTCAACGCGCCGGGTCTTTCTCTTGAAGATGGCGCGCGTAGACTGGGGGTTGCCCCTGCAGCGATTGCCAACGCCGACAGGCGGCAGAAGAATACGTAGGGTTAGTAAAGAACGTTTCCTAAATTCACATGCCGGTAAATTGCCGGGGCAACGGAATCACATTGGTTCAAGCGCTTATCCTACGTGCATCCACATACCCATAATCGCGCATGACCTCTAAAATTATCGCGTTTCGCGGGCTCCTTCGTCCCACTTTCATCTTTTCGATGGTCATGCCTTTTTGTCGAAGTGCCTGTTTTGCAAGACTCCTGAAAAAACACCCTTTTTGGCCTTGAAAAACGCCGTATAGGCCCATTTCAGACGGGGCATATCGGCAATATATGTTCAAAATGAAAAAATTGCCGTGGCCCGACCCCATTAAACCAAGGATTCAAAGATAGATGAATTACTCCAGTGGGAAAACGAGGGAAACCTGATGGCTTGGCTGGATAGTCTATAGCGGGGCGGATAACCACCGACCCTCAACGGGAAACCATGGAAAGGGTCGAAATATTATGTTGCGGGATGGGAACACCAATGCGGCCAAAAACAGGTTAACACCTTGTTTTTAGTTGATATTTGCCTTTTCTCGCGGCAAACATTAAAATCGCTGTTTTTTTAGTGGGTTATGACAACTCGCAACATAATGGCTCATCTACCAACTTATTAACTGTCTCATAATAGCCTTGACATATCGGACTTGATGCGGCATCTAAAAGCAAGCTGGATTCCGGCTTTCGCCGGAATGACGGCAGTCCAAATAATTTTGAGACGGTTAATATAGAAACGATGTCATTACACTTGGAACTCACGGGGTTTTGATCCATTTGGGAACGGCATACTCCCATGACTTCTCACGACCATCGGTGACCTGATATAAGGCAGTTAACCAAAAAAAGCCCACAACCCCATTTTAAGAGCGGTTCCATGGCACCGAATGCCCTCCGTTCTCAACTGGTTAGAGGATGCAAATCTACAGCTAATTTTTTCATAAATGCGTCGTCAATTATTATATCGCTGTGACGGTTAAACGCAGCGCGAAAATCGGTGATAAAAGGAAACAGGGATCAAGCGTTGCCATGTATACCACTTAGCAATAATGTATACACCTGGACCCTGCGCGCCTTCTCTATAATCCATCGGCGTATAGCCTTCCGCCGAGTTTCTTATCTGACTAATTTTCCAGTATAATAGCGCCCTTAGCTTTAAGCCGTTCGAGATTGGTCTTCGACTTTGCAAAATCGATAAATTTCTTAACCGCACCAGCGGGTTCTCCTCTTGTCACAAATGAGAGCGTTTGGATATACGGATATTCTTTGTCGGTTGGCGCATAGCCATTGACCCGCAAGATCCGTATTGCAGCGTTATTGGTGGGTGCACCAGCCCCAATAAAGGAGATACTCCATGGAATCCTGCGGATGGCCTCAAGAATCATGGTAGAGTGATAGGTCATGAAATCGTATTTGATGTCATAGCTCCTGATCGCCAGGTGAGTGAAATTTTTGAAAGCGGCCGTATTTTTTCCGGGGACCACCGCAACCATTTCCTTGTCGCTATCACCCAAGTACTTCCAATTCGCCAGATGGCCTGTGAATACGTCCTGAAGCTGTTTTTCAGTTATGCTTTTCAGATGCGTTTCTACATTAGCGACAACAACAAGAGGAATCTTACAGAGAAAAGTTTCTACGTATCCATAGTCCACTCCTGACGCTTCAAGCCTTTCTGCCGTACTGGCGACATCGCAGACGCCATTAAAAAGTCTATAAGTCGCTGCGGATGAGGAGCAGACAAAAAGGTCTACTTTTATCCCCGTCTCCTTAGTGAAGGCCTGAAGTGTATCTTCCAGAAGCACTTCATGGACCTGGGCTGAACTGCTGTATCTCAGGACTTCCTGTCCCTCCGCTTCTGTCCACAACATTGTTGTGCTGGAGATAACAACTCCCGTTATGATAGCAAGAGCCAATCTGAATATCTTTCCCATTGAGATCACCTCCTTAACCTTTACTTGTTCGTAAATAAGGCCTTATCCAATTCTCGTAATTTCGATGACGGACTAGCACGCAGGCAGTGGTACGCTATGCGAACTTCACAACATTCTTCATGGACATCACGTGAATAATGGGTAATCCGCCAGAAATTAAAATGAGCAAGAAGCATACCATCATGAAATTCTGACATTTCTTGGGCTTAACCGGTTGAATTTTAATGTTTTATGCGGAAGGACAGCAAGGCGTATCCATTTTCCTCAGGGTGAACCCCGTCGTGTTTTTTTACTTACTGTAAAAAGAGCAGGGTTTGGGGCGAATAATAAACCCCCTCAACTCGGCCGTCCTTTGGAATATTGACAATTCTTCTGGAAACCTCAAGGATTTCGGGACAATAAAACGTTGAGATATGCCTTACCTATTGCGAGTCTGGTTATGTTGTGAGAATCTAATTCCCTCGTATTCGAAACAACCCAATACCTCATCTTATTCCACCAAAAGCCAATATCATTATGTAGTTGGCTGGTGAGAGATTGCGTCCCATGGGACGCTGGTAAGAAAATAAGTTGACAGATGGCATACGTTG
>JAUPKI010000225.1 GCA_030837545.1 Thermodesulfobacteriota bacterium | reverse complement strand
GTCGTAGGCCTCATGCGGAATGAGCCGGCGATCTGGCGCGGGAAGGATGTCGATGCTCTCTACAATAGCCAGCCTTACGGGGGGAATTTGAATAGTACCCGCGGGGTTTTTCCAAAAAACCCCGTTGAGATCGCCGGGAGGGCGACCCGCCGTCATGGCATCCAGGGCCTGTTTAAGCGCAACCTCGCCATCTCCGGCTATGAGCATATCCGCCCCAGATGCCTGGAGCGACTCTTCAGAATAAATGGACGCATGGGCGCCCCCGATACAGATAACCGTATCAGGCAGCGCTGCTTTGAGAAGCGAAATTGTTTTCCAGACATTGTACCAGACATCCGTCATCACCGAGAATCCGATTACGGCTGGTTTTTTCTCTATGAGTGCAGCAGCAGTCTGTTCAGGGGTAAGATGCCCCAAGGTAGCGTCGAATATTTCGACAGACGAATACCCTTCCTGTTTCAGGTAGGTGGCGATAGACATAAGGCCCAGTGGCGGCTTAGAGCCGATTGCCTGGCCTTCATGAAAGACAAACAGAGATTTAATACATTGGTTATACGATGGCATCACCAGCACCATGCGGTCTTGTTTATGTATTTTCTTGCTCCAGTCAGCACACATTATAATTCCTCTGCGATGAAGGTGTTGTACCAGAGCTGAAAGGTCAGCAATGCCCACAGATTTCTGCCGTGGTCGGCGCGCCGCCCTCGATGTTCTGCCAGCAGGCGCTCAATCTCGGCATGATTGAAGATGCCCTGTGCTTCCACGCGCTCCCGTTTGAAAAGTTCATCAAACACATCACTGAACACGCCTCTCACCCACGCTGCGGAGGGAGGGCCGAACCCCTTCTTGGGTTTATTGATGATGCTCTCTGGCAGGTAAGGTTCGAGTACCTTTTTCATCAATCCTTTCGGAGTGCCCCCGCACATCTTAATCGAAACGGGGAGAGCATTAACGTAGGCCATTAGGTGGATATTTAGGAGTGGAACCCGGGCTTCAAGTGAGGCGGCCATAGTTATACGGTCGGCCTGGAAGAGCCCGTTCCCTTCGAGAAAGAAACAGGCGTCGAGGTGCATAATCTTACTGACCACATCTTGCTCCGTAAGGGTTTCTGCCAGGTGTTCCACCTCAGCGAAGGTCGATTCTTTGACTTTTCCGACAATCTCGGGACGGAAAAGCCTTTGTTTAGCCTCATCGTCATAGTATCCCATCCAGATAAAATGCTGGAGTTCCTGGGGAAGACCTGCTCC
The DNA here is from genome assembly GCA_030837545.1 of Thermodesulfobacteriota bacterium. Classification (GTDB taxonomy): domain Bacteria; phylum Desulfobacterota; class DSM-4660; order Desulfatiglandales; family Desulfatiglandaceae; genus AUK324. Next base: position 2,526 of record JAUPKI010000225.1, on the reverse strand, counting down.
CCGGATAAACCGTTTGGCTTTGAATTCAAAGCTCATGTACTTATCGGAAACAGGCAACCGGTTTACCATAGCTGGGATGAGCCCTGACAAGATCATCCGCGGCAGTTTACGGTAGTGTGCAGCCATCTGGTGGGCGCGATAGGTTGGATAACCGGCAAAGATTTCATCCCCACCCCAGCCAGTCAGCACCACTTTGACCTGCTCGCGGGCCGCGCGTGAGAGCGCCAGGAGCGGCAGGACCGTAGAGTCTCCAAATGGTTCGTCGAGTATGCGGGTCACGTCGAAAAGCGCTTGCCTCAGGAGATCTTTGGTGAAAAGGACCTCGGTATGCACCAGACCTAGATGCTCTGCTACCAGGCGAGCATCAGCCGATTCATCATGAGTCTTATCCTCAAACCGAAGCGCAAAGGAGTGAACCTCCTGGCTGGATCGCCGTTTGGCGCACAATGCCACTGCCGAAGAGTCAAGTCCTCCGCTGAGGAAAACCCCTAGGGGTACATCGCTCATCAGTTCCAACTCCACGGCATGCTCCATGAGTTCTTCAACCTTGGCACAAGCATTGGAGAGAGGAACCTGAGGTCCCTTGCCATACTCTGGCGACCAGTAACGATCTTGGCTCCACTCACGACCTTGCAGCCGGCAAAAGTGCCCGGGCGGCAACTTATCAATGCCTGCAAAGGGGGAATGGGGCGAGGGGATATATCCGAAAGAAAAATAACGGTAGATCGCAGTCCAGTCCGGTGCTGCCGGAGCAAATACACCCAGGAGCCCCTTGGCCTCGGAAGCGAAGGCGAACCCATCTCCGGTCTTTGTAAGGTAGAGCGGTTTGATCCCGAGCCGGTCGCGGGCCAGAAAGAGGTTTTTATTGACAATATCCCAAACTGCAAAGGCAAACATACCGTTGAAACGGGTGAGGCAGCCCTCCCCAAATTCCTCAAAGGCATGTAGTACGGTTTCGGTGTCGGAGCTGGTCTGGAAAATGTGGCCTTTGGTGATAAGCTGCTCACGAATCTCCCGGTGGTTGTATATTTCACCATTATATACGATGACAAGGCTCCGGTCTTCGTTGAAGATTGGCTGATTCCCCCTGACAAGATCCACGATGGCAAGGCGGTTTATACCCATAAAAATGCCCGGAGCGGTGTACAGTCCGCAATGATCCGGCCCTCGATGGATCATGGCGCGTGACATTGAGTCAATCACATCAGGGGGAATGGTTCCCCCATCATACCGAACCATGCCAATGATACCACACATTGTATTCTTAGCCCTTCCTGGCGACCATCACCACATACGTCCATCTACCATAATTAGATCATATTCGGATGGTTTGATAAATTTCTTGCCACTCGGCGATTTACTGGGGGTAACCCATGGGATGGTTTTTTGGGGGCCCTGCCCCCGCGCTGAGGCCGCTCTCCAGCGTTGCCTTATCCTCCGCACAGGGCCATAAAGTTGTATCGTCTGGAGTTTGCCGTGCCGTCCTCAGCAGCTTTCAGGCGGTAGCACCTCTTTAACCAGGCTTGACCGCCATCGTTCATCGTTGAAGTGTACCAAGAGATTATCCAGTATTAAGCCAATTACGGGAAAGGTTGTCCCGATAATCAGGAACGTGAGCGATGTAAAGAACAGAACCGGGGAAGCGACGTACAACGCGGAAGGGCTGTCGTGATATATCAGCAGCGTGAAGATCAACCCAATAAGGGAGATGCTAAAAACACACCATGCGATAAAGGCAATCTCAGTAAAAATATGAAAAGGGCGCACCCGGTAAGCAAGGGTCGAGGTAAGCGAAATGATGTCGAGCAAACCGCGGTGCCGGAGGAGTTGGTACTTTGATGAGCCGTACTTTCTTGGAGCATGGGTTATGGCCACTTCGCTAACGGTAAAACCTGCAGCCTGGCTCATGGCAGGGATCAAGCGGTGCAGGTCACCCCGCAGGTTTAGGCGTTTATAGAGGTCCTTCCGCATGACCTTGAGGCCGCAGTTGATATCGTGGACATGCACATTGAGTAACCGGCGGGTGATCACGTTGAACACCCCGGATACAAAACGCTTGCTAAGGGGATCTTTGCGGGAGGCTCGCCAGCCAATGACCATGTCGTATCCTTCATCAAGCTTTTCCAGCAAGTTCGGGATATTCTCGGGTTCGTCCTGTAAGTCGGCATCCATCGTGATGGCTACATCTCCATCGGCAAGGGCAAACCCCTGCATGAGAGCCATGGACTTGCCGTGATTGGCGCGGTGGTTGATGATTCCGATATTGGGAAAACGGGCGCGAAGCTCCAAGAGCCGCTTGTAGGTTAAGTCGCTGCTGCCGTCGTTCACCGCGATGAATTCGAAGGGCAGGCCGAGCCCGGAGAAAACCGCTTTGGTGCGCAGGTATAACTCTTCGAGGCTATCGGCCTCATTGAAAATAGGAATTATGACACTGGCTTTCTCGAATCCCATCATTTATTCCCCGTCATGGAGAATTGGAAGATGCTCATACCGCCCGTGAGAAGGATCAGAAGTTCTTCAAGGCTT
>JAUPKI010000224.1 GCA_030837545.1 Thermodesulfobacteriota bacterium | reverse complement strand
GATTTTAGGAGCGTGCTGAATGGGCGACAAGGGTAAGGTGAAGGTTATTTTCCAGCCATCGGGAAGAAGAGGAGAGGTTGACAAGGGGATCAACATCATCGAGGCCTCGCGGCGACTCGGGGTGGACATCGAGACCCTGTGCGGCGAAAAGAGGGTCTGCGGCAAGTGCAAGGTCCGGATTGAAAAGGGATCGTTTGAAAAGTTCGGGGTTGTATCGGATCCGAGTCATGTGAGTGCCTGGCAACAGGAGGAGGAGAAATTCATCACCCCTGAGCAGCGGGCATCAGGGTACCGCCTGGGATGTGTGGCAGAGATCCAGGATGACATACTGGTCTTTGTGCCCGAGGAGTCCAGGGCCGGCAAGCAGGTGGTGAGCAAGGCGGCCCGGGATATCGATATCAACTGGAATCCGGCGGTCAGAATCTATACGGTGACCGTGACGCCGCCCACCTTCGAGGACCCCTTAGGTGATTTCGAGCGGATGACCCAGGCCCTGGAAAAGGAATATGGACTTAAAGGGCTGGATATCGACTGGTTCACCTTGCGCGACCTTCCCAATACGATCCGCAAAGGCGAATGGACCATCACGGCAGCCGTGTGGATGGACAAAGAGATCATCAAGGTATGGCCGGGGAGGGTAGAGGACTACTACGGCCTGGCCATCGATGTGGGGACCACCACGGTGGCCGCCTACTTTTGCAACATGAGGACCATGGAGGTCCTGGATACGGTCTCCATGATGAATCCCCAGTGCAAGTACGGTGAAGACGTCATGTCGCGGATCACCTATCACATGCAGACCCCGGGCGGCCTGGAGAGGATGAGCGACGACATCATCGAGGGGCTCAATGAACTGGTCAGAAAGGCCTGTGAAGGGACCCATCCGCCGATGAAAAAAAAGAAGGACGAAACCGGCAAGGTGATCAAGGATGAGAGCGGCGAACCCATCATGATCGCGGATCCCGAAGAGGGGAAGACCTATCTCCGCCTGGAACCTTCGGATATCATCGATCTGACCCTGGGTGGGAATACGGCCATGCACCACATCCTGCTCAAGCTGGATCCCCAGTATGTGGGCCTGGCGCCGTTTCCGCCGGTGGTTCACAGAAGTCTGGATATCAGGGCCCGGGATCTCGGGATCGGGATCAACAAGTCGTCCAGGGTATTTATCATGCCCAACGAGGCCGGATTTGTTGGGGCGGACAATGTGTGCGTGCTGGTGTGCGAGAAACCCCACCAGAGCGATACGCTGCAGCTCATCATTGACATCGGCACCAACGGCGAACTGGTGTTGGGGAATAAAGATAAGCTTATTTCGTCTTCCTGTGCCACAGGACCGGCCCTGGAGGGGGCCCAGTTGGCCTTTGGCATGCGCGCCGCGCCAGGGGCCATTGAACGGATCAAGATAGACCCTGAGACCCATGAAGTGGACTACAAGGTCATCGGACGAGAGGCCTGGCTGGCGTATTCCAAGCCGGAAGAGATGAAGACCAAGGGGATCTGCGGGTCCGGGATCCTGGATGTCCTGGCAGAGCTTTATCGATCCGGCGTGGTGGAAAAGAGCGGGAGGTTCTCCAAGAATCAGAAGTCCAAACGGTTCCGGACGAATCCGGACAACCCGAGACAGAAGGAGTTCATTATCGCCTGGGCCAATGAGACCTCCATCGACAAAGACGTGGTGATCACACAGAAGGACATCAGGCAGATCCAGTTGGCCAAAGGGGCGCTTTACACCGGCTGTAAGCTCATGATGCGGCGCATGGGGATTGATAAGGTCGATACGATCAAGATCGCTGGGGCATTCGGCACCCATGTGGACAGGGAAAAGGCACTGATTATGGGCTTGTTCCCGGATTGTGAGATAGAGAAGATCCTTTCCATTGGGAACGCGGCCGGCGACGGGGCAAGGGTCGTTCTCCTGGATCGCGACATGCGTGTAGATGCCGCATGGATCTCCCGCAATGTGGAGTACATCGAGCTGACGGTCGAAAAGGATTTTGAAAGGCAGTTTATGGAGTCGATGCAGATCCCCCATATGACGGACCCGTTTCCCCACCTGGAAGGGCTGGTGCCGGAAGAGATCCTGCACCAGAAATAGGGGGATACTGGTTACTCGTTTTGTAGGTTTGAAGTTACGAGTTTGGAGTGCCTAAAGTTAAAAAGGAAAAAAGTCTGATTTGAACTTTTAACTCCACACGCCACACTTCGTTGCTGGATGGTTCGGATGATTTGGATGGTTGGATGATGGGATACTGGATGCGGTTTTTCCCGACTTCTGACCTCTGACTACCGACCTCTGGCACCTGATGGTGAATGATTGGATGATGGGATCAACTGTGAATCGGGAATCTGCGAGTGCATCCAGGCAGGGGAACGAACCGGAGTCGGTCCGCGCGGCTGTAGATCCCGGGATCTGCGGCTTTATCTGTTCGATCAACGCATGGAAAGAAGGGAAAGAGGTCCGGTTTGATATCCAGTCCGAGTGCCGCCAGATCAAAAAGCTTGCAGAAGAGTTGGGGCCTGTAACCTTGAGAGACCTGTTCGTCCCTCTGACCCAGAGCCCGTTTTTTCTCTGTGCAGAGAAGTCCAGATGCCATCTCGCGTGCCCGGTTCCAACATCGCTGGTCAAGACGGCTGAGGTAGTCCTTGGACTGGCGCTTCCCAAAGAGGTGAGTATTCGGTTTTTGAGATAAGGGTGCCTTAGCGAGTGAATTCCTCTTTCGGAGTTTAGGCGTCAGCCTTTTATTGAATCTGTGAAGACTCAATAATTCCTTAACATTACTGATGAGGAGGCAGAAAATGGCAGAAATGACCTTAAGAGAGAGATTCTGGAACCGCTTTACGGGAAAAGATGTGGACAAGACCCCCTGCGGCAGCACCACCACCTATGGCGTCGTGGCCCTCATGGATGCGTGCGGGTATGCGAGGCCCCTTGCGGATACGGACCCGGTTGCCATGACCGAACTCGCCTATGCCGGTCACAAATATGGTCAGTTTGAGTGGGTCAAGGCCATGGGCTGGGATATCGTGGGCCTGAGTGAGGCCTTTGGCTGCAAACTGGGGACGCCCCAGAAGGATATTCAATACTCCATACATGGGCATCCCTATGCGGACGGCATCGACAATATTGAGTTCCCGTCCGATTATCTGGAGCGCGGCCGGTTCCCCATGTTCAAGGAGCATTTCCGGCTTCTCAAAGAAAAGGTGGGAGATGACCTGGTTATTTTCGGTGAAACAGAGGGGCCGTTCACCTGTGCCGCCAACCTGGTAGGCACGGAGCAGTATATGAAGTGGATCTACAAGCGGCCCGAAGCTGTGCACAGGGTCCTGGAGATCACCAAGGAGGCGGCCATAGCCTCCATTAACTTTGCCTTCGATAACGGGGCCGATTATTATGTCCTGGCGGAACCAACGGCCGGTCCGGCGCTCATAAGGGCGAACTTCTTCGAAAAATTTGTGCTTCCCGTGCTCAAAGAGGTGGTAAGCCGGTCGAAAGGGCCGGTGGTGCTGCATGTGTGCGGGAATACGGACTCGATCATTGACCTCATGTGCGACACCGGTGTTGTAGGCATCAGCATCGAGGAAAAGGCAGATTTGAAAAGGGCGGTGGAAATCGCCCATGGGAAGGGGACAAAGGTCTTCGGCAACGTGGCCACCGCGACCACCCTCTTCAGCGGAACGTCGGAAGATGTGTACAAAGAGGCTACCCAGACCCTTGAGAATGGTACGGATTTTCTCTGTCCGGGATGCGGTATCGCGCCGCCTTCACCACTGGAAAATCTCCTGCAACTCAAGAAGGCCAGGGATGATTATTTCAAATAGGGATCAGGCAAAACAGGGCGCCTGGCAGGCAGGGCGGGGCATTGTGCCCCACCCAAAATGCCTGCGGGACTGTCTCAGCTCTTCAACTCTTCTATAAATTCCTTGAGAAATCGATCCTTTTCTTTCCAGTCAGGTCCGAATTGATGATCAAAAAACTCTCCGAGTCTGTGGAAGAGCCGCTTCCATCCAGATTGACCTCCCGTCACGACCATCTCTTCGAGAAAGGGCTTCAATTCCGAGACCTTTTCTTTGGGAAGGAGAAAAAGGGCCCCTAATTTGATGGACTTAATCAAGGTCTCCGCGCTCAGGGCGTGGGCCGTGAGCATCACAGTGGGGAAGCCTTTAGCCACCGAGATCTTCAAGAGATCAAACCCATTGACGCCCATGATATCCAGGACGACGATATCGTATGTGTAACTCTGAAGATATTGACGGGCCCGTTCGTAACTGGTCGCCTTGTGCGTGATGCACATATCAAGCTGTTCGGCAACCGTTTCAAGGATATCAGGCTCGTCGTCCACCAGCAGCACGACCTTGTCTTTTAAGGGACTCTCTGAACTCATTTCTCTCTCTGCTCCTGTGATTGATACACGCTCAATGCCTATCTCTTAGCACAAGTCGGGATCGGGGTAAAGGGGAATTGGATCAGGCCTGGCAATTCTAATTTTGGAAGGGATGGGCCTATCGGGAAGGCGAAAGTTAATCCAGGTTTTCTTCTGTCGGCTGAGGAGTTGGCCCTGGACGTTTATTTCTTTACTTGACCATTTCAGCTGACTATTTTATAAAGGAAAAGGGAGGTAGGTACTCACAGGTTGCCAGTTTCCTGCTGCAGCGGGATTCGACGTTGACGGGGTGGGGGACGTTTTGCGAGCCCGTCAACCTTGAACCTCTGAACCCGTGAACGGTTACAAGGGGAGGTGGTCTTATGAAGACAATGGCCGTAAGTGAATTCAAGGCCCATGCGTTAAGGGTTTTAGATGAGGTTGCAACATCCCGGGAAGCCATCATCATAACCAAAAGAGGCAAGCCGCTCGCTCAAGTTGTTCCCCATAGTAAACCTGAAATGAAGCCTGTTCCAGGCAAGCTCGCGGATGCCTTTTTTTTCGAAAAGGACATCGTCGCGCCGCTGGGTGAGGGATTGTGGGAAGCCTGCAAATGAAATTCCTGTTCGATACCCATACCTGGATTTGGTGGAATATGCGTCCCCAGAATCTGTCGCGGGGGGTCGCAAAACTGATGGGAAGCGGGACGCTCTTTAATAATTTAATTGAAAAGGGGAGACATTGTTAGGTTATTGGTTCCCAGAGCGGTCTTGGGAATGGTAATGATAAATCATGCCGAGGATGTCACGAGTCAATCCGGTTGGCTCCATTCAGGTCTGGCCGATACTTCCACCTTGCCTCCAGGGTATCTGCCCGCCGATGCCTGGCTATGGCAGGCGGGTGAATATGCTGGATGTGAAGGGGGGAGCGGTGTGGGCGAAGGGGAAGAATCGGCGGACTGTGAAGGCCCGGAGTCTGTTGTGCTGCTGGGCCGTGAGGGAGTTGGGGGCGCCCATGTCTTCCATAGGGCGCAAGCTGTGAATATCCGCTCCATCTGTGAGCGAATCCGTTATCGGCGGCCAACAGATTCCAGAGGGGAGAGGACGCCGCCTGTTGGAAACCGAAGAATCTAATAGCGTGCCCATAGACCATAGACTCACGTATCCCCTATGAGTTGCCGCACCAAGTTGGGGCGAGACCCCGTAAAACATTCTTGACAAGGCCAGCAGAAAACCCTATGGTCTTTCGCGATCTTTCCAGTCTTCAGGCCGTAGTTCACAGGGTGTGCGATGAGGTGCCAGATGAAAGTCATGGGGTTATGGATTCTGTCTTTTGTTTTTGTCTGCATTTCTGAGAACCCCCTATGGGCGGTCGAATCCCGCTCTGAAACCAAGATCTCAATGCGAACAGCGCACGTGTCGGCGAAGGGACGGGTTTCGTCCAAAGGGGATGGTAAAGAACGAAATAAGGCGACCCCGAAAACGAGAAAAAGCGACGCGAAACCCATGCCGCCGCTGGACGATGCCCCTTTCACGACAGAGGTTCCGCTGCTGCCGGTGCTGAAGGAGGCCAAGGCACGGCTGGCAAAGGAGCAGGTGGGTTATTTCCCGGCCCGGGACGGAATGCCGGCCAGGCGCGAATTGAAGCTCGCCCTCGCAGACTTCCGAACAGGGAAGATACGGATCGTCTCCGGTTATGAAGAGAATCAGGTGTTATTCTTGAACGATTCCATGGTTCTCTACTCTGTGAACTGGTGGAACGGGTTCAATTCCTCCATCGACATCCTGAAGCCCGATCATACGGCCGTTGTCGGTCTCCTCTATGCCATAGACCCCGAGCGCAAGGCCTCATTGCTAAGGGAGTCGATTCTGTATACCCCTTACTCCAGGGCTCTTCTGCAGCCGGAACTGGTGGAAGCCGGTAGCGCCTACCTGCGCGGAAAGATCAGACAGGCCCGAAAAGAACTGCGCCATGTCAACTCCAGAGCCGCAAGCGAAACGTCGTTGGAAAGGGCGCCCTGTTTTACGGATGAAGATTACTTTAACCTGATCCTTGTCGAACATATGGACCCGGGGGCCTTTCGATTCATCACCGATGAGGGCGACTCGGAGGATCCGGAGAGAGAAAGGTCCCTCGGCCGGCTCGTGAAACGGATCCTGGTGATTATAGGCTCCAATCAGGAAGACGCTTACCGATTCACGGGGAACTATGCAAGCGCCCGTGGCCTCACCCAGTTTACCCCTATTGGGATGGAGGTCGTCTGGAACAGGTACACCTCCGCGGACATTTCGAGAGATTTCTTCGAGGCCACGGCCGATCACCTCTTGGCCATCAAGGCGGAGATCTGTCTGCTCGATCATTACCTTGCGGAAATGCTCCGCTCTTATCCCCCTCTGTCAGGGTCGGGCGCTGAGAAGTACGGCGCCGGCGCCTGCTACAATGGGGGGCCCAAGAACGTAGTTTATGGTCTCAAGAACTTCGGGGTGCGGTGGCTCTATCCGCAGTCTCGCCTCTCTCTACTGAGCCGAGCGGGATCACTCTCGGCAAGACAGCGTGATGAACTGGAATGGCTGAAAAAACACCGTACCCATGAGACCTTCGTCTATCTGAACAAGATTCATGCCATTGAGCGGCTTCAGGCGAAGCAGGGGGAAAATCCCACTCCCTCTGGAGACCCCGATCGTATGGGTGATGCGCTTGTGAAGCCCGATGTCCCGGAGTGGGTGTGGGCAAGAGCGCAAAGGGGGAGAGATGCCCGATGAACCCTCACCGTAATGGGGGGACTGCCTGACCGTGCCATACAACCTCATGCGTTGCGGGATTGATGGATATCTCTTCGCCTTCACGAAGCGTGCGAAACTCCTTTTGGGCATTGACCCCTGAATGAATGATCTTCCAGCAGTCGCTGCGATAGTCGGGATGAGACATGAGGGGATGGCAGACCATGGGGCTTTCCAGGGAGATGGCCCCCACATGGTTCAGACCGGGGCCGAGGCCTCCGTGGCCCGATGGGGCAGCGGAAGAGAAAACCCTTTGGGTCTCTCCGCGATTGATCTGGTGCTGCAATTCCTCCTGAAATCCGGACGGGCCATTGGCATTCTTCATGCCCGGGGCAGGATATTTGCCCTGCATACTTTGAACTTGAACTGATTCGATCATGTAACCCATTTTTCCCATGCCCCTTCCACCCTACTGAAACGCAATATCCCTGCCATCAAAAGGCCAAATCGTCTCTTTGCCAAGTCCTCGTGATAACGGGGTTTTCACTCCTGTATCGCCCTGTAGGGAATGCAGATCGGCCTGGCACAGCGTCAAAATTGCCTACACACGTTGTGAGAACTGGGCAAGCTAAAGCGAATCGTCAATGCCGGCAAAATTGGCAAGGTTATAGCTGACTGACCCGGGCGTCCTCCCCTCGCCCTAAAATAGGGACAAAGATGCCCGTTGACATCGGGCCTGGTTTTACCTACCATGCGCGGAAACCGTTTCCGCGAATCATATGCAGGGGGCCGGGACCGATCTTGAAACACCCGAAAGTCATTGTCATTGCCCAGAACCAGCCGCTGGATAACGACGCCCATCTGAGGCGAAAGCTGGCCGATGCCGAGGAGAGGGCCGAGCGGCAGTCGTATCGGTTTCCCAACCTGGACCTGGCGGCCATTCAACAGGGTGTTCACCGGAATATCCTGGAATCTCTCCTCTTTTTGGATGGCCGGTACATGGACCTGCTGGATCTCATGAATTATGTCAAGGCCGGTCGCCAGTCCCCCGAAATTACCTCGGAGAATGTGACCGAACACTATTCCCTGGCCAACAGCGTGACCCTCAACGGCATTTACCTGGATCAATACCTCCGTGCCCATGGATACGATCCGATCATTGTCCAGAACTATGCCACGGCCAATCTCCCTGACCTGCTTGAGGAAGACCCGCTGGCGGTCTGCATTTCCTCAAATTTTATCTTTATGAACGATATCCATGGGATGGCATGTGTTATCAAGGGGGTTGCGCCCCAGGTCCCGGTCATCGCAGGGGGAATGCTGGTCAAGAAGGTCCTGAATGCCGGGGAGCGGTTTTCAGAAAGGACCCTGGACTTCATAGCTGGTTTCCAAGGCCATGTGGATGCCTTTGTGGTAGAGGCCAAGGGGGAAGCGACCCTGGTGAAACTCCTGGCGGCCCTGAGGGAGGGGAGGGACCTCGATTCAGTCCCCAATCTGGCCTATTTCAATGGACAGGGCCGAATGGTCTTCACCCCAAGAGAAGCGGAAGAGAGCCATATGGATCAGACCGCGATCGCATGGGACCGGGTCCCGAAGCCATATCTGCGCGCCATCCTTCCCATCAACAGCAGCCGGGGCTGTTTCTACCGGTGCCGTTTCTGCACCTATCACTGGCTGTTTCCCGAGGTTCACTACAAATCCATGGAGGTCCTTCGGGAAGAGCTGAAGAAAGTCGATGCCCTGGGATGTGTTACCCACGTGCGGTTTACCGACGATAATTTCACCGCCAACAAGCCAAGAATGACGGCGGTGCTGGAGATGATGATCGCCGAGGGGTTTGGGTTTACGTGGTCGTCGTTCGCCCGTGCCAGCGCCCTAAGGCCGGAGCTGGTGAGACTCATGAAGGCCTCGGGGTGTGAATTTGTCGATCTGGGGCTGGAATCCGGAAGCCAGACCATCCTGGACAATATGGACAAACGGCTGAGAAAGGAACAATCGCTGGAAGCCATCCGTATCCTCACTGATCACGGCATCGAGAGCAGGGGGAGCTTCATTATCGGCTACCCGGGCGAGACTATGGACACATTTTCGGAAACCATCGATTTTATTAACGAAAGCAGTTTGCCCTATTATCATCCCTACCTCTTTTATTATACGGGAAATACCCTGGTGCACCAGGAGAGAGAGGCCCTGGGCCTGGAAGGCCTTGGGCTGGCATGGCGCCACGATACCATGGATTCGGTAGAGGCCTCCCGGCTCATGGCCCGAATGCCGGGGCGAATCGACCGGAGCTTTACCGACGGCCAGGCGTATGTTGAGGAGATTTATAAGCTCCTTCGGGGAGAAGGATATTCCCCGGAGGAGATAAAAGAACTTTTTAGGTTGAAGAGAACCTTGCAGTTAAGTATAAAGGGGACCCGGCCTGGTGAACGAAATTCAGAGGCAGAAGCGATTCTTTTGAAACTGGAGACCCTGGTCAGGTGACGGGTGTGGGACATGGACATCGGGATCCTGAGCGTACGCGACGAGAAATACCCCCCCAACCAGCGGTTGATGGAGGCGGCATCTCAATCCGGACACCGGGCCAAGCTCATTCACACCCGGGACTGCCTCTCAGAGATTGAGGGCGGCAGGCTCAAGCTCAACATACGCGGGTGTGAGAGGCCGGACGTCCTTCTTCCCAGGATCGGGGCCACTATCAATGATTATGCCCTGGGAGTCGTGCGCCAGTTTGAGCTTTCCGGTGTCCCTGTGGTCAATGGCTCCGGGGCGATCTTCCTGGCGCGGCATAAATTTCTGAGTCTCCAGGCCCTAACTGCGGCCGGACTCCCTGTGCCGAATACGCGGCTGGTGGTCAATCCGAGCGGGTTCCACGATGCCGTGAAAGGGCTGGGCGGTTATCCGGTTGTGGCCAAGATGCCGAGCAGCAGGCAGGGGAGCGGCGTGGTCCGTGTGGATTCGCCGGTCATCTCGGAATTTATTATGGAAAACCTCCGGGACAACTCCCGTGGGGTGCTGGTCCAGGAGTACATGGCGCCCGAGGGGCGGAGAGACATCCGGGCCTTTGTCGTGGACGGGGGGGTCCTCGGGGCAATGGAACTTAGGCCCAACATAGGGGATTTCAGGTCGAATATCCATCTGACAGGGATGGGAAAAGGGGTGACCCTGGACCCGGATATGTCGGAGCTGGCGATCCGTTCGGCCAGGGCCTTAGGGCTTGAGATCGCCGGAACGGACATCCTTGTGGACAGACAGGGGTCCCCCAAGATCATTGAGGTCAATTATTCTCCAGGGTTCAGGGGGCTCGAAGCGGCCACAGGCCTTGACATCGCCTCCCGGATCATTGGGTATGCCGTAACCAAATACGGGGGGAGAGTATGAATATCGCCTTTTTAATGGACCGGCTGGAGTCGATTGAGCCTGAAATGGAGACGACCAGCCACCTGATGTATGAATGCAATGAGAGGGGACATTCGGTCTATTTTCTTGAACCCCATGACATCTATATTCGGAAAAATGAGGTGGTGGCCAGGATGCGCAACATCACGGTGGAGACCGGCCTCTCCATGAGACAGTACTGGCGCAGCCTCATCAAGTGTCTCAAAAAGGACGAACTCATATTTGAGACCATCTCCGACCTGGACGCCCTTTTTCTGAGAAAGAATCCACCCATTGTGTACCAGACCATGGAGTTTCTGTCATCGGTGAGCGACAAGGTCTTTATGATCAACAGCGCCGCCGGCCAGATCCTGGCCAACAGCAAGCTGTACATCCTCAACTTCCCGGACATCATTCCGGTGACCCACGTCTCTCGAGATCCTGCGCGGCTCAGGAAGATCATCAATGATTTCGGCGGCGCCATGGTGGTCAAGCCGCTCCAGAGATATGGGGGCGAAGGGGTGATCAAGGTGAGCGTCCGGGACCAGGAAAACCTCCATTCCCTCATCAATTATTATGTGAAGGCCTACCGCTCCTATCCTGAGAGAGAGGCGATCATGGTCCAGGAATACCTGGATGTGGTGGGAAGGGGGGGGGATGTCAGGATCCTCCTGCTGAATGGAGAGATCCTGGGGGCCATGAGACGAAGGCCCCGCAAAGGAGAATTCAGGACCAATATCCATGCCGGGGCAAGGGCATTCAAGCACGAGCTGACCGATCCGGAGCGGGAGATCTGTCGGGCCATCAAGCCTAAGCTGGTGGAGGATGGACTCTTTTTTGTGGGTGTTGACGTGATCGGCGACAAACTGGTAGAGATCAACTGTCTTAGCCCGGGGGGGATCCCCCGCATCAACCGGCTGAACAAGGTGAAAGTCGAGGTGGACGTCATTGATTTTATTGAACAGAAAGTGGCTGAGATGAAAGGCGAGGCGTGATGGTTTCGAGTGCGTCTATGATGAAACTATATAAGATGAAAGGAAAAATTATGGAACAAAGACCACAAAGAGCTTCCTGTCGTTGGTTCCTGGTGTGGGCGTATGCCGCCATGCTGTTTTCCGGCCTTCTGCTTGCCGGTTCCGGGGCCTCTGCAGGGGAGACGCTTAAAATAGGTATTCTGGAAGAACCCAAGACCCTTAACGTGTGGCGGGCCACGGATGCATGGTCCAATAAGGTGCTGGGATTGCTTTATCAACCCCTTTATGTGCGGGACCCCAAGACCCTGGAACTGATTCCCTGGCTGGCTGCCGAACAGCCCTTCTTTGATGAAAAGGACCTGTCGTATACGGTCAAGCTCAGGCCTGCAACCTGGTCTGACGGCACGGAACTGACCTCAGAGGATGTAGCGTTCACGGGGAACTTCATCAACGAGTTCAAGGTCCCGGAAGATTATTCGAAGTGGGATTTCATCAGCAAGATCGAGGCGCCGGACAAGCATACGGTGAAGTTTTATCTCAAGGAGCCGCAGGCTACCTTTCTCACCCGAACGCTGACCACCCCGATTGTCCAAAAGAAAGAGTGGGTCGATCGGATCGAGGCAGCGAAAAAGACCGAAAAGCCCCTGGGGACGCTTCTCAATGAGAAAATTGACAGCCCGGTCAGCAGCGGGCCTTTCATCCTGAAGGAGTGGCGGGAAGGGTCTTATCTCTTCCTTCAGAAGAACCCCCGTTTTTTCGGGACCGGCCAAAAGATCCAGGGCCGGCTGTTGGGACCCTATATCGACGGGGTGATCTTCAAGCTCTTCGGTACCTCTGACGCGGCTATTCTGGCGCTGAAGAAGGGGACGATCGATATGTTCTGGTGGGGTGTTCAGCCAGGGTATATGGAGGACCTGAGGGCCAATCCGGATATCGAGTTGTTTCAGAACGAAAAGAGTTCTCTTTACTATATGGGGTTCAATGTCAGGAAGCCGCCGTTCAATGATCCAAACCTGCGAAGGGCCATTGCCACCCTGGTGGACGAGGATTTCATCATCAAACGGATCCTTCAGGGATACGGGGTAAAGATGCATTCCATTGTCCCTTCGGGAAACGCCTTCTGGTACTGCCCGGATGTCCCCAAGTACGGGGAAGGTCTGGACAGGGAAGGTCGCATCAAGAAGGCGTTCGACATCCTTCGCCAAGCGGGATATACCTGGCAGACCGCTCCGGTCGAGGCATCGGGAAAGGTGGTCAACGGCGATGGGATCAGGCTCCCGGACGGCAGTCCCATGGAAAAATTCACTATCTTGACGCCCCCGGCCGACTATGACCCCCACCGGGCCATGTGCGGGATGATGATGCAGGAATGGCTCAGGATGCTGGGCATTCCGGCCTATTCCAAGCCGATGGCCTTCGGTGCCCTGTTGCAGCAGGTGAAGGCGCGTCATGAGTTTGATGCCTTTGTCTTGGGTTATGGCAATCTCTCCCTGGACCCGGATTACCTGCGGAATTTCTTCCTCTCGAGCAATGACAAACCCAATGGATGGAATATGAGCGGGTATAACAATCCCGAGTTCGATAAGATCGCCGACGGATCCGCAAAGGCCTTGGACCGCGACAAGCGGCAGGCATTGATCTGGGAGATGCAGAAGATCGTCATGAGGGATGTCCCGTATCTCCCGCTTTATAATCCAAACCTGATCGAGGCCGTGCAAAAGGGGCGGTTTACCGGATGGGTTCAGATGCTGGGCGGCATCGGCAACCTCTGGACCTTTTGCGAGCTGAAACCGGCCAAGTGATGCAAAGAGCATAGGGCAGGGCGCATAGAGGGAAGCCTTCCCCCATGCGCTCTGCGCCACGCGGGGGGGTATGGAATTACGCAAGTACATCGGCCGAAGGCTGGTCCAGGTCGTCATCATCTTTTTTGTGATTCTGACGGTACTGTTTCTCCTGTTCCGCCTGGCGCCGGGCGATCCGGTGTCGCGAATGGTGGATCCGGATATGACGCCCGAGGATGCCCACCGCCTAAAGGTCGAGTTAGGGCTGGACAAACCATTGGGAATCCAGTACCTCGTTTATCTCAAGAATTTTTTTACCGGGCATTTCGGGTATTCATTCCATTATGGAGAACCGGTGGTCAACATTATATGGAGCCGACTCCCCAACACCGTCCTTTTGTTCACCACATCCATTATCCTGTCGGCATTGGTGGGCGTGTTCTTAGGCAAGATCGCATCGTGGCACAAGGGTAAGAAGACCGATTCCATCCTGACCATCGGGGCGCTGGTAACCCACACCCTCTTTCTACCATGGCTTGCCCTGATCATGATCTGGCTCTTTTCCTACAAGTTCGGTTGGTTTCCCATCACCGGCATGATCTCGGAAGATGTGTGGCTGGATCCCGACTCAGGCTTCATAGCCAAGTCCCTGGATGTCATGTACCACATGGTCCTCCCCTTATCCACCCTCTTTCTGATCCACTTCGGGGCCTACCTTCTCATTATGCGGAGCAGCATGCTGGAGACCCTGAAAGAGGATTACATCCTCACGGCAAGGGCCAAGGGGCTTGAGGAAAAGGTGATCCGGGACCATCATGCAGCCCCGAACGCGGCCCTGCCGGTGGTCACGAGCGTGGGTCTGAGCCTGGCCTTCTCCATCAACGGGGGAGCCCTGACCGAGACGGTCTTCACCTGGCCGGGCATCGGGAGGGAGCTGGTCTTTTCGGTCAGTCAGAACGATTATCCCCTGGCCCAGGCGTCCTTTCTGCTGATTGCCGCGGTGGTCCTGGTATCCAACGTCGTGGTGGACGTCCTCTATGCATATCTCGACCCGCGGATTCGGTATTAAGGGAAAGTGACTAAAGTGAGCTAAAGTGATTGAAGTCAATCGCGGCCAAGGGTGATTTGAGAGATCCTATGACAGTTAGAGAAAGATTTCCCCTGCTGAACAGCTTTTTAGATGGCTGGTCTATTTTCAAGCAGAGTCTCCTGGGGAGGATCGGCCTGGTCCTCCTGATCCTGTTTGCCCTGATGGCCGTGTGCAGCTATATCCCGCCGTTGATTGACCCCATGTACAACCCCATGACCGGCGTCGATCCGGCGATCACCTGTTGCACGCCCCCCGGCATGAGGCACTGGCTGGGAACGGACTTCATGGGCCGGGATATCCTGAGTCAGCTCCTGGCAGGGGCCCGCGTGGCCTTCATGGTGGGCATTTCGGCCGCAGTCATGAGCATTGTATTGGGGGTGGCTATCGGTATGACGGCCGGATACATGGGGCGGTTCATCGACACGCTCCTGATGAGACTGGCCGACATGATCATGGTCATGCCGACCCTCCTGGTGGTCCTGATCCTTGCCGCTGTATTCGGACAGCTCAACATCTGGACCATTGTCCTGATTATTGCCCTCTTCAGGTGGCCGGGCGTATCCCGGATTATTCGGGGCCAGACCCTTTCGCTGAAGCAGCGGCCGTTTATCGAGGCCGCCAAGGTGGCGGGGGCCTCCCATTCCCGGATTATATTTCAGCACATTATGCCGAATGTCCTGCCGCTCGCATTTTTGTTCATGACCTTTCGAGTCACCTCCGCCATTATTACCGAGGCCGCCCTCGCCTTCCTGGGATTCGGGGACCCCGGAACCGTAAGCTGGGGCATGATGCTCCAGTGGGTGTGGAAAACCGGGCATATGTTCAAGGCCCCCTATTGGCTTCTCCCTCCGGGCATCTGCATTTCGTTGATCACCCTTTCCTTTTACATGTTGGGAAGGGCCATGGATGAGGTCCTCGACCCGAGGCTGAGGAAGGAGGACCAGACAGACTAAATGCCCCTGTTGGAAGTTGACAACATCAGCATCGGTTACCATACTCGAAATGGCTACCTCAAGGCCGTGGAAGGGGTTTCTTTTGTCTTGGAGGAGGGCCAGTCCCTGGGCCTCGTGGGGGAATCAGGCTGCGGCAAGACCACCATCGGCATGGCGCTCATGGGGCTGCTTCCCCCGAACGGATCGGTCAGCACCGGTCGCATATTGCTCGAGGGAAAAAACATCCTGGTCATGTCGGACGAGGAGAAACGCCGCATCCGGTGGCGAAAGATGGCCATGATCTTTCAGGCCGCCATGAATGCCCTGAACCCGGTGCAACGCGTGGGCAACCAGATCGCCGAGGCCATTCTGGTCCACAACCCTTCCCTCGAGAAGGAGGCGGCCCTGTCCCAGGTGGAAGGACTCTTCGACCTGGTCGGAATTCCGCGGGAACGCCTCACCGATTACCCTCATCAGTACAGCGGCGGGATGAAGCAGCGGGCCGTCATCGCCATGGCATTGGCCTGTCATCCCAAGGTGATCATTGCCGACGAGCCTACGACCGCTCTGGATGTGATCGTCCAGGACCAGATCCTGGAAGAGGTGAGGGCCCTTCAGCGGGAATTCAATATCGGCATCATATTCATCTCCCACGATATCTCGATTGTAGCCGACATGTGTCACGAGATCGGCGTCATGTATGCGGGTCAGTTGGTGGAATTCGGACCGTGGCGGACCGTTTTTGAATCCCCGGCCCACCCTTATACAAAGGCCCTTCTCTCATCTTTTCCGACGCTGACCGGCAAGAAAAGCGATCTGGTCCCGATTCCGGGGGAAACGCCCAACCTGATCAACCCGCCTGCCGGGTGCCGGTTCTGTGACCGCTGCCCGGAGGCCCAGGCGTTCTGCAAAACGACCCCCTCCCAATGGGTGGACATCGGCTCAGGGCACAAGGCCCTCTGTTGCAGGTCCTGAAGGGATTCAGATTGGAAACTCGAAACGTGATGCCCATGCAGAAAGTGCTGTTTGCATGGATTTAGGGATTCAGGAATTTAGGAATTGCGAATGCGCATAACCAGCCCGTGCAAGGGATAGCGAGGGATATCCCTGCTTTTCGACTTTTTGCGAGATCACGAAACGTGAACATAGATAACGAAAACAAACAGATCCTCCAGATGAGGAACGTCAGCAAGATCTACAAGGGCAAGGGAAGCCTTTTCCGGAGTTCGGGCAAGGACGTCATTGCCCTCAACCGCATCTCCCTCGACATCTATAAGGGAGAGATATTCGGTCTGGTGGGAGAGAGCGGGAGCGGAAAGACAACTGCGGGCCGTCTGATTGTCAGCCTCGAGGAGACGACGTCCGGACGCATATTCCTGGACAGCCGGGAGGTGACGGCATTAAAGGGACGGGAACTCAAGGCCTTTCGCCGAAAGGTCCAGATGATCTTTCAGGATCCCTATCAGTCCCTGAACCCCCAGCGATCGGTCTATGACACGGTGTCGGAGCCATTGAAAATTCACCGGATGGGGAAGGCTTCCGATAGAAAGGACAGGGTCAGAGAGGCCTTGAAAGCGGTGGGTCTCTCACCGCCTGATGATTTTCTCTTCAGGTATCCCCACCGACTCAGCGGGGGTCAGCGGCAGCGGGTGGCCATTGCCAGGGCCATGGTCTTAAATCCCGAGTTTGTCATTGCGGACGAGCCGACCTCCATGCTGGATGCCTCTATCTCAGCACAGATATTCAATATCCTGCTGACCATGAGGAACAGACTCGGCGTCACACAGATGTTCATCACGCACAGCCTGGCAGCGGCCCGGTACCTCTGTGATCGGATTGCCGTTATCTATCGTGGAAATCTGATGGAATTGGGCCCGGCAGAAGAGGTCATCAAAAATCCGAAGCACCCCTACACCCAGGCCCTGATCGATGCCGTTCCCAAGTTCGGGCACAGCAAAGACGCCAGGCGTTATGGGACCCTTCTCTCCAAGGATCACGAGGTCAGGGAGGACAAGGGGTGCATTTTCTATCCGAGGTGTGCCGTCGCCGATCACAACACGTGCCCCCGAAGAGAGCCCGGCCTGAGCCAGATCGGCATCGACCACTGGGTCGCCTGTTTTCGCCAGGGAAGCAAAGAAAGCGGTCTGACCCCCTTTACATACGGCCTGGCCGAAGGCCGCTGACCCGGCTCTGAGGATCCGGTGGCCAGGGTAGAGCCCATGTTCTTGAAGGAACTGGAACACGTCAGGGAGCTGTTTCATGCCCCTGTAGGCAGTCTCGTCGGGGTAGGCATGACGGCCTTTTCAAGGATTGTCCCCGCCTATTTTCTCGATTCCTATCATGTGGCGGCCTTCAGCAGGACCGCTGATCTCCCCTTCCTGAGGAAGCGGGTGGACATCTTCTGCCTGGAAGAAGCAGGGGGGGCGCTTCCGGAAGGCGGCCGTAATTCCGCCTCTCTCCTTGCTCATGAGCTGACTAAGGACTATTTGAGCAGGATGCCTGATCCAAAGCACCTGTTCTTGTATCAGAGCTATCCGGATCTGGAGGACCTGGCAAGGGAGGAGGGATGGATTCTCCTGGCCAATCCGTCGGCCCTCCGCCTCAGGCTCAGGGAACGGGCCTTTTTTCAGCAGATGGCCGCGGACCTGGATCTTTGTCAGGTCCCCGGTGCGATCCGGCCCATCGCGGTCATCCAGGAGAGGGGCTACGAGGCGTGGGCCAGGGACCTGGGACCGGAGTTGGTGATCCAGCTCCCGGATATCGCCCAGGGCGGCGGGAGAGGGACTTTCTTTGTCCACTCGGCAGAGTCGTATTACCGGCTCAGGGAACGATTGAAAGGGTGTGTCTGGCGGGACGTCCCGCTCACGTCTGTCCTGATCCGCAGGTTCATTGAGGGGACCCCGGCCAGCGTGGCCATCTGCACGACACGACACGGGATCCTGATATCAGGGCTCCAGAAACAGCTCATAGACCTCCCCTACTGCACAAATCCCGCAGAGAACGGCATATTCTGCGGCCACGTGTGGGATGGAAATCCCTGGACCCCGGCGGTTCAGGGCGCGGCCCTCAACCAGGCCGATAAAATAGGGAAATATGTGGCCGCTTTAGGGTATCGCGGGATCCTCGGGATTGACTTTGTGATCGATGAAGAGGCCGAAACGGTCTATCCCCTCGAGATCAACCCGCGCCTTACCGGGGCGTTTCCCATGCTCTCGCTCCTCCATATCCAGAATGGGATCATTCCCCTGGACGTCTTTCACCTGATCGAGTTCCTGAATCTCCCCTCCCGGATGGATGTGGCGGAACTGAACCGGCGATATCAAGCGCCTTTGAAAGGGAGTCATCTCCTCCTCTTTTTTCCGCCCGAAGGACAAGATCTCCGGGGATTCCGGGTCCGGGCAGGCCTCTATGAGGTCGAACCCGAGGACCACGCCATTCACTTTGTCCGGGATGGAATGGAATACGCAGATATCCGGAACGAGAACCAGTTTATCGTGGTGGACGGGCCCCCCGCATTAGGGGCGGTGAAGGGGGTTTTTGCGGATTCCTTTTCGAGGCTGTGCCACCTCCTTTTTTCCTACCCTGTCTCCGATGCCGGGGGCGCACTCCTCCCCCATGCCCGTATGGTGCTTGACTGGATCTATGGGTTGAATGACGAATGAGGACCCCATGTCAACTTCG
>JAUPKI010000223.1 GCA_030837545.1 Thermodesulfobacteriota bacterium | reverse complement strand
GACTGGAGAGAGAAGGAGCAGGCATTCTGGGAGAAGCGGACACGGATGTTGCACTGAAGACCCGGCCAACCAGCAGATCCAAAATAACAAAGGCCCCTCCTCCCAACAGGGGGAGAGGCCTTTTTAATTTGAGGATTTTTCTTTGTGAGCTTCGTGGCTTTGTGTGAGAAATAAGTTGAAGGCCTACAGGGGGATATTCCCATGCCGGCGCTCGGGGATCGACTCTCTCTTGTCCTTCAGCATCATCAGGGCCTGGATCAGCCTCGGCCGGGTCTTCTCCGGAAAGATGATATGGTCTGTATAGCCCAATTCCGCCGCCTTGAATGGACTGGCAAAGTTGTTCCGGTATTCTTCAACCAGTCTTTCTTTGGCGGCGACCGGATCATCCGCCTCGGTCAGCTCCTTTCTGAAGATGATGTTGGCCGCCCCTTCAGGCCCCATGACCGCAATCTCGGCAGTGGGATAGGCAAAGTTGACGTCCCCGCCTAAGTGCTTGGCCGACATAGCGATGTAGGCCCCGCCATAGGCCTTTCGGGTCACCACGGTGATCTTGGGGACCGTGGCCTCTGAATAGGCAAAGATGATCTTGGCCCCATGTTTGATAATGCCGTCATATTCCTGCTGGACCCCGGGGAGATATCCCGGCACATCCACGAAGGTAATGGTCGGGAGGTTGAAGGCGTCGCACATCCGGACAAACCGGGCGCATTTGACCGATGCCTTGGTATCCAGACAGCCGGCCAGAAACTTGGGCTGGTTGGCGATAATGCCCACGGAGAACCCATTCAGCCGGCCAAAACCCACCACCATGTTTTTTGCAAAGTGCTTCTGCACCTCCAGAAACTGCTTATCATCCAGCACCGCTCGAATAATGTCCTTGATGTCGTAGGGGAGCCGGGGATTGGTCGGCACCACGGTGTTGAGAGAGGCTTCTGTCCGGTTCGGATCATCCGTGCATTCCACCGCAGGCGCTTTTTCCCTGTAATTCTGAGGAAGGTACGACAGGATCTCCTTGACCCGGTCCAGGGCTGCCTGATCCGTATCCTCGGCAAAGTGGGCCACCCCGCTCTTGGTGTTATGGGCCATGGCCCCCCCTAAGTCCTCTGGCGAGACCTCCTCGGAGGTGACCGCCTTGATGACCTGGGGCCCTGTGATGAACATGTTGCTCGTCTTTTTGACCATGATGGTCAGGTCCGTGAGCGCTGGGGAATAGACCGCGCCGCCGGCGCAGGGTCCCATGATGACCGATATCTGGGGAACCACCCCTGAACTCCAGACATTCCGCTTGAATATCTCGCCGTACCCGGCAAGGCTCATGACCCCTTCCTGGATCCTGGCGCCCCCGGAGTCGTTCAGCCCGATCATGGGGGCGCCGTTGTTGAGGGCCAGGTCCATGACCTTGCAGACCTTCTGGCCGAATGCCCCGCTCAGGGACCCGCCGAACACCGTGAAATCCTGGGAAAAGAGAAAGACCCGACGGCCGTTGATGGTCCCGTAGCCGGTCACCACCCCATCCCCCGGAATCTTCTTTTTGTCCATGCCGAAATCCTGGCACCGGTGGACCACGAACTTATCCAGTTCCTGAAAGCTCCCTTCATCTAAGAGGTAATCGATCCGCTCCCGTGCGGTCATCTTCCCCTTTTTGTGTTGCTCGTCAATGCGCTTCTGGCCGCCCCCCAGCTCCGCCTCGAGGTTCCTGCTCTCCAGCTCCCTTATCTTGTCGTCAATGTTCATTCGGATATCTCCAGAGGTTAAATGATCGGTTGTGATGGTACGCGAATCCTTATCCCAGGGGATCGAGTGGATTTTAGAATTGATTAAATTTGAAAAGCCTGTTATAGGTTATAGATAGCCCGTTATGCGGCTTTATACTATTTGAACTGCCGCTGTTGTCAAGAATAAATAGCTATAAGACGTAAGGCGCCAGGCACAAGGCGTAAGGATCCTGAACCTTTGAACCTGAGGTAAGATGACGACACGAAAGAGAACCATACTGATATTTCCGGGCCAGGGCTCCCAGTACGTGGGCATGGGAAAAGACCTCTACGACAGATTCCCACTGGTCAGAAGCATTTATGATGAGGCCAGTCAGATACTCGGGTACGATATGGCCGAATTGTCCTTTCAAAAGCATATGTTCGGTAAATTTATCCACAAGGCCGACCTGAACAAGACCCTTTACACCCAGCCCGCCATACTGACCATGAGCTATGCGTGCTACAAGGTCCTTGAAGAGACATGTAAAGACTGCGAAGTTGACCTGAACATCTCCCTGATGGCCGGACACAGCCTGGGCGAATATACGGCCCTGCTGGCGGCAGAGGCCATGGATTTCAAGACCACTCTCTCTATTGTCCACAAAAGGGCGGAGCTGATGACCGAATGGGGGACCTCTTATCCGGGTGCGGGGTTGATGGCCTTGGTGAGAAAGGGAAAGGAGATCGATAACGCCAAGATATGCGCCCTGTGCAAGGAGTTCGGGGTTTTTATCACGCTCAACAATACCCCCAGCCAGATTGTTGTGGGCGGGTCCAAGAAGAGACTGGCCGAGATGGGCGACCAATTGAAAAAGGAAGGGCTTCTCTCAACCCTGTTGAAGGTGGAAGGGCCGTTCCATACACCGATCATGAAGCCTGCCGCTGACAAATTCAAAAAACACCTGGAAAGATGCGAGATGGAGATTGCCTCAATACCGGTCATTGCCAACGTGACCACAGAAGCCATTGTCGACCCGATCCATATACGGGAGGAGCTTTACAACCAGATCTTCAATGTCGTCAACTGGCGGGGGACCATCGAACGGCTCATCCGCAGGCCTGACACTCTCTTCATCGAATTGGGACCCAAAGAGGTCTTGAGCAATATGATCAGAGATATTGACCCGTCCGTGCCTCGAATCCACATGGAAGATAACGACTCTCTGGAAAGAACCGTAAAACGCCTGGCAGAACAGGTAGAAGGTTAATGCTCTCTTAAAAAGTCGGTAACTGCGGGCTGTTGAGCACTATCCTCCTTCCTAACCGGTTATAATAAATCGGGATTCTTAAATTCCTGCATCACATTGTTTTCAAATCGTTATTCAATCAACAATCCCAAATCCGATATCACCCGAGCCATTTCTCCCGCCACATCTCCCACATCAGGAGGGCCCAGAGTCGGTACTGGTGGTAGGCCTTGAACTCGAGATGCTCTCTGATCTTTTTTTCCACCTCGTTCGTTTGGAACAGGCCCTCTTTCTTGAGCCGTTGCGGCGAGAGATAATCCAGGAGAAGTTCCTTCAGCTCACCCCGAAGCCATCCGTCAATGGGGACCCCGAATCCCATCTTGGGCCTGTCGAATAAGGCCTCGGGCACATAGCGTGCCAGGAGTTTTCTGAGGAGATACTTCCCCTTCCCATTTCTGTAGTTGAGACTGTCTGGAATCCTGGAGGTAAACGCCACCACACGATGATCCAGAAGAGGGACCCGCACCTCCAGACTGAAGGCCATGCTGGCCCGATCCACCTTGGTGAGCATGGCATCCGGCAGATAGGTCTTCTGATCCACCCGCATAAGACGGGAAAGGATCGGCCAGCCCTCCGTCTCCTCAAAAGTCTCTTCAAACTGCGTCGGCGCAGGCCCTTTCCCGCAAAGAGATCGCAGATCATACTCTGACCAGTAACAGATGGACATGCGATAGAGATCCTCGACGCTGACCCTGGCCATGAGCTTGACCAGTTTCTGCCATTTGTCGGGGAAATTGGTGACGCAGAAGCGCTGAGGCAATAGGTCCCGCCATGGCATGTAGCACTTCTCGACCCAGGAAACCGGCATTTTTTCCAGGACCCGGCCGATCGATTTTCTCACAGGGTTAGGAAGCCGTTGAAAGGCCGTGGCCATGGCCTGTGTGCTCCAGTAGCGCACATATCCGGCGAACTGCTCATCGCCCCCGTCCCCGGATAGGGCGACGGTGACCTGGGTCCGGGCCAGCCTGGAGACAAGGGACGTGGGCACGGCAGAGGCATCGCCAAACGGTTCGTCATATATCTCCGGCAAACGGGGGATCAGATCCAGGGCTTCCTGAGGGGTGACATAGAACTCCGTATGGTCGGTCCCCAAATGTTTTGCCACCTCAGCGGCCCAGGGGGCCTCGTTATATCCACGTTCCCTGAACCCGATGCTGAAGGTCCGGACCGGCGTAGGACTGGCCTTCTGCATCAATGCCGCCACAATGGACGAATCGATCCCCCCGCTCAGGAGGGCCCCTAATGGCACGTCGCTGATGAGTCGGCAGGACACGGCATCGCCGAGGACCTTGTCCAGTTCATCCACGGCCGCCGTTTCATCCCCTTCAAAATCCGTGGACCCCGCTGCATCGGGGAGGGTCCAGTAGGTGCGCTCTTCCACGTGCTCGCCATCGTAGATCAGATAATGGCCGGGAAGGAGCTTCCAGGTGTCCCGAAATATGGTCCGGGGGGCCGGAATGTATTGATAGTGAAGGAAAAGGGGCACCGCATCCGGGTCTATGTCTTTTGGAAACCCCTGGAATGCCATCAGGGCCTTGAGCTCGGAGGCAAATAGGAACGTCCCGTCGGCATAATAGTAGTAAAGGGGCTTGATGCCGATGCGGTCCCTGGCCAGAAACAGCGTCCCGATCCTCTTATCCCACAGGGCGAATGCGAACATCCCGACAAACCGCGTCAGGCAATCCATTCCCCACTCCCTGTAGGCCTCAAGGATCACCTCTGTGTCGGTCTCTGTCCGAAAGCAATGCCCCGCCCCCTCCAGGGTCCTGCGGATCTCCTGAAAATTATAGACCTCGCCGTTATAGACGATATGCGCCGTCCCATCGTTGCTGGCCATGGGCTGCCGTCCCGCCTCGGACAGATCGATGACCGAGAGCCGCCGGTGGCCCAGCCCCACCCCGGCCTCCGGGTCAAAAAAAAGGCCCGCATCATCCGGGCCCCGATGGATCATGCTTGACGTCGCCGCCGGGAGCGATTCCCGCAACCCACTGAAATTTCGAGCAGACTTAAAACCTACAATTCCGCACATGATGCCCTTCCTTATCTGAATCTGATCGGACCTGCGGGCACAGGACGCTCTCACGATCCGACAGACTCATAGAGATTCATATGTGCCGCCACCATCCTGTCGATCGTAAAGGCCTCCTTGACCCGTTCCTGACCCCGTCTCCCCCAGGGCGCTGCCTTTCCCCTGTCACTGAGCAGGTCCAGGATTTTCTCAGCCATGGCGGCCGGATCCTTAAGGGGGACCAGCCATCCCGTGATCCCATCCATGACGGCTTCCCTGTTGCCCCCCACGTCCGTGGCAACCACCGGCAGGCCCGAGGCCATGGCCTCCAGGATCACATTGGAAAACCCCTCCTCGTGAGAAGAGAGGGCCAGAAGGTCGCCGGCTGCTAACAGATCGGGGATATCCAGTCGCTGTCCCAAAAAGATTACCTGTTGAGAGATGCCCAGTCGGTGCGCCTTTGCCTCGAGTTGCTTTTGAATCCCGCGATCCTCGCCGACCAGCACAAATTTCACCGCGGGCATTCTCTCTGTCACAGCGGCTGCGGCCTCGATCAGGTCCGAAATTCCTTTGTAGGGGATAAGATTGGCGATGTTGATAACGACGCTTTCATGGGTAAATACTCCTAATCCCTTGCGTACCGTTTCTCTGTTGGCCTTTGCAGACTCGAAAGGGGACGGATCAATTCCGTTGTAGATGACCCGAAGCTTTGAAGGCGCCCCCAGATCCCGTATCAGGGTGTCCTGTCCGACCGCATGGGAATTCACCGTCACCAGGTGACTCAGCCGGAAGCTCAGGATGTCGAAGATGCGCCACCCCTTGTATCGATCCTGATGGGTCCCCAAGGCCCGACGGCTGGTGATAACCAGCGGAACCCCTGAGAGTCTCCCTGCCAGCGATCCCATGAAATTGGTCAAGGGAAGATAGGCATGGATCACATCAGGCCGGGCCTTTGCCAGTTGACGCAGCAACCTGAATTGGGCGCGAAACAACAGGAGCACTTTTCTCGGGAAGGCCCTTTTCCTGCAGTAACCGCCGTCATGGATTTCCAGATTGATTCCCTTCAAGGAATCATAAACAGGTCCGGGAGACTCCAGCACGAACAGACGGCAGTTCACGCCCCGGGCAATCAGATGCCTGATGAGCGTTGCCATCTGTCTCTCAGCGCCCCCCAGTTCAAGAGAACCAATTAGGAAGAGGATGCTCAGATGTTTCTTTCTTTTCAAAATAGGACGTCAGACCCGGGCCTTTCTCTGCGTGATCTCTCATCTGGGTTGTCAGAAGTCAGGGTTCAACAGTGCGTCCGATTATCAATTCTGCCTTGACGGAATGTCTCTCTGCTTCCTCGCAGCAAAATAGATGTTTGGCATAGCGATGGGCGCGCCATAACGAGCCAAGATCGAGCGAACGAGGCTCTTGATCTTTCCCCTCCAGCTTCGTCCTCGAAATGCAACAAAACCCCTCCTTTTGACAACCGCTTGATCAAAAAAAGATAACAGTTCACCCCGCATGGTTTGGAGATCAAAAGATCGTTGGTGCCCCCATCGATGGAATACCTCTTGACACTTCGGACACACCACCTCATTCAAGGTCAGGTTTTCACAGTGCGGGACGGTCCCGATGAACCAGGCGCCTCTTCGCATGACCCTCACGGCCTCTCTAAGCCCTTCGTGAAGCTGTTGGGCATTCAGATGTTCCAGCACCTCAGAGGCAACCACAAAATCGAAGCTGTCATCGGCAAAGGGCATGCCCTCCATATAGCCCCGATACGCCCTTATGCCCTTCTTCAAAAGCCGGTTAACGGCTCCCTCGTCGGGGTCCAATGAGTAAATCTCCCAACCCAATTGCGCTCCCCTTTCTTCAAGATGCCCATTCCCTGCCCCGATATTCAGGACGCGGGGAAAGGCCGTGGTCTTCTTTCGGATGATTTCTCTGACGATATAATCCATGCGGGCTGCCGCCCCTTCAAAGACCTCGGGATGTCTATTCTGGAAATGTCTCCAGATATTGTCCTGATGATTCGAATGGTTTTCCTGCTTCAGATCACCCATGGGAACCGCCCATTCTCAATTGGGACCTCAAGGATAAATAGACTAATATAACCGACATGAAATAAACGACACTGGTTGATAAGCTGATCCCCGGCAAACCCAGATATCGCATAAAGACATAGTTGGCGACAATGTTGGTGAAGAGATTTATCGCCGATATCCCCATCAATATGTGATTCATTTTCAGGGCGCTCAGCAGGCGAACTCCCATGATTCCCAAGAAATAAAAGGGGGCCTGGAGCAGATAGAAGGCCTGAACCCGTCCGACCAGATGTGCATCCCCTGCTGTAAAGGCGCCCCGTTCAAACAGAACGGCGACGATCGGCTTCGAGAAATAAACCAGAGCCAGGGTTATCGGAACGGTGATCAGGACAATCAGTCGAGCGTATGTCTTGACGGTAGCTCGAATTCCGGTCCAGTCGTTGGCAGCCGCCATGCGGGAAAAATGCGGAAAAATGGCCGTGCTCAGAGACAATGAACCGATGCCGATGATCAGGGATACGACCTTGTTGCCGTAGCTCAGGGCAGAGACGCTTCCAGGACCCAGCATGGCCGCCATAGACTGATCTACCACATCGGTGCCGCTCATCAGCAAGGCCCCCGCAGCCATTGGCGCATACTGCCTGGCGACCTGTCTCACTGCCGGGTTCAAACCATGCCACCTCGGAAGGATGGAAAATCCCTGGCGCTTCAGTCCCCGTCCTAACAGCGCCGCCTCGAAAATCCCGCCACCCACGGTCCCCACGGCAAGGGCATAAATCCCCCAGACCCTCCCCAGGAGGAGAATGGCAAGGACTGCCGCCACAGGCGTCATGACAGGGGCAACGGCCGCCAGCGCAAATCGCTCTTGTGCGTTGAGGATGCTGGCCCATATGGCAGCCAGGCCGCTGATGATCAACAAGGGGAGCGTAAGAAAGAAGAGGGAACGGGTCAGGGCCTGCTTCTCGGGACTGAACCCGGACCCGATGATCTGTATGATGGTGGGAGAAAATGCCGCCAGAACGCCGGATATGGCAAGGATCAGGACAACACTCAAAACCATCACGCTGGAGAAGAGGCGTTGCGCCGCATCCTGCCCTTCCCGCTCTCTGACCTCTATAAAGGTTGGAATGAGCGCTGCGCTGAATGACCCTGCCGCCACATTGATCGCAAAAGATGGGGCCAGAAACGCTATCAGAAAGGCGTCCAGAGCATCGCTCGTGCCGAACCGGCTGGCAATGACCAGTTGCTTGGCAACAGCCGTCAACTTCACCAGTATGGTGAAGCCGCCTATGCTGACTATGGCGGCGAAAATCCGTCTATTAACTGAACGTTCACACCACCTTTGGCATCGCTCAAGACCGAGGTACAAGGAATTTACCTGTTGGATCCGGTGTTGTCAGCAGTTAGGACGTGTTCCCGTGCAATACATGGCATGCCAGATGTCACGCCAGCAGATTCCACCCATGTATCTTCAGTTCCGCCCATGCCGTTTCCCCATCAATTCTAGATAGAGCGCTTCCATATCCTTCAGGAGCCGCCCCTCCGAAAAATGCTGTTCCACAAAGGTCCGTGATTCCCTGACCAGGGCCTCCCTTTTATCCGCATCCATATCGGTTAGGTATGCAAGGCCGTTGGCAAACCCTGCGGCGTCTTCCTTCCGGCACAGAATCCCTCTCTTGCATACCACGAAGCCTTCAGAATCCGGATGCCCGTCCTGTGGGCCCAACAGGTCGAACACACCGCCTGCATCGGTCGCTATCACGGACGTGGAAGCGGCCATGGCCTCGATGATCGAGACCGGCGTCCCCTCATTCACTGAGGTCAGGGCCAAGATATCCAGGTCGGCATAAACCTGGGGGAGATCCCGCCGCCAGCCGCAGAACCGGACATGTTCGGACAGGCCCTTTTGCTCGGCATACGTTTCGAGCGATTCCCTCAGCTCACCGTCGCCCACCACCACAAACTGAACCTTGATGCTGGGATTCTGTTCAAGGAAAATCTTCGATGCATCGAAAAACAGCGCATGTCGCTTTACCGGCACCAGGCGGCCAACGATGCCGACAAGAAGGGTATCATCGCTTACCCCGAGGCTTGATCTGAACCGTCCCTTCACTGCGTCACTTCTGAGAAAGGGTTTTAGGTCGAAACCCAGTGGAATGGTCTTGATCTTGGCAACCGGGGCAATGCGAAATTTCTCCGAAAGGTCCCGTTTCTGGGTCTTGCTGATGCATATAATCACGTCTGTGGGCATGGCCAGGAGCCGCTCGATCCATATGAACATGAGCGATTTTGCAGGGCTGAAATACCCCTCAAACACATGACCGTGAAAGGTATGCACCATCTGGATGTGCTTCCCCCCGACAAGATTATACAGAATGACGGCAATGCGGGCGCTTGTCCCGGCCTTGGCCGTGTGGGTGTGGACAATGTCAGGATCTTCCTGGCGAAGAATCCTGAGGATCTGAAAAAACGCCTTCATATCCATCGCCGGACTAATTTCTCTCTGAAGTTCTTTGATGATGATCGGTTTTGCGCTTGAATCCCTCTCAAAAAGATAGCTCATATCCCCTTCCTGGGAAGAGATTCTGCCCGCAACCAGGATGGAATGGAATCTGCTATTATCCAGACCCGTGGTCAGCAGATGCACGTGGATGGAAGGGCCACCGATATTGAGCCGTGCGATAAACCGGACCACCTTTATCCGATCGTCTGAACTGCGCACGCTGACAGCCCTGGTGCGATGCGGGGGCGTTTCAAGGCCATGAAATAGTCTGCCGACGGATTGAAACGTCAGAACAAATAGAAGACGGTATACAAGCCCCCAATAGACGATCGGGGTCAAGAATAAATCGGGTTTTTGGCTGTATTTTTTAAAAAGACGATAAATGCTCCTGTGAAACTCGACAGCAGAACGAACCACATTTTTTCCACTGCTCACCCCCACATAATGAACAACGGAAGGCTGGGGAAAATAAACGACCCTCCATCCACCCAGCCACATCCGCCGGCACCAGTCGGCATCCTCCCAGTACATGAAAAAACGGGCATCCATGGGGCCTACATCTTCTATGGCCTTTCTCCTGACAAGCATGCAGGCCCCGGAGACCCAGTCCACTTCCATTGGGGTGATGCCGTCCGATCTCCCTGTCAGGATATTCTCCCGGGTAACCGGGTTGTTAGGAAAGATCTTGGTAAGGAGGGACTTCCGGCCGAACAATGCGGTCATCAGATTTGGAAACAGTCGCGCTGAACCCTGGACCGTGCCATCACTGTCTAAAATCCTGGGCCCCATGACCCCGGTTTTGCCATGGCTATCCATATACGCCAAGGCCTTTTCAAAAAATCCTTCATTGACAACGGTGTCGGGATTCAATATCAATACATACGGGGAACAACTCTCTTTGAGCGCCTGGTTGACGGCCCTGGCAAATCCTAAATTGCTATGGTTTTTCGTCAATCTCACCTGTGGAAACGCCCTGCTGACCCGATCCACGTTGTCTCTTGAATGGTTGTCCTGAACCCACACCTTCACGGCAATGCCGCGGGCCGCATCAAAGATGGACCTGAGGCAGCGCAACAGGTAATCCGTGCTGTTGTAGTTGACGATGACGATATCTAAGCTGTCTGGCAAGATGACTTTTCTCCCAACTTCACCTGTAGCCTCATTTCCACCCATCGAGTCGCCGGACTGCCGGGGACATGGAGGCCTTCCTGTACAGGTACCTCAAAAGAGTAAACACGTCGAAAAAAAGGGCCTTCGAAAAACCGATACTGTCGTGCCGGATGTAGATTTCTTCAAGATAGCCGTTCAACCTGCCCTGCATCGAGATACCGCTCTGACATCTTGAGACCGGTTGATCCACGCGCATCCAGGTGGCGCCCTGCCGGTAGAGCATGAGGTTCAACCGGTAATCGCCCGAGATGCGGTAATATCTCTTGTGCCGGCCGGAACAAGGATATCCACAATAACGAAAGCGTTCGAACACATGGCGTCCATAGAACGCGCCCTGGTGGTGAACCGTATTCTTGACATAAAGCGATCCGTTGAACCGGCTTTTAAACACCCCTCTATCCGTATAGACGTGGCCCAGAATCATATCCAGCCCCTT
>JAUPKI010000222.1 GCA_030837545.1 Thermodesulfobacteriota bacterium | reverse complement strand
GTCCGTTGCACAAAATCTCTGTCCGGCCAGGCCTCGGCGAAATTACGCATATACTTGAGATAGCGGGAGCTGAGTCCTATCATGTCGGGAAAGGAATCCCGCAAATCAGCGGATAATCGATCGATGATCTTCGCTCCCCAGCCCTGTTGCCGCTGACGTTCGAGGATGACGTTCCCAATATCCCAGTACAGCAGCACCATAACTGAATTGGCAGCCAGGGTGACCCGCAACCGTTCTGCCTGAATTCGCTCTTTGAGATTATTCAATACTTTTGGATAGTCGGTCGGGAGCATGCTTTTCCCAATGGCTTCGGGAAATATGGCCTCAGGCCTGCTGCGTCCTTTAGATTTTCGATAATCATCATCCAGGATTTTCATGCTTCACCCTTCCCGCTTCAAATCCCGAGTTCCTGAAAGTTGCGTGCTATGGTCTCAGCCAGTGCCTGAGCATCTTTGTTCAGGGCTTCCAGCTCGACATGGATTTCATATAGAGGTCCATTTTCGCTTGTGATGGTTCAAAGGCAACATGGCGAAGCTACAGCTTTTTCCTTTGAGGTAAACCATGGGGTGCATGACGATTGATTTGTCTGCCTGCCATTTCGACGCGCCTTCTCAATGGCTTCATTGGCGCCCTTCCGCATGAAAGTGATGGAAAACCAGTCCCCTTCTGCCTGTATGAGAGGTGGTCTCAGGCCGTAAGCCTCATTTCTTATGATAAACGGGTGTCGCTTCCGCCACTGCAGACTGGCTGGAAGCGGTTATTCGTCGGATATCCACGTGGACGGTCGCCCCAAGTACCGCTGCAATGCGGCGCAGCATGCTCAGAGAATGTCCTTCATACGATGGGGATTCGAGGCGACTGATCTGCTGTTGGGAGGTGCCCACTTTTTGGGCCAGTTCCTTTTGAGACAGCCCTGCCTCCTTGCGTAAGGAAGCCAATTTCATAGCCACGTCCCAGGCTTCGCCCGCCCTTTCGAAACGGTCCCTGAACCCGGTGTCTTTCAGATGTTCATCAAGATATCTGTCAAAATTGGTTTTGCTGCTGCGTTTCATTGGGTAAACCTCGCGTGCCAATCGCGCTTTCTATCCAGAGCAACCTTCCGATCTCCGGGGGCAATGCTTCTGGCCTTGTTTCGAACCCCGTGCAGTATGATAATCCTCTTCCCTTTTGAAAAGAAATAGAGCATCCGTGAGTTCAACTTGCCCACGTGTCTGAGTTCAAAGAGATTATCGCCGATGGGCTTGGAAAGGGGCGGCTTATGGTAATCCCTGTTTCGAAGTTTGTCCATGCCTGCCATCACCGCTGCAAAGTCACCCGGATCGGATTCCTTTAACCCATCCAAAAAGTCTTGAACCGGGCATGCCCCGGAGCGCGTTTCATAGAATTCTATGGCAAATTCCATTGGGAGTCAACATCAATATTGATGTATGTAGAACGTTCTGGTTGATACGACCAATGACATTTTCATCAAGCAGCCGTGGCCCTTCTGAGTGCGCAATACCCAAGCGATGGCTTCCCGTAAAAAGCGCTCCATCAGATCAACCCGGCGAAGAGGTTAATAGAATTCTCAGGTTGTTGCCATAGCCATTCATTTACAGATCCCAGGGACAGTGGCTTCTTTGATGGACTCTTTCTCATTTCTCTCAAGCCTCAGGTTATCCGGGGTCTTCATGGCTTTCCCCTCCTGCTGTGACACACACTGATTTGATGATGGCTACCCGCACATTAATGGCCGTCTCCTGACCGGTTTCACCAGGGTCAAATCAAAGGCGGATCGCGCCGTTACAACCAATTGTAAAACTTCAATTTTGAGACGCAACCACTCCATAAAACGTGCTGCCGGCCATAAACCTATGGATTTCAATCTTCTCTAATCCGCTTTGTTTCAGAAGCGATGTCACCTCACTTAGTTCCGGAAGAGGAGTTACCCCTTTGAGGGAACTGTTGACCAGATTGAGGTTTGCCATTCCTATATCCTTGCCCTTGCTGCGAAAGCCCATCGCCACGGCCAGCACTCCTTGAGGGGAGAGCATGCCCCGAAGTGTTTGTAATAGGCCAAGACGCTCGGATATCTCGAAATAATAAAGAAGGTTGTACAGAGTAATCACATCAAAAGGGCCAGCGATCTCCCGGGAAACATGGCGGACGTCTCCATGAAGAATCTCGAATCTATCGGAAAGACCCCAGGCCGAGACGTTGTGCCGTGCTTGCTGGACTACAGCTTCGTCAATGTCCAACCCGACGCCGGATGCAAGGGGATTTGCATCGAAGGCGCTCTTCAGCAGAACACCTGATCCGCATCCGATGTCGAATATCCGTAGAGGGTTCCTGCCCCGCACGATTCCGGAAATAAAGTTCTTGATGATCGGCTCGGAAATCTTTGAAAACCGAGCAACCAGATCTCCAATTCTTGCCAAATCGTCGCCGAGTTCACGGCCATGAATCCTATCAGCCGCATTACGATAGGCATCGCTGTAGTAAGTGACATTCGCCTGGATCATTGCCGCCAACATGTCTCCATTTGTTCCCATGACGGCCTTTGATCGTCTGCCACGGATGTGGAATAAGCCGTTGTTGATCGCCAATTCTTTTGAAGCAAGACCAACTTCCAAGAGTGCATCAAAAAGTTCCGGACGCTTACCATCCAGTTCCTCGATCAATTCGTTTCTGGTGCGCGGAGTAGCAAGCGCCTCCAGCAATCCGGATTCATAGGCGGCATAAATGAAATGCATCCTGATGAATCCCTGCCAGTCCTTCATAATTGGGTATAACCCTGGGATCTTCATAATCCTGAGAAATGACAGTGTATATCTTAGATTCATATTCTAACCTCTGCTCGGTCCATCTTTTGGCGAATAGATATTAGGCAGACAAATCGTATCATGTGATATAGAAAATCTGCCTATAATTACAGCATGGTATCCAAAAGTCTCATGATTTGTGGTCTGCCAGTAGAGGATTGGCCACGGCATTCCAATAAGCACCCCTGCCTTCCCTCAAAATACAAAACCCCGACCTCCGTTTATCCGGAGCATCGGGGTTCATGGGCTGCCTTTGATCATTTCCATTCCTCTTTCCCTCTTTGGTTGAAAAAAGGCCAGTGGAGACTGAATTCTGGTATAATTTCATAGCCCTTCATGCTGGAGATGTCAATCAAAACGGGGGCATCTTAGCATAGGCGTTTGTCAGATACGGTCACAGCCGAGAGGATTTTTTTCAGAAAAATGCATTTTTTATATTTCTCTGAAAACGACAACGCTATCTGGGACTGATATCCTTATTGGGCGAATAATGATCGATGGCCGTGCCTCCCTTCAAGGCGAAGGCCTCTTCTTTGTGTATCAGCGGCAGGATTCTCAGAAGCAGCTCCGCCTGCCTGAAGAAGACGGTGTCCCTCATCGCGCCGCCTCTTCGTAACTGTCTATAGGAACCGTGATCCGATATTTCTTGTCGTAACGCCCGCCTGGCACGATCATCCGCTTGCCCCTGCCGAGATCGACCGGCGAGAGGTCCAGTTCGGACATCCAAGGATGGCCGTGCCTTTCCGCCATGGCCAGAAACAGTCTCTTGACCTTGATGGACCGGCATGCTTGGAGCAGTCTTTGAACCGTCTCCGATCGGAGGGTCGCAAGGTTTTCCATGATCAGGAGGGCCTCGTCGAAACCGACGGTCCCGGGCACCAGGTGAAGCATCTCCATGGCGGCCCTTTCCGGTGCGGATATCCTGACGCTGAACTCCTTTTCTTCGACCTCCGAAAACCCCAGTTCCGGGGCTGCGGGGAATAGATTGGTGCGAGTCAGTGAGACTTCCACCCCTAACCGCTTCCCTCCCCAGGGGGATCAGGACTGCCCACGTGTTTCTTTTCAAGGGAAAGCCTGTTCGAGATATCCGCAATGCGCTGCAAAAGGCGTGTAAGGCTGCCGGGATTTCCTATGGACGCTTTGTGAAGGGCGGCTTTGTCTTCCATGACCTGAGACACACCTTCAACACCAACACGCGAAAGGCCGGTGTCCCCGAGTCTGTGATCATGGCCGTCACCGGGCATTCAACGAGATCGATGTTCGACAGATATAACAAGATCGACATGGAGGGCACCCGCCACGCCGTTGGCCGCCTGGAAGCCTACCTTGCAAACGTTGACCAAAATGTTGACCAAAATGAAGATGTAAAAAATACCAGTCTGTAAACTGTATGAAATAAAAAGGCTTTTGACGGAGAATACCATCAAAAGCCTTTTTTTGAGCCATTTTTGAACCGGAATATTGCCAACTACCTGATTTTATTGCTGGTGCGAGAGGGGGGACTTGAACCCCCACGGGAAATCCCACTGGATCCTAAGTCCAGCGCGTCTACCAGTTCCGCCACTCTCGCGATATCGAATCCTTCAGGGCCGCGTCAGCGCATGATGCAGCAATAGCCGATCAATGTCAACCATCTTGAGGGTACCCACATAGGCCGTGCTGCATGTCGCTTGACAAACTGAACCGCAGCCCTGTATGCTTTGGCCTGAAAGTGAGACGTCACACAGGGCGCGACATCTGTTTGGGTTTGCGCGGGGATCACAACCAACCAGGGAAACGGAAGTGAGAACACATTATCAGGCCATTCGTCTATGGATTGCCGCTGGCATATTCCTTCTTGATCTGGTCCTGTTGAACGGGGTATCGGCCCAGCCCATCCAGCACCCTGTAAGGAAGGATTCGGCATCTCAGAATCGGGCCCGTACAGGCATTGACGTCTCAGAATTCACCCAGGTGGATGCCCTCGGATTTCTCTCCCCTAAAGAGGTGAAACCGTGGGGTCATCTCTTTTCAGATGAAACCGAGAAGATTCTTCTGGCACGGGGGGACACGGTGTATGTGGCCTTTGAAAAAGGGCATGATGTCAAACCGGGAGATCTCTACACGGTTTTTAACAGTTCATCCGAACTCGAACATCCCCTGAGCGGGAGGGACATGGGATATGTGATCACGTACTTGGGGAGGGTCGTCCTCAAAACCGAGGCAAGACCCCACCTATTCAAGGCGGAAATTGTCGAAAGCTACAGGCCCATGCAGATTGGAGACCCCGTTCTTCCTTTTCAACCTGTATCTCCCTGCATCCAGCTTTCCAGTCCTGAACCGGAGACATCGGACCCATCCAAGGCGTTTAAAATACCGGTGGTCGCCGCAAAGGGCCTGACACAGGTTATCGGGCAGTTCTCGGTCCTCTACCTGAATCATGGTCACAAACATGGGGTTCACAGGGGCAATCTGTTTCAGATCGTGGCCCGTGGGGAACCTGATCAGCCGCCGGATCCAAGCCTTCCTGATCAGGCGTTGGGGTATGTCCTTGTCTTAGAGGCAAGACCGGACACCTCGACGGGTCTGGTCATCACGGCAAAAAGAGAATTTTACAGCGGCACGATGCTTAAAGCCATTGATTTAAAGGAGGACCTCAGGAAACTCCTGACATATTATGGGACCGAACATGATGACGCAGACCTTGAAAATAACCCGCTGCATGTTCTGAGCCGGCTGACCGAGGAGGTGGGTTCCCGAACCGACCTGCCCGAGGCATTTCTTCTCTTGTCAAAAATGCCGAGATGCCCCATTAAGTAGCCGGTTTGACCCGTGGACGAAAAAACCTTGACGAATCGATGTTCGCCTGTTTTATACTCCCGCCATCCTGAGACTTTGAAAACCGTCGGGTCTGCACCCTGCAATCATCCAGCAGATTTTATACGCCTGTCCGTTCTGATGCCCCCGGAGAGGCTTTAGACGTCAGCACCGTCGCTGGTCGGTTTCTTGGGTTTGTTTCATTTCGTTGGGTTTGTTTATTGAGTCCATTTCGTTGGGTTTACTGGATTCACGGTTCAAAGATGGGGCATTCCTGCTGACGTGATCTTCAACCAGCAACCAGGACTAAAGGGCAGGGGTTGGAATTTTCCTTCTCTAACTTTAGTACCTTATTCCCCAGTTTTCTGTCACAAAAAACAAGAAAACCTTTTGTGTCTCTTCGTGGCTTTGTGTGAGATATTTTTTGGTTGCGGCTATGCCGTATTGGGCACTTTAAAGTCGTAACTTCAAACTTGGAAAAACCAGCAACCCGGGGGACGGATTGCAGACCATGAGCGCGTCGCAGGATAACAGGCTGGCCTGGCTGGCCCTCTACATGATTCCAGGCTTGGGCAATGCGGTTCTCAAGCGGCTGATCGAAACATATAGCGACCCGGAAACGGTCTTCAAGGCGGGTGTCGCAGAACTGATGCGTATTGAGGGGATACGCAAAGATATTGCCGCAAAAATCACAAACCGGGCGCTTGACAGGGAGGCCGAAGGTGAAATAAAGAAGGCGGAAACGTGTCATGCCAGTATTCTCGTCTACACCGACCCCTCTTACCCCGCATTCCTAAGAGAGATCTATAATCCTCCGATGGTATTGTTTGTCAGGGGGAAAGAGATCCCGCTGCAAAAGACATTTATCGGCGTGGTTGGATCGAGGAACCCGACCCATTACGGCCGAAAGGCAGCGGAGAAGATCGCCATGGGTCTGGCACGAAGGGGCGCAGGCGTCGTCAGCGGCCTGGCCAGGGGGATAGACGCAGCCGCTCACAGCGGGTGCCTCATGGGCAACGGTTTCACCATCGGGGTTCTGGGGACGGGCATCGACGTCGTCTATCCCGAATCCAACAGAGAGCTGTTTAAGAGGATAGAGGAGGACGGCGCCATCGTATCGGAATTCCTGACAGGGACCCCTCCCGAGCCCAGGAACTTCCCCATCCGCAATCGAATCATCAGCGGATTGAGCAGGGGGACTGTCGTCGTAGAGGCCACGCGGAACAGCGGATCCCTGATCACCGCCTCCCTGGCCCTCGAACAGGGCCGCGATGTATTCGCCGTCCCTGGCAGCATTGATTCCTTCAAGAGCACCGGCTCCCATTTTCTGATCAAACAGGGGGCCAAGCTGATCGAAAATGCGGACGACATATTAGCCGAATTCGGTTTCTTCGGAAGAGGGGCCTCGGAAAAATCCGCCCTGAGAAATGCCGATGGAACGTCTCGGGACATGGATGAATTCGAGAAAAAGGTCTATGAAGTTATCGGAGATTATCCGATTCATATGGACGATATTGTAAGGCTGGTCAGCATGGATGCAGGCAAGGTGGCAGGCATCCTGATGAAAATGGAACTGGAGGGGATCGTGAGACAGCTTCCCGGAAGGATGTTTGTCCGGTGAGGGCGCCAGTCGGAGGAGAGAAGATAGAAGTCAGAGATCAGGTGAATGAACTCAATAAACTCAAGTAACTCAACAAACCCAATGAACCCAAAAAACCCGCAACCAGCGACGGATGACAAGGATGCCAAAAAAATTACTGATCATTGAATCGCCTGCCAAGGCCAAAACCATACGAAAGTACCTGGGGCCTGACTTCAGGATTATGGCCTCGGTCGGACACGTGAAGGATCTCCCCGTCAGCAAGTTGGGCGTGGATATTAAAAAAGGGTTCAAACCCGAATACGTCACCATTAAAGGGAAAGGCAAGATCCTGAAGGAATTGAAGGCCGCTGGAAGCAACGCCGAAGCCATATATCTGGCGCCCGACCCCGACAGGGAAGGAGAGGCCATCGCATGGCATATTGCCGATGAGATGAAAAAGGGCGCTGGCACTCCAGACAAGAAGATATTCCGGGTCCTTTTCAACGAACTCACCGCAAGAGCCATCCGCGAGGCTGTCTCTTCGCCCCAGGCCCTTGACAGGAACAAATTTGATTCGCAGCAGGCCAGGAGGATACTGGACCGTCTGGTAGGCTACCAGATATCCCCCCTCCTCTGGAAAAGAGTCAAAGGAGGCCTGAGCGCCGGGCGAGTTCAATCCGTGGCCGTCAAGATGATCTGCGACAGGGAGCGCGAGATACAGGCCTTTGAACCCAAGGAATACTGGTCCCTCACGGCGCATCTCCAATCGAACGAACCCCCTCCGTTCGAGGCCAGATTCTTCAAATACAGCGGCAAAAAGATGGACCTGCAAAATGAGGAGGAGACCCTCAAGATCGTTTCAGAGGTAAAAGGCCTTCCGTTCAAGGTTTCTCAGGTCACCAAGAAACAGACCCACAAGAACGCCCCGCCCCCCTTCATCACCAGTCTCCTTCAGCAGGAGGCCTTCCGAAAGTTGCGCTTCTCCGCAAAAAAGACCATGTCTGTGGCACAAGTCCTTTACGAGGGGATCGATCTCGGACAACGGGGGCTGGTGGGACTCATCACCTATATGCGAACAGATTCCTTTCGGCTTTCGAATGACGCCATTTCGGAGGCCCGGTTATTGATTCAAAAGAACTTCGGCAAGGATTACCTCCCTGAAACGCCGAACCGGTTCAAGAGCCGAAAGGGTGCGCAGGAGGCCCACGAAGCCATACGGCCGACTTCCGCAGCGCTTGAGCCCGACAGCGTGGCGCCTTATCTTTCAAAGGATCAGTTGGCCCTTTATTCCCTTGTCTGGAAACGCTTTGTGGCCTGTCAGATGAGCCCAGCCATATTGGACAAGACCCAGGCCGAAATCCATGCAGGGAAGGCGGCCTTCAGGGCGAATGGGTCTGTGGTGGTGTTTCCGGGATTTACGACCCTCTACCAGGAAGGATTGGAAAATGCCGGGGCCGAGAAAAACGGGGACGCCCAGCTTCCTCCGCTCCAAAAAGATCAGATCCTCACCCTCCGCAAACTGGACCCGGCCCAGCATTTTACCCAATCCCCGCCCCGATTTACAGAGGCCACCCTCATCAGGGAACTTGAGGAAAACGGGATCGGCAGGCCGTCTACCTATGCGGCCATCATTGCCAATATCAGCGGAAAGGAATATGTCTCCGTAGAAAAGGGGCGCTTTCGGCCTACGGAACTCGGTTTTCTGGTGACGGATCTTTTGGTGGCGAGTTTCCCGGATGTCATGGATACGGCATTTACCGCCCAGATGGAGAACAACCTGGACAGGATCGAGCGGGGCGAGATCCGATGGACCGACATCCTGGAGCAGTTTTACGGGCCTTTTGAAAAAGACCTTGAAAAAGCCACAAGTGGGATGAAGGGGGAGATGCTGACCGACATCATGTGCCTGAAATGCCATCGGCCCATGGCCATCAAATCCGGACGAAACGGCATCTTCCTGGCCTGCACCGGATATCCTGAATGCAAAAGCACCACCAATTTTACGCGGGATGAAAAGGGTCGGATCATCCTCGAAACCCCTGCTGAAACAGACAAGGAAGAGGGAATCTGCGAAAAATGCGGTCGGCCAATGGTGGTCAAGAACGGAAAATTTGGGTCCTTTGTGGCGTGCTCTGGATACCCGGCATGTAAAAATATCTGGACCCCGGCGCCGGTGAACACGGGCGTGCGCTGTCCCGAAACGGATTGTCAGGGGATGTTGGTGGAAAAGACCTCCAAAAAGGGAAAGAAGTTCTATGCCTGCAACCGGTATCCCGACTGCACCTTTGCCACATGGGATGAACCCTTTGACGATATCTGCCCCGATTGCGGGACAAGGGTCTTGACCATCAAGCAGAGGAAGAACGGGAAGTCGGTTCTCATCTGCCGGAAAAAGGGGTGTGGATATCAGAGGCCATTAGGAAATTGAGGGATTCAGGAATTGTGGAATTCAAAAATTGTGGAATTGATGGATTGAGGGATCAGTTTCTGTGAAATCTGCGTAATCTGTGGATGGAATTGAGGAATTCGATGTTCACCTTTTTGTCTCTTTCCTCATCTTTCTGGCCGCTTCCTTCCATCCCTTCCGCTTTCTTCCCTTTGACTTCCG